>NZ_NPFZ01000064.1:0-588 GCF_002259425.1 Rhodococcus sp. 14-2470-1a
GAGGTACACGTCGGTACCGGACACAGCGCCGAGCATGGATTCGAAGACCATGCCGTGTTGGAGTGGTGTCAGTGGTTGGACGTCAGCGATGTCGCCGTAACGCTCTTCCCATGCGGTGACGTCGTTGTAGGTGAGACCGGTGGCGGTGAAGTCGGTCAGTGAGCGTCGGCTGCGGCCGGTGTAGGCGGCGAGGCATCGCAGCGTGGCTGTCCACAACTGGACGAGTTCGTGTGCTTGTTCGGTGGTGAGAATTTTCTCGGCGTAGGCGAAGGAACCGTCGAAGACGGTCGCGCCGTCGGCGTCCGACACCGCGGCGATGTTGGCGTCGACAACTGCGGCGGCGGGAAGCTCTGCGGGCACGTGTCCACGGATGCCCGGGATTTCGGGGGCGCTGGTCCAGGAGCGGTCACCAGCTGTGCCGCTGGTGAAGTTACCGAGGTAGTTGAATCCGATGTCCGGAATGTTCTGTGGGAGAGCAGCTTCGGTGTTGAGGTGGGTGAGTATGCCGTAGCCGATGCCGCGGTCCGGGACGCGTGCGAGTGTGTCTTTGATGCGTAGTACGGCGTCGGCGGCGAGGTGGGGGTCGGT
>NZ_NPFZ01000021.1:0-50477 GCF_002259425.1 Rhodococcus sp. 14-2470-1a
ATATACTTCGCTTGCCTTCACCGAAGCGTTGATCGAATCGGGGCTGGCCGGATCGATCGGAAGCGTCGGCGATGCGCTCGATAATGCGTTGATGGAATCCACGATCGGCCTGTACAAAACCGAGCTGATCGACCGCCAGAAATCGTGGACCGGTCGGGCCGAGATCGAACGGGAAACCGCGTCCTGGGTGCATCGGTTCAACACCAGTCGCTTGCACTCCTCAATCGGCTACGTTTCGCCCGTCGACTATGAAAACGAGTACCGTCAGCAATGCTCGATCGCCACCTCCGACCGCGAAGTGGCTTGAACCAGGTCTCCATCAGATCCAGGACAGTTCATTGCGGAGGATCATGCGGATCGACTAGTCGCTGACACCGTAGCGCTCGGCAAGTTGAGCAAAGCTCGTACTTCCGGCGACGTACACAGCGACGATGGCCTTCCGGTCTGTGTCATCAATTCTGCCAACGAGTCGGCGTTCCGTGGGCCGGGCCGGAAACGCGACCGGTTCACGGTCTCGTAAGGCAAGGAATCTCTTGAGGTGTCGACGGTCTCGTAATTCCCCAGGGGTAGTTGTCATGTAATTCCCCAGGTCCTGACGGCGCTCAGTGAAAGTGCCCATGACGTGTATGGGTTCGGGACATGCTTGACAGATCGGCTTCGGGACATCCTTTACGTGGCACGGGGTCGGTGGGCATTGAAGTTGCGGATAGGCTTTGTCGATGTCCGCGCACGGAGTGCGAGTTCGGTAGTTCCATCGAGTACGCGAAAGTAATGGTCCTCGACCAGGACTGTGACGATGATGCCAGTGTGGACGCGGCCGACGTTGATGCGTTGGCCGGCGACCATGAGTTTGCCGTCTTTCGGCACGCGGCGTTGCACGCTCTGGGCGCCGGCGGGTGGTGGTGCTGGGACAGTTCCGGTTGCCGCACGAACATTGGTCAGCGACGCTATCTCATTCTGGGACAATGGGTTCGGAAGTGTGGCGAGAAGGATACTGCTGGCGGTTGCATGTATGAGTCCGCCGTCGATTCGCAGGGTGACGCGGGTTCCGGCGGTCGCCACTCCTAGACGAAGCTGGTGGTGGGCGATCACGACGATGCCGTCGCGGCTTGCAGTACGGTCGATCTCGATCGGCATGGGTCGCGAGACCGCCTTGCTGGGGTCGACAGCATCACTGGAGGGTGCTGGGCGACCCGGACGAGCGCCGCGCATGGCGAGTCGTTCCAAGTCGGTGGTGGTGAGCCTGGACGGTATCGTCTTGATGACTACGTCGTCTGCGATGACGTGAATGCTGGTCAGATCCAGCCACAGGGTCACCGCGCGTCCTGCGTGATTCTTTCCGATCCACATCTGTTGCATTCCGGCGATTCCTATGACTCCACTTGGAGGAACTCGGACGTCGAGTTCTATTGCCTGCGAGCTTCGTTGGCGTGTCGGTGCAGGTGGATGAGGTACCTGGAAAGGGTGTTGGGTCGAAGGTTGTGGTGCGGCCGCCGAATCGGGCGGTGCGGGGTGGTCACGGGCTCGAAACAGACTTGCAGGTGTAGCCATGTCGAGGCTTTGATGCGGACGGACGGTGTTGTAGGCGTGCACCCATTCGTCGAGCGCTGCCTGGGCGGATTCGATGTCGGTGAAGGCGCCTGCCTCGTCGAGGAGTTCCCGTCGAAGGGTGCGGTGGAACCGCTCGATCTTGCCGGTGGTGGTGGGTGAGTGTCGTTTGGTCAACTTGGCGGTGATTCCGAACTCTCGGCAGGTCCGTTCGAACAGAACCTCTACCGGCAGTGGGCGTGTGTGCTTGCCGGTGAACTGCTTGCC
The DNA here is from genome assembly GCF_002259425.1 of Rhodococcus sp. 14-2470-1a. NCBI lineage: Bacteria > Bacillati > Actinomycetota > Actinomycetes > Mycobacteriales > Nocardiaceae > Rhodococcus > Rhodococcus sp. 14-2470-1a. The sequence continues at coordinate 1,816 of NZ_NPFZ01000021.1, forward strand.
GTTGTCGGTGAGGACTTCGAATGGAACACCCCACCGGGCGACTGCGGCGAGGAATGCCTCGACCACGGCGTTGCCAGAGGGGCGCTGCAAGATCGTGGCGGTGACGACGAACCGGGAGTGGTCATCGATGCCGGTGAGAATCTTGCATTCGCGTCCATCGGCAAGGAACAATCCGCCGACGAGATCCAGCTGCCACAGATGCATCGGGGCTTCTCGTTGCCACCGTTTGTAGATTCTTTTGTGTTGTTGCTCTTGCTGATTGATCAAACCGTTGCGTACGAGTGCTCGGTAGACCGTTGATCGGGACGGCGCTCTGTCGCCGATTTCGAGAGTGAGTTGGTAGGCGATACGGCGTGCACCCCACCGACGATGATGGCGACGCATCTCGCAGATGAGTGCTTCGACGTTCGGATCGATTCGCGCTGGACTCGAGTGTGGTCGCCTCGATGCGTCGACAAGACCTTCGAGTCCCTCGGCCTCGTACCGCTTGCGCCACGCCGTGACAGTTTGACGACTGACACCGAATCGTTCCGCGACGTCTACGACGGGCGATCCGTTGATCACCTCGGTCACCGCACTCAGGCGCACCTCCACCGTGACTCTGGTGGTCCTGTCTGTTTCCGACTCGCGAGGCTCTGAATTCTGCATGAGCGGACGTTGGCAATCGGTTGTGAAGCGTCAAGGATGTCCCGATGACGATCCGTCAAAGATGTGTTGAACCCTTACATGAAAGTGCCCATGACGGCGCTCGCTGAAATTCCCTAGTTTCGCTCATCGAAATTCCCTACCCCTCCACAACCGCCGCGGTAGTCCGGCCGCACTGTTGCCCGAGCATTCCCTGAGAGCCGCCGATATCGACGAATCCGGTATCCCACGGATCTTGGCGCACCCGCTTGCCGGTCGACTCGCACAACACCCACCGGGGCTTGCCACGTCGGGTCTCGTCGATTCCGAGTACCCGCACCGTGTCAATGGCCAAGATGAAGTCCCCGCTGGTGGCCAAGTAAAAGTCCCCACCCCGTGTTGATGTTTCCGGTTGGTCAGGGGCGGTCCTTTCGGTGTTGTGCGTCTTTCATGCGGTAGGACTCGCCGTCGGTGACGACGATGGTTGCGTGGTGGAGCAGTCGGTCGAGAATCGACGCTGCGGTGGTGTGCTCGGGCAGGAACCGACCCCACTGCTCGAACGGCCAGTGCGAGGCGATCGCCAACGACCGTCGTTCGTAAGCGCCGGCGACGAGCCGGAATAGCAGTTGCGTTCCGGTGTCGTCGAGCGGGGCGAATCCCATTTCGTCGACGATGATCAGATCGACCCGTAGCAGCGATTCGATGATCTTGCCGACGGTGTTGTCGGCCAGACCGCGATACAACGTTTCGACCAGATCCGCGGCGGTGAAGTAACGGACCTTGTGCCCGGCGTGGACTGCGGCGACTCCGAGCCCGATCAGGGTGTGCGACTTCCCGGTCCCCGCGGGCCCGATGAGCGCTAGATTCGATTGCGTCCGAACCCATTCCAAGCTGGAGAGATAGTCGAAGACTTTCGGCTGGATCGACGACGCAGCGACGTCGAACGACTCCAATGTCTTCGTCACCGGAAACGCCGCTACCTTGAGTCGGTTGACGATGTTCGAGGCATCGCGTGCGGCGAGCTCGGACTCGACCAGCGTCCGCAGCACTTCCTCCGGTGTCCAGCGCTCGGTTTTGGCGGTCAACAGCACTTCGGGTGCGGTCCTGCGGATCGCAGCGAGTTTGAGCCGCCGCAACCCTGCATCGAGATCGGCTGCCAGTTCGGGAACCTGTTGCGGTGCCGCGGTGGTCGGCTTACCTGCTGTGGCGTTAGCGACGGTGGTGTCGGTCATGACGGCACCTGCTGCCCGCTGGACGGCGGCCTAACCGCGTAGGCATCCAAGGAACGGGTCGGAGCGGTCGGCAGATCCAGGATCAGCGCATCACCGGCAGGGCGGGGTTGCGGTGTCCCGGCTCCTGCGGCGAGGATCGAGCGGACATCGGCAGCTCTGAACCGCCGGAACGCCACTGCACGTGTCAACGCCCCGAGCAACGCCTCATGGCCGTGCGCGGCGCCGAGCGCAAGAAGGACCTCGAGCTCGGAGGACAACCGGGTGTTACCGATTGCCGCGGCACCGACCAGGAACCGCTCGGCGCTCTCTCCGAGTGCACAGAACCGTTGCTCGACAGTCGTTCTCGGACGCGGACCCCTGTTCGGTGCAGGCCGGGCGCCGTCATAGTGAACGTCGAGCACCGACGCTGTTCCCGGCTGCGCGAGATCATGTTCGGCCAAGACCTCGCCGGAGGACGAATCGATGAACATTAGCCGTCCGTCGACCTGCCTGAGCATGACCGTGGCCCCGATGAACTTCACCGGCACCGAGTACCGGGCCGAGGCGAACCGCACGCACGAGAGGCGGTCGACTTTCCGAGTGACCGGCGGTGGCCCGATCTCTAAACGCAAAGATGGCAACGCGGACAGCAACTCTCGCTCCAAATCGAGTTGTTCGTCTGGGACGGCACAGGTTTCCGAGTGCACCCGTACGTTGACTTCTGCGCACCAGATCTTCGCGGCCGCGTTCGCGGCGTGGACATCGACGGTGGTGCCGGCAACGGCCGCTTCGGTGAACAACGGCACGGCGAGATCTCGTTGGGCGTAACCGACGAGGTTCTCCACCACACCTTTCGATTGTGGATCGTTGGCGTGGCAGAAGTCCGGCGCGAACCCATAATGGGTGGCGAACCGGACATAGTCCTGGGTCGGAATGACGACGTTCGCGACGACACCGCCCTTGAGGCATGCCATTCGGTCGGCGAGTACTTTCGCCGGGACACCGCCGACCGCGGCGAACGCTTCGGCGATCAATGCCATTGTCGTGGTCGCTCTCTCGTCGGTCGCGAACGCTACGAATCGCCATCTCTCGAGTAAGCCATAACAGCGCAGAACAGATGCAGACCGCCGATGGTGGCCCAGTCGATGACCAAGTAATCGCCCGGCGCCCACACCGCGGGGCGGCGGCCGCGGTGATGCGCGGCCTTCCATTTCGCTTTCTCCTCGGCGACCAGGCGGCGGAAGTTGCGGTCCGAGCCGTCGTAGCCGGCCGTGCGGCCGATCGGCAGAATCCGTTTCGCGGAGATCCTGCCTTGGGATTTTCGACGCGTTCGGTGACCAACTCGGTCACGGCGTCGTAGTTGTGTTCACGTTCGGCACGAGCAGCAGTGCTGTGGCCTGCTTGTTCGGCTTCGAATCGTTCGACGATGCGTCTGACGGTCTTGTGGGTAGTGCCGCACAGCTCGGCGGCGGCTCGGTACGACCCGACTTGGTTGTAGGTGGAAATGATGTCCATACGGTCCCTCGCAGACTTCAATGGAACTCCCCGGGTGGTGCGGTGTGTGGTTGGCACCTTCACCGTCACCGCTCGGGCCAAAAGTTCCTGATCGACACGACGAACACGGGGTGGGGACTTTTATCTGGCCACCAGTGGGGACCTCAACCTGGCCACCAGTGGGTACTTTTTCATGGCCACGGACACACCGGTGCAGGCTCGGTCAGCACCTGCTCGGCCAGTGCGACGAACCGGCGATGCGCGGTCGGCCACGACACACCATGAGCGGCGGCGACCTCGGCAACCGATCGGGCGGCATCACCGATCGCATATCCCATCGCACGCCCGAGCCGGCCGGTCAGCCTCGCCCGCGGCGGGAGCTCGTCGATGCTCTCGGTGAACGACCCACGTTGGCAATAGTCTTCTCTGCAACGCCATCGGGTCTTGTTCCACTGCAATTGAATTGACTCCTCGCCGTGCGGGACGTCCTTCGGTCTGGTCACAGCGTGGCCCTTGACAGATGTCGAGACCACCCCACACGACGGGCATGCAGCGGCCTGCTCATCGTCGGTGGTGAACTCCACCAACCTTGCCCCGGTGGCATTGCTCGTCACGCGGTCAACGCGTACTCCGGGCAGCCCGAACAGCACTGTCGTACTCTGATCCATACCCTTGGTTCCCTCGATAGTCCGATTGCTTCGCAACATTCAGACTTCAGGGGCCAAGGGCCTTCAGCTGGTAGACGCGCCGAACGAGCTCAGGGCCAGGGTTGCCCGGTCAAGATCGAAGAGCCGGTATGTCACCGGATGAAACTATCGTGGTCGAGGGGATCGCGGACCTGGTGTACCGCGAGGACGACGGAGACTTGGTGATCGTCGATTACAAAACCGATGTCGGGGTGACCGGAGAGACCTTGGAGGCCTACTGGACCCAGCTGTCGGTGTATGCCGACCTGCTCGCCCGGGCGACGGGGGAACAAGTCAGCGTAGTCAATCTGGTCTTCGCCCGGCCCTGGGCTGCGCACATCATGCGACGCAGAAATACTCCATGATGCACTGTTGACTAACTAATCGGTGTCGGCCGAGGCAGAGCATGACTCGGAGCACGCTGGCTCGAGGTTTCAGCGGTAGGTTTCAGGAATACGCGGCAGCCGCACCACGCCATAGTGATGAGTAGTCAACAGGTGAACGCCAAAATTTCGATTCCGTGGCTGAACCCCTTCGTTTCACTACCGCGACGTCTCGTATCTCTGGGATGTTGTATCCCTCGGTGCTGCCTACTGCAACGAGATGACGGTCGTGCAGTGTCGAAGACTCGCGCCACGGAACAATCCGCGCCTCCACGTTTGGTATGGAGCCGAAGCATTTCAAGGTTTCTGCGGTGACCTCGGTCGACCAATCCCGGAGATTTGCACCCATGATTCTTAAATCTACATCGGTCCACTTTCTTAGCTCGCGAAGAAATTCGACTACCCGATCGCGAATATCAGGGCTGTAGATGTATGTGTCGTACCAATAGGACGGCCCCTGGCTGTCCAGCATTCTCCCAAATCGAGACGCCGACTGGTCCATTGCGGTTGGCCATGCGCCTAGCGCTCCAAGAAGATGGACTCTTAGTCGGTCGAGTAACAGCTGGTTAGGGTGTTCGCTTCCCAGTGCAGTGAACTGGTTGAGTATGGGCGTTCTCTCTAGGTTTTCGGATTCTGGATTCAGAATGAATTTGATCGCATCCTCAGGCAGGTCACGAGCGATCTCACGGGAGGCATCCTGCCAAAAGTAATCCCACGCTTGAGCGTCAAAAGTGCCGTCAGGTGAACTCGCGCGAACAAACAGCGGCACTCTTCCGACACGCTCTGAAGCAAGCTGGACTTGACCGCGATGACCGTTATCAAATGAGTCGAGTTCATTGACCAAAGGTGCTGGTTGATAACGGAATCGACTTAGAAATGAACTCGCTTGTAAATTCAGGTTTGAAAGCTGAGTGGTTCGGTGTGATATAAGGCAGCCAACCTTCGCGGACGTGTGAGAGTTGATTAATAAGTTAAAAAGTTGAGTCTGCATCCTCGGTGCACGCGAGCGCTTCATCGCATGGGAATAGTGGTCGAGCAACATAATGCAAGAACCCTGGGTGTCCACCAGCGTCTCGGCCCGAGTGACTGCGTCTTGCACGTATTCAGTTTGATTTTTTTCTGTAATCATCCGCCCGTCGAACTGCACTATTTCGAATTCTTCGCCAAGGTCAGTTCTTATGGCCTCAGTCAATTTCGATAGCAGTGTTGACGTTCCAGTGAGCGGCAAGCTCGGCATTCTCAGCTTAGCGTTCGCAAAATAGAGGATGTCGAAAACGCGGTCGACCCAATGCGACTCTGATTCAAACATGATTACGACTTGCTGAATACGTTGGTTATCATACCAATTCTTGATCTGGGTGGAGAATCCGGATCGATCAATCCGTAAGCACGCGCGTGTAGCAGCGCCTCGTTGTCCTCGTTTACGATTTCGTTTGCGAACTTTTGCATCTCGGGGTCGGAGTGCCACAGGGTTCTCAGCAATTCGGCCTCTTGCGGGAACCACTGCGTAAATTGGGTTGCGATCTCTTTGGCTTGTTGATAGACCGATCCAATGTCCCTGCTGGAAACGACTCTGAAAATTTCGGACTGTGAAACGGTCCACGGAAATGATCCATCGGGTCGGAGCTTGCAAATCTCCGAACAAGCTTGGCGTGTAAGCATCGGGTGGCCGCCGAAATATGCATAGAGACTTTCAGTTGTTTCCTGCCCGCCGTACTTGACACCCATTTTGGATCCCAGACTTCTGACCATCCTCGAAGAATCGTCAAAAGTCAATGGCTTTAGAAATGTCAATCGTACGAGCTTGTACAGCTGATTGTTTCGCCCGTCAGGGGTAGTTGAACTCTCGAATATAGCTGGGTTGACTCCTGCGCACAGCAAGACCGCCTGCGGCTGTTGCCTATCGTCAGCTTGAAGCAGGCCTCGAAGCTGACGCATAACGACGGAGAAATCTTGTAACTCGTGATCTAGAAACTGCGTGCTCTGGCCTGGAAAAATGGTGTCGATCTCGTCGATAATTAACTCAAGCGGAAGTTTCACGGTTTCGGTGACTGCTGTAACGTCATCTAGCCAACCCATTACTAACGTGTCGACATCTGACGTTGCCTGGCCTTTAGTGTCCAGGGTTCCTAAAAATCCTTCTCGATGTAAAGCACGAGTGCTCTTGTTCGCCTTATTCAAAACTGATGTTGCTGATTTCCAACATTCCTCGACAATAGTCTTGCGGAAGTGGGCTGCGTTTACAAATTTACTCATATCCAGTTGAACGACAAACGAGCCACTTTTAGAACGTGTGGTCTGAATCGCGTTCAATATGGATGTTTTACCGGCTTTTCGAAGTCCGAATAACCCCACTGATTGCCCGTGGCGCAGTGAAAATACGATTTCGGATAGCTCATCTTTTCTGCCAAAAAGATCGTCGGTTCTTCGCAGTGGTCGAGTCACGTTGTACCTATCGAAGACTGGAAGCCATCGCTCCAGTGTCTTCTTAATTGGCTTGCCTCCATCGCGCTCTATTTCTCTCAAATTTAAGGGAATTATCGAGATGGAGGTCCCTTCTCTTTGCTCTGCCAGTCGCTCGGCATCCACTGAGTTAGACGCTATAAACACAATGTCTGAATCAAGGCTCTGATGTCCTCCGAAGCGCTCGATTATCTGATTTAGTAGTCTTGGTTGAATTCGATTTAGATCCGCGTACACGAAAAGTGCTTCACGCGCGATATCGAAAATTTCAAGCGATGACTTTGGTAGTGTGGCATGTATCCACCAAATAGAACTGATGTACATGTCGCTTTCGAATCGCACCGCCGTAATTCCTTGGGCTTCGAAGAAACGTGTTAGCGTGTTCCCGAATTGTGTCGATTCTTCGAATCTATTACGATGCTGGGCGAGCACGATCTGATTGGTCGTCCTGGGTTGATCGGGCACTGTGCTCCTCCTTCATTACCTGGCAACGACTCTACGCTAGAGGAATCGCCCGCGTGCTATGAATTGAACTGCCAACTAAACTTTCACGCATTCATGCGGTCGATACTGGCAGTGGTTGCGTTGCCGAACAGTCGTTGCGCGAGTACGGCTTTAGGCTTGGACTTCGTTGCCCTATAACACCTGCTGCACAGCTCGATTCTCCTGTCGGAGGGCTTTCGGCACCTGGCGCATACGTATCGATCGGAATCAGGCATCATGAACCTACCCGATAGATTTCATTCACCTTGATGAGCCGCCCGCGGCCGACGCCCAGGTCGATCACAGCGTCCAACCGGTCTCGCGTCGGTCCGGTCAGTCGCTTCTGGTTGAACGTCTGCAAGGTCTGACGCAGCAAGGCGTCGTAGTCGGGCTGGCCGGTGCGTGCGCAGACCGACATCATGGCGTTGATGATCTCCTCCGGCGCTACATCCGACGGCGGACGCGTCAGGTCGTTCGGAGTCTTCCTGAACCCGCGCCACGTCGCGCGATCGAGTTCCTTCGGCCACACGAAGCTACCCAGCTCCTCCGACCGCTCGATCAGTTCCTCTGGTACGGACTGCAGAACGAAGTCACGTCGGGCTGCCGCGACACGGTCGAAGCCGAAACGACGAGCGACATTGCGAGCCAGGCGGTCAAGCGAAATTGGACCCTCGGTCGTCACCGTTTCCTGAACGGCCCGCATGATCGTGTTTTTCACCGCAGGCGAGTGGACTCGGTCGAGGTCGTCGCGCACACCCAGCGTCGAACTCGGTGCTTCGACGTAGGCGATCCCGCGCCCATGCCAGTCGCGCGGTTCCTCGAACGACAGCGAGGGTTCCTCGACTGTTGCCCGAGCCACCGGTGCAGGCTCGTCGGGCTCTGCAATGCTGGCGGCCGCGGAGTCTGGCTTGAGCCACCGGTCGGCGTCGGGTGCGGACTCGTCAGGCAAGTCCAACGGCTCGTCGACGGTCACTGCAGCCGCGGCAATCGCCGCGGCTTGTGCTTCGGCCGCGGCGTCGATCTCAGCTTTCCGCGCTGCCATCCGCTCCTTCGAGGCCGCGACCGCCTCGCCGATCTGGGCGATCACAGCGTCCGGGTTGTCGATCCAATCGGGCAGCCACACCCGCACCGAGGAACCCCAGTGCATCATCGATTCCAACAGCTGGGGCGTCAGGTCACGGTCGGCCACCGTCGGACGCTGCGCCCACAGCGGACCGTCCAGCAAGATCGCTACTTGCCACTGCCCCGAACCCGGCTCACGCACAACCACATCCAGCACGAAGTCGGAGAGCCCGTAGTTCGCCTCGACTTCGTACCCGTGGTCGCGGAGCGACTGGACCATTCCCGCTTGTATCTCGTCCGACGCGGCCCGTGCGTGGGTCGGGCGGGCGTCGTCCGTGCGAGACGCCTGAGCTGCCTGTTCCAGGTATCCCCGCCAATGGGCGATTCCGACCGATCGCGTGCGGGAGAGGTCGATGTCCGTAGGGTCAAACGAGGTATAGACGATCACCTTGCGTCGCGCACGGGTGATCGCGACGTTCAGCCGCTTCTCGCCACCGGTGCGTGTCAGTGGTCCGAAGTTCAGTGGCAGCTTAGGATCATCCGGCTTCGTCGAGAACGCCGCACTGAACAGAATGACGTCACGCTCGTCCCCCTGCACGTTCTCAAGGTTCTTGACGAAGATGCCGTCGTCGCGATCCTCACGCAGCTGGTCGAGGATCAGCGGATCACCCGACGCTTCGAGCAGATCGCGGACCAGTGTCTGCTGTTGTGCGTTGAACGTGACGACGCCGATGCTCTGCGACGCGAGATAGGCATTGGACAGGCGACTACGAATCTCGGCGACGATCGCCTCGGCCTCGACGACATTGGTGCGGACGCGGTCCTTGGTCTCCCGGTTAAAGTGCCCGTCGACCCGTCGCCACTCGACACCCGCGGAGTCGTCGCCACCGGGCGACGGGAGGCTCGCGAGCCGTCCCTCGTAGTACTTCTCGTTCGAGAACGCGATGAGCGATTCGTCCTGGCTCCGGTAGTGCCACGACAACCACAGCCGTGGGACGCCGGATTCCACGGCCTCGGTGAGGATGCTGTCGAGATCTTCCGGAATGACCTCGTCGTCCTCGGTGTAGTCGTCCCCGTCGTTGGTGCTCACCACACCGATGGCGGTCGGCGGCATCTGCTGGGAATCACCGACAATTACAGCCGACTTACCACGTCCTAACGCACCGATAGCCTGCGGGACGGTTACCTGCGACGCCTCGTCGAACACGACGAGATCGAACGTCACCGAGCCGGGTGGCACGAACTGCGCAAGGGAGGTCGGACTGACGAAGAAGCACGGCGTCGCTTCGAGGATGTAGTTCGAGTACCGGTTCATCAACTGCCGGAACGTGGTTCCACCGCGCTTGGCATCGAGAGCGCGCCGCAGCTGGCCGACGTCACCCGTCAACGAACCCGCTTGGAACGATCGTCTGCCCAGTAGCGCAGCAGGGAGTGCGATGACCTGTTCCGAGCGACTCACCGCCGATGCGTTCGCGAAGTCGTCGATCTGCCCGTCCTTGATAGCCCGATCGAACCGCGTCAGACCATGTTTGCGTCGCCGCTCGCTCAGCGATGTTTGAGCTACACCTCGCATGAACGAGATCTCGGCTTGATTGGCCGGGATGGCACCGGTCAGTAGTTCGTGGACCAGATCGTCCAACCCGACCGCCCGGAGCGGATTGAGAAATGCCGTCATCGTCGACCATTGGCGGATCGGCGCACTGCCATCGGTGTGGACGGCGTCGAGCCACAGCGGTGAATCGCGCTGCCACGCGGTGAGCCAGTGCGTGTTGTTGCGCCAGCGGTCGATGTCGGCGTCGGTCGAACCGAGGATCTGACGCCAGGTGCGCCACGAGTGCGCGACTTCCTCCAGAATGTCCGTGTCCTGAGGTGTCAGTGGCCCGGTGGCGGTGAGGAGTTGCCACAGCTGGGGTTGAGCCCGCGTGAAGGCCATGGTCTGTTCGATGTAGTCGAACGCCGGGTGAAGGTGCTCCGCGGCATCGGTTCCGGCCGGATTCCACGTCGGTGGTGCGAATTGCGTCAGCAGCTGCTGCATGTGCCGGACAGTCTGCGAGATGAGCCCTCGTGCGCCGGGAATGGATCTGAGGAGGGGCAAGGCAGATTCCGGATCGAGCTGCGCGCCGGGGAGCAGGGCAGGAGCGAGGTCGCGCGTGAACTGCTCGGTGCGCTTCTTCTTGCCGAACAGACCTTTACCGGCTTCCTCGGCGGCGATGGCGAGCGTTTCGGTGTCGCCATGTTCGATGAAGCTGGGTGTGAAGACCGACGTGAGCGGGCCACATTGCTGGTGCAGAAGCGAGATCTCGGCGTCTAAAGCATGTTTCGACGCAGCCCATTGTTGGGACTGCGTGGTGATCAGTGCGTCGGCGGGCGGGATCGGGCGACCGATCTGACGTCGGGCCTGGGGGAGTAGGAGCTCGATCCATCCGGGAGCGGGCACCTGCTCGATGACGTAGCGCACGGTGGGTTTTCGATGCACGGCGTCGAGTGCGGACGCCAACCGGGCTGCGACTGCCCGGAAATGATCGTCGGTGGCCTGCGGGTCGATGATTCCGGCGATCGACCATGGATTGTCGGCGCTGATCGTGATCGACCGAGCGGCCCGCTCGAACTGTTGCAGCGCGCTGGTGATGTCGGGAACAGATACCGACGGGGTGGCGACGAACGACGCCGGGATGGGGGCGACAGGCCCATCGCCGAGGCTGAGAAGGGTGTCGTAGGCCGTCCACAGTGAGTGGTCGACGCCATTCGTGTCGTGGATCTTGGCTGGATAGTCTTCGAGTGGAACATGGTGGGATCGGACGTCGGCGAGTTTGGCCGCCCACGTTCGGTTGTTGTAGCTGGTGGAGTGTTCGATCGCGCGCTTGAGCTGGTCGCGGATCGCGTTGGCTTTCTGATTCTTTCCGTGCAGGTCGAGGGTGAACTTGGTGAGTCCAACCTTGTCGAGGCGTTTCTTCACGACGTCGAGTGCAGCTTGCTTCTCGGCGACGAACAGCACCGACTTGCCTTGCGAGAGGGTGTGCGCGATGAGGTTGGTGATCGTCTGGGATTTGCCCGTTCCGGGTGGGCCTTCCAGGACGAAGGTATGCCCGTCAGCTGCCAGTGCGACGGCGCGAAGCTGGGAGCCGTCAGCGGGGATGGGAACTGGGACATCGAGCTCGTGCACCGTACGGATTCGATATCGGAGCCGTCGGGTCGTCGCGCATCGCGGAAGGATTCGCCTGCGCTGAGCGTCAGATGGCGGACGATGGGGCTCTGCTCGAGAATGTCCCAGTGATCGGTGAGGTCCTTCCACATCCCGAAGGTGCCGAATTGGCAGATAGCGACCGACGCGGTCTCGTCGATCCGGAAGTCGAGGTTGTGCTCGACCAGTGCAGATCGGATGCTCTTGAGCGCCTCGTCGATGTCGATCCCGTGCTCGTCGAGTGGCGGGTTTTCGAGGGCGGGGATCGACGCATTGTGTTTGAGGCGAAGCCATTCCACGAGGCAGTAGTTGGGTGTCGAGACTCCCGCGGTGTCGACCTTCAGCTTGAACTGGCTTCGACCCGTACCGCCGACCACCTTCACCGGAAGCAGGAACAAGGGAGCGCGGGCGTCCTTGCCGCTGCTGGTGGTGTGGATCAGCCCGCCGAACGTCAGGTACAGGTTGGCGTTGCCGGTCTCCTCGAACATCGTGTGTGCGGTGCGCTGAAGATGCTTGAGCCGTGCCGCGGAGGTGTCCTGGGTGACGACGGCGTGGATGCGCTTCCGGTCGCGTAGGTAGTCGAGGATGGTGGCGTCGTCGACGTCCTGTGCTCGCCTTGCGCCCTGGAGTGCGTGAATGGAACTGAGTTCGTCGTGGGCGATGAGTTCGATGTCGGTGCCGGCGTGGACCAGGTCGTCGAGCAAAGCCAGTCCGGAGTTGGGGACGTGCAGGTCGATGACCTCGCGCATCGGCTTGAGATTGAGGAGCCGATTTCGGGTGCTCAAATCGAGGAGCGACCGCTTCCACTTCTGGACGCGTGGGGGCGCGGTGTCGGTGCTGTCGAGAACCAGGTCCGAGGCGTCCTGCGCGTCGAGCAGTTCAGTTGGAAGGCCCAGGTCTGCTGTGACCGGTACCGGCGAACTGATTTCTGCTTTGACGGTTTCGATTTCGTCCAGACTCGGAAGCGGCCGGATGCCGTCTTTGCGCGCCGACGAGATCGCGATCACGCCGCGAAGTGCGCTGTGATCGGCGAAGTGCCGACGTGCATCCGCCACAGCCTGTTTGAAAGTGCCCGTCGCGGAGGTGTCGTAATACTTCGCTTCGACCGGGACTACACGGCCGGACTCGACCAGGTTGATCAGGGCGTTCGGCTCGGTGATGGTCGAGTGAGCGAGCTGGCTTTCGTCGCGCATGAACCCGGCGAAGGCGTGGCCTTGGATCAGCCAGATGACCGGGCGAATCCCGACGGCTTCGAGGCATGCCGCATAGGTTACGGCGAGGTCGATGCACGTGCCGAATCGTTCGTCGAGTACCTGAGCGGTGCTGCGAATCTTTTGTCCGGTGTCTTCGAAGGATGCCGGTGGGTCGATGTAGCGGATCTGTCGGTGTCGGAGCGCCTCGTAGATGCCGGCCGCGATCTGGGCGGCTCGCTCTGGACCCTTCTGATATCCGCCGAGAGACGGATCACCCGTTCCAGAGCCCAGGAGGTTCGATGCCGCGTCGAGGACAGAATTGACCGCCTTGGTGTTGGGCTGGACGAAGGCAGCGAGGGAGTCGAAGAAGACCGGCGCGTTGAACCACTCGTTGTGCGCCAGAACGCGGATCGGCGCATTGAGGTAGATATTTTCGCCCCAGAGCTGGGACACAGTGACTGCGATCGTCGCGGAATGGCTTTCGTTGAGCTCGCGAAGGTGTGGGATCGGCGGAACGATCGACGAGTAGTTGGACCACACGACGTTCTCGCCGACGCGAAGGGCGCCGTCGTGGACGTCGACTCGCTCTGATGACAGTTGCTCACCGGCGCCGAAAAGTTGGACGGTCACCTTCACGTCGACAACATCTGTGTCGGAGAGATTGACGACCTCGACGCTGGTGATCAGCGGGACGCCGTTGTGGACGAGCGCGAGATTCACCGCGGGATGAGCATGGACCTCGATCGACAACCCGTCGACCACCGTGTGAAACGGGTTGTGCTCCTGGCCGAGATCCTGCATCTGTCCTCCGAACTCCGTCGTCCATCACCCGGCTGAACGGGGTATTGGGTGGCGGCAACGCCGTCAACCTTCACACGCTAGGGCACCCCACCGACAGAGTGCTGCCGAAACGGTATCGGACATATGGGTTCCGTGCTTATCGTTGCTAACGGCGTACCGCGCGGTTCATTCGGATGAATGACTCCATATGTTGCGCGTGAGTGGTTCGGTGCTGCGTCGTCCGTGTGGTCGGCTAACGTGCTGCCTGTCCGGCAAGACGAGGGGATCTTCGATGAACAATGACGGTGGACGCTGGCAGCCCTACCCGCTGTGGGGCGGCCGAGGTGACTGGTGCAATGAAGAGGTCGTCGGTGTCCACGCTTACGTCGATGCCGTCCGCGCTACTTTGGGTTCGGACTTCGACCCGTCGGGCTCGACCGTTCGGCGCATCGTCGAGTTGATACCCGAGCCCGACAATCCGCATGACCGATATGCGGTGTCGGTCCGAGCGTCGAACTACCTGATCGGCTACCTTGCCCGCGAACGCGCAATGCTGTTTCACCGTCGACTCATGGACCTCGTCAATCGAGGCCTTGTTCCGACGGTGCCAGCATCGATCCGGGCGTACGACCAGAACCGGTGGGACGACAGACCAGGTGTACCGGTCGACCTGGCCATCAACATCGATGTGCAGCTCAGCGAGCCGCACCTCATTCTTCCCGGCAACGAACCTCCCAGCGTCCCCTACACAGTGCTGCCACACGGATACTCGGTCCAGGTGACGAAGGTGGACGACCACTTCGATGTGCTCCGGCACTTCGTCGAGCCGGAGGGCGAGCTCGAACTGCTAGTCACGCTGCACGAAATCGATGTCAGCACGGCGAAGACCGAGAAAAAGGTAGTCGAGGTGCGTGTGGAGGACCACCGGATCGGACAGTTGACGCCGCAGACCAGTGCGAAGTTTCTTCCCGCGGTCCGGCACCTGGCAAATCGAGGGTTGGTAACGGTTGGGCGAGGTTGGTTCAAGGGGTCTTCCGTCTCCGCTCAAGTTTCGTTGATGGCCGCAAAAGCCCATGAGCTGCCGGACGAATTCCTGACTGGGGATCCGAAGACTGCGATTTCGTTGAATCGCCCAAGGCGGACGCCGGTTGCCGGTGCGGTGTCCGTTGCATCAGCGGCAGCGACAACGAGCAGAACGTTTGTAATCGACCTGGTCACGTCGCAACCTTTTACGCCTTGGCAGCAGAAGGAAGCGCTCAAGCTTCTGCGCGCCGCAGCATCGGCAGCGGGGGATATCACCGAGGACCCCGTCGTAACAGACAGCACAATAAGAGCAGCGGTCCTGCACGAACATGCCGAACTGATTGCGAATGCGATTGCGGGAATTGAGGACTCGGACTTCGGCTTGGCGAACGACTACCGAACGGCGATCAGCAAACCGTAAATGTCGCGGTGTGGGAGTCTCAACCAATGCGCCGTTCCACGGACTAGGAGCATGTGATGAGTGACTCGGCCGAGGGCGTCCGCCCATCTGTCAACGAGATGTTTCGCACAGCCCTGGAGCTGGACGGCTGGGAAGTGATGGCAGGCAGCCGGTCTCGTGGATATTCATGCTCACGCAACGACGAGACATTGCACTTTGTCGCTCTCGGAAAGTGGGAACTCTTGCAGTCCGAGGTCGACACACTCTACGGACGGGTCCTTCGTGCGATCACTCGGGGTGTCGATGCGGACCAGCTCGTAATAGTTTTGCCCGAGCCCGCTCGTGAATACGCGCCGCAGGTAAGTAGCGAGGTGAGGCAGGCGCTCGGGATAGAGATCGCGATTCTGCACGAGTCAGGTCGGATCGAGTGGATCGACGGTGATGGACTGCGCTGGTTCAGCGCTGTCAATCTGGATGCGCTCCAACAGATCGGGCACGACGTTAGAGACGGAGCCCGACGTTTTGGCGAGATATTTAAGCGGCGGTGAGGGGTCGGCCGGTCCTAATTCAGCTAGCGAGACATTAAAAGGAGAACAGCACCGTGCGTCCAAACTACGTCAAGAACAAGCTCGCCTACGAACGCGGCCAGCTGCTCAGCAAGGACTTCGCTCCCCACAACGTCGAGGACAGGCTGGCTCGCCGATACGACGATCCGCGTGGTGTTCTGAATATGTGGGTCGATGAGACACGTGAGAGAACAGGGGAGAGCATCCCCTACTTTGACCCAGATGCCGGCGTCGAGGGAGTAAAGGTCCTGATGCTTCTGCAGGACCCTTCGAACGCTGCGGATGGTGAGTCGGGATTCATCAGTCGGTACAACAACGACCCGACAGCGCATAACGTCTACAAGACCTGCGAGCTGACAGGCCTGAGGTACGAGACGTACCTCCCGTGGAATGTCGTTCCATGGTGGGTGGCGAATCCGGCGATGAACGGTCCAGGACGAACGCTCGCGAGTCAGGCTGCGAGGGCCAGACCATACCTATTGCAGTTGTTGAATCTATTACCTGCACCGCCCGAGGTGATTATTTTGTCCGGCAACGAGGCACAGCGGGCTTGGCGGAATGCTATGAAAAGTGGTGTTCCGACATTCCTCCGCCAAGCCAGAGTCTTCGACGATTGCCCACACCCTTCGGGACAGGCATACAACAACGTCGACAAGAAGACGGGAATCAAGAACTCGATCAGGCTGGAGCGAGTCTTTGCCGAGGCCGCGCAGCTCGTCGGCAATATTTAGCTCTAGAATGCGGTGGTCTGACTATCGGGGACCTGCCACATTGGCCCGCTCTGAACGAGCATCGGAATGAGCAGTGGAAGCCCTCCCGCATTAGGTATTTCGCAGCGTACCTGTGTCGCCACTCCTGTCAATTTGTTCGAATGCGCTTCCAGCGATGCCCGCCCGCCCGGCAACGACATGTTGGCGAACCGGCGTGGCCAAGGACGTGATACCCGTGGAAATCCATGACGACGAGACGCGCCAGCCTTGCGGTGTCGAAGGAGTCGTCGACGTCCACCTCGATAGGGTTCGCACCCTGGCTAGCAAATCTCCGCTGCAGCCTAGCAAGGGGGCATGGCTGGCGAAGGTGCGGCAGCTTTCGCGGCGATCGAAGCGAATACTCGTCGGCTTGGCAAAGGACCAGCTCAGGTCAGCAGTGAGTGCACATTGCAGCAAAGACGATTCGGTCTATTCATTCGAGATTGGTACCGGGAATGTCGATGATCTCGTGACTCCCAATTACTGGCCGAGTCTTGTGGCTCGTTTCCGGTCCCGAGAAGTTGGTACAGCATGGAGATTTTGACCATGAAGGATATAGCTGTCGGATCTACCCGTACCGAACCCGAGCGTCAGGTCGAGAAGGCCCCCGCTCCCGTCACCGAGTGGGAGGGGCTGAACGTCATCTAGTTCCCGTGACCGGTGGGTTGATAAACAGCAACTGGCGCATCACCGTCGAAGGCAAACCCAAGCGCTACTTCATGAGGCTTCCCGGTGCGCCGCTTTGGACACAAGCACCACGTCGGTACTCATCTCGTCCTTCGCGCATCATCGCCCATCTGGCTTCCGCCCGCCCACGTTGGGCGAGCCTCCCATCGTCACGCATGCGGCAGGTTTCGAGTCACTCAAATTCGTGGACAAAGCGACTGAGTCAGCGAGCACCCAATGGTGCGCGTCAGAACACCGCGCCATTGTCGGGGTTGATATGCAGGACCCGCCCCAGGCAGTTGACGATGACGCTGCGGCCCTCTCCCGGAGGGGTGAAGACTGCACCGTCGATGTTGTCTGCGCCCTGGCTACCGGAGAAGGTGAAGGCGAACGGGTCATAATTGGCGCAGGTGTAGGTCCAATTGATCGCCCCGCTCTGAAAGCCAACACCGGCGAGGTTGAACGCGCCGGGACTTCTGGACCCTTGAGCCCCGGCCACCACTATCGTTTGTCCGTACGACGCCGTCGGTGTGGGCACGGTGATCGGCGAACCTGTGGTCGTGGTCCACGTGCTCGTCGATTGCGCGTTGAAGCCGAGTGGGGTCTCGGAGATACGAACTTTGCCTTCGTAGATGCGTACAACGTCGCAGCCGCCGCCGGCCACGGCAAATGTGGTTGCGGGTACGGCATCAGTGGTCCACCAGGCTGTGCAATTCTGTACCTCTTCGCCTGGGCCGAGTGTTGCGAGTTCGGTCGACGCGGTCTTCGAAGTGCTGGACGCGCCGCCCGCGGTGATGATGATGAGGCCAAGTAGGACCACACTCGTGATGATCGGCTTGATCAAAGATTTTCTTCCGACTGCAACGGCGATGTCGACAATCGAGAAGGCAAACCCGACGATGGCTGCACCGGTGAGCCACTGTAGAAACGTTGCCACATGCAGAAATGCGTCCATGAACTCCGAATTGTCTCGTGTAAGTGCTGCCGCCTGGTCGGTCAAACTCTGAGCGGTTGCCCAGCGTCCGACCGACAACGCTGGGAGCACCGTCACACCAGCCGCGATCGCGGCTGCAAGCGCCATGGGTGTAGGCACTTTTCCGATCGTTACAGTCGACGTCATCGCTTGATAGCCGATCTTGGCGCCCAGTGCTGCTGCTATCACGCACAGGAGCAAACCGACTGTGCTGGAGGGAATGGCACCGGCGAATAGCGATATGAGGGCGGCCAACGCGTACAGCGCGGCGACCGCTCCAGCGAAGGGCACAAGGACAATCCGGGCGAGCGGACTCTTGATGTGAACGGAGATATACAGCGCGAGAACGAGTACGAAACCGAGGCCTTGTAGGCCGGTCCAGTGGTCGAATGCCCAGCCTGGGGCCGCCTCGCGCAGCAAAGGCCATCCTCCGGCGACGGGTGCGACCTGGTCTGCAATCGTCCGATAGAAGCCCCACAGTCCGATCTCGGGAATCCAGTTGCCGATGAAGATGATCAGGGTCGGTATTCCGACGACTGCGAGCAAAGATCGTACGTACTTGTCGATCGAACTCTCGGGTTTGGCCGGTCCCGACGTGGTCGCCTGGACAATCGGAGTGTTGAGGTCATCGTCAGCATGTCCGACGTCCGACCGCTCGATCTTCACACCGCCACCGTCGTAGCGCGTCATATCGATTTTGTTCGCTGGCGCAGCCGTAGCTCTCGGTGGTGGTTTCGACTCACCGGCTTCCCGTCGAACCCAGGGTTTCGGCGTAGGTCCCGCTGCAGGCGGAGCGGGTGGCTCGACCGGGGTAGCAGGTGTTAATGCTGGAGACCCGGTGTCCGGCTCAGGCGACGTGAAGTACGACGCGAGATCGGCTGTCCGGTCGTTGTCATTGTTCGCCATGTGAACTCCTGTGTGCAGTGGAGGCTGAGGATCTGGTGGGGGCCAAAGTGTCCATGGCAGATGCCAACTCGGTGAGAGACTTGAGGAAGTGTCGAGACGAGCGCGACGCTGGTTCTAGTGCGACTACGTGGCCCGCGGTGCACCAGGCTTCGGCCCTGGTTATGCGCGAGGCGTTGTATTCCGCGAAGACATCTTCGATCAGACCGTCGTCGGCGGGATGGTTTCGAAGCCTGGTTGTTGCGTAGTCGAGACCCGTGCACATCGAGGGACATCCGATGCACATCACAGGATGAACGTCGTCGCTTCCGAGGCTGTGCTCGCTCGTAAGAAGGAGGCTAGGCGGCCGCGACGTTGGCGGTGAGACTTGGACCATGGCCGATTGCACACGCTCAGCGGCGTAGACGACCGCTGTACCGACATCGAGCCGTGCGAGGTCTTGCGCCTGCCGTTCGTTGAGCAACAGTGCATTCCCGAGCATCTCGCGTTCGGTGCTGTCGACTATTCGGTGGCATATGAGACTGCCGGTCACTTTCCTCAACGTTGCATCGAGCGTCGACGGGGCCTGGTCGCAGATGATGAAACCCTCTCCGCTTCCACGCAACTCGGCCACGGCCTCGACGAGGAGTCGGACTCCTTCGGACTGAGAATCGCTCCGGCTCGACAAGACTCGGTGCGCTTCTTCGAGCACGGTGACGTGCGCGAGGCGTCCGGCAGGCGGGTGCGCTTCACGATACGACGCAAGACCGGCTATGAGAAGAGCAAACACCAGCGAGCGTTCGGTCGGACCCGCAAATGCTCGGAACTCGACGACGGTGGGTGTACTCAGGAGCCTCTCCCAGTCGATCCCCGCATCCGGCCCCGTCGCGAACGCCGAGCCCATCGGTCCTCGAACCAGCGACTCAAGCCGTCCGAGTAAGGACCCGATGATCTCCGATCGGGTGTTGAGGGAGTAGTCCGAAGTCCGGATCATGTCGCCCACTGTCCGATAGAAATCTCGCAGTGTCGGCGCCTCCGATGTCTCGTAGCACTTGTACAGAGCACGGCTCAGCAGGATGTATCCGAACGGCCAGCTCTCCGAGAGCCTGAGCGCAACGTCGAAGGCGCCCACCACTCGTGCGGCGTGCGCCGCTGTGTCGCAGCCAGGTGGAACGACGAAGGGGTTGAACGCCGGATGCGCCGGACCGAGGACAACGTGTTCGACTCCGTCGTCCGCGAGTCTCGCCGCGAGGTCCGCATAGTCCGACTTCGCTGGGTCGAGAACCAAGAACGGCACTCTGTGGTCCAGCCAGAGTTGTTCGAGCAGACGCTGTACAGAGGTTGTCTTGCCGAAACCGGGGAGGCCGGCGACCATGACGTGGCGATTGATCTCGGACAAAGACAGCTCGACAGTTCCACCGGTCAAACCGGCGCCCAGAATGCACGCAGGACCGTTGCTTCCTGTCAGCTGCAGTTGTGGTGATCGCGGCAGTGTCGTAAGAGGTGAGCTGGCAATGCCCGGCAAGCCGCCGACAGGTGGCTGGGGAAAACGGACTACCGCGCCCGCCCGGGAGGGGGACGAGATCTCGACCAGTTCACGTACGAGTTTGTCTGTGAGGTCGAACCCCCAGTCGTGCGCCACCGCGAGGGTCAACAATTCCTCGGCGTCGAATCGTTCGAGACCCGAGGGCCGCACGATGTCGAAACCGCCAAGGCCGGTGAGATCCATTCCGATCGATTCCACCATCCCTGGTAAAAGGCCGTTCGTGCTCACGGCGGCTACCCTGACCTTCAGCGCGGCCCGCGGCAGGTCGCGTAGTACCTCGATGCTCTCCATCAAAATCTGGTCGCCGAGCTTGTCAGTTCGACGGTCTGGGTCGAATCGAAGCAATGCCACTGTGTCTGAAAGGTGCCCGAGCAGTTCGACGCTGGGAACGGTCCTTTCCGCATGAAGGATCAAGCCGCATCGGCCCTCGTGGTACGACAACATCTCGACCGCGCGCCGAAGAGCGTGCGGCTCGGGTGCCCACTGCAAGACCGCGACATGGGTCGCATCTCGTGCGGTGGCGTCAGCCGATCGTCCGACATCCGCGTCCTCGAGTCTCCGCCGAACCTCCGCGATGTCCGGATGAGCACCGCCCTGGGTCAAGAACCAAAACAGATCCGTTGTGTCCTCGCCACTAGCGGGAAGCAGATCCAGCTCTGCGGGCAGATTCGTGACGACGAGGTTGCCGAGCGTCTTCGCGTCTTCGACGGTGGTTGCCGCGCCCACAATCCACGCGCTGACCGTACCTGGATGAGACGCGCTTCGACCTTCCGAGTGCAAGCGCAATTGCAGGGCAGAGCCCTCGGTGGCCGCATAGGCAAGAGCCTCTGCAAGATTGAGGTACGCACGTCGAACCGTATCGAGCCCGTACAGCTCTTCTTCGACCATACTGTCGGGCAAGACTGGCACCCGAGCGGCCCATGCCCAACGGTCACGGTCGATGTGCACCATTTCGAGCGTATTGATGTTCACGCTGCTACCGGCCGTTCGCTACCCGGTCCGTCACAACAACCCGCCGGAAGCATCCGACGAGGAGTCGTCTGTGGATTCGGCGGCGTCGCTCGCCTCTTCGACGGTAGTCGTGTCCTCGGATAGTTCGACGTCCTCAGGTGGCGCGTGATCTGCATACTCGGGTTCGGCTACCTGTTCGGAAACGGATTCATCGCGCTGCGCCCTCGCTTCACCGAACTGAGCCACCGCCTCTGCGGCGTTGACATGTGCGCCGACCAGCGGCGCGAGAAACTCATTGCTTTCCGCAAGGTCAGCGGCCGCGGGCGGCGGGGCAGTCGCGTTCAGAAACACCGCCGCCCCTCCGACAACTTTGCCGGCAATATCGTCGAAACGTGAGTTGCCCACCTGCGCCGCCTTGATTGTCCAGTTCGCTGTTTCGGGACGATCAGCTGAAGGAGGTCAAACCTACTACAGCTTGACAAGCTTGGCAGAATTGCGAGAGATGTTGGTGGGCATGATCATTCGTTTGAATTACGTGCCGTGCCGCTACCCTGATTCCGTACGATGGTCAATCGGTCGAACGACCGACACTGGCGAGTAGGAGAGTGTGATGTCCGGTGTGCCTCAGTTGTTGGGCGATACATTCCCGATCCAGGGCAGACTCAGCCCGGAGCCAGGCCAGTGGCTCGTCATCTTCAAGAAGGGTGGCGGTCGTCAACTGATCAAAGCTGGTCAACGACGATGGGACTTCGGTCTCGGTCAGTTCCAGGCCGCGTCCTATGCGAAGCTGCGCACGAGCACCGTGACGGTCGATATCCGCTTCTCCCACGTCCCGCTGGGTGACTCGCTGTTTCTCCCGTCGGCAGCCATCACCCTTGGCTTTCGAATCGATCCGGAGTCGGATCAGGTGGGACTCCTTGCGCTGCTCGAATCGGAAGGCGCGGCGTTCACGACGGCGATCGAATCGCGGTTGACGGATTCCCTCGAGCGTCATGTTCGTACGATGCTCGAGGGCGCCGACCCACTGAAGATTTACAGCGCGGGATTCGCTGAGTTCGTATTCCCCGGGGGGACGGTCCGACTCGACGAGAAGTTCATCCATGTCACGATGGCACGGGTCATCGATGTCACGTGGCCGGAAGGCGTACTGGCTCAAATCGCCAACATGGATTCCAAGGTCGCCGAGGTTGCGCTTACCGAGATCGAAGTACGTGCTGCGCAACGCCGCCGTGAAGCCGAACTCATCGAGGTCGACCACGAAGGTCAGTTGGCGATGGCGAGAGCGCACGTCGATGCGGAGATTGCGCTCAAACGTGTGGTGGCCGAACGCGCTGACGAGTTCGAACGTGCAGCACTGGCAGGCCGGATCCAGTTTGCACAGGTCGAAGCGGCTCAGAAGCTATCCCGTGAGCTCAACATTCCGCTGATGTCGATCCCAGGTCCGTGGACTGCAATGCAGGACCGAAACGCAGAGTTACTTGGTAAGGCGCTCGAGAATCACACCTTGAGCCGTCGCCCGGAAATTCTGCAGGCATTGGTGGCGTTGACCTCTGGCCAGAGCGTGGGCAACGTAATCCTGGAACGGCAGGCCGAGCAGGTACTGGACAGCGTGGATCCCGACCGGGTACGCAACGAGACGATCACCAACCAGCTCGACGTGGGCCAGAGTGCAGACATCCTCGACAAGGCAAGCTTTCAGCTGGACGCAGGGCTGAACGGGATTTGGGAATCCCTCGACACCGGCGTCGGCCTCAAAGGCGCAAGCTACGGCCTGTCCGGTACCGAGGCGTCGATCATTCTTGTGGCCGACCGGGACATCCCTGTTCCCGATGGGCTACGAACCAGAATCATCGAAGTCATGAATCTCGATGAGTTCTCCAAGGTACGTTTCGACTTGGTCACCGGCTCCACCGTGCGAATAGTGTTGAGACAGTTGATCACGCGGTTTGCAAAGTTGCCTCCCGGGATAGACTTCGACCTCTACCTACGTCAACGAGCGGATGGCAGGGGTGAGATC
Source organism: Rhodococcus sp. 14-2470-1a (assembly GCF_002259425.1). Lineage (NCBI taxonomy): Bacteria > Bacillati > Actinomycetota > Actinomycetes > Mycobacteriales > Nocardiaceae > Rhodococcus > Rhodococcus sp. 14-2470-1a. The sequence continues at coordinate 25,149 of NZ_NPFZ01000021.1, forward strand.
GTGGTCGAGCTCCGAGGCGACCGCGACGAATGCGAGCGGATCATTGCTCGGGTGAACAACCCGCACGAGCCCTGGCTACTAGCGGCTGAGAATAGTTTCGCTCGCGGGCGTCTGCGATTCGACAGGAGGTAGTGGTCAGCGTCCGCCTACTGTTTCCGAATGACGCAAGGAATTCTGACTTGCGAAATTCTGGAAGCAACGAGGACTTTGATCACGGCAATTCGAGCCAAGATCCCAGCGGCCATCGCGGCAGTCAAGGTGCCGGGCGTAGTCGTCCTTCGAGAGCGGCGCCCATACAGCGTCGTCGCGGTTCATCGAACTCATTCAGCAAATCTTGGATGCATCACGCTGCAAATGCTAGTTCGGAAGTCGTGCCGCACAGGTGGATGGGCCGACTCAGGCCGGCCATACGAAGCGAGGGCTCTTACGGCAAGTCTTGGCACCTCGACTCAAGCGGGTGAGTTCCCAAGAGGCTGTCGGATGTTTCTACGGGGGACCGGGAATGGGCATGACAGCGACTTGCCATTCTGATCGGTTCCGTCGGAGGGTTCCAGATCGCTATGTTCAGCATCGCCCCAGGGCATTTGGAGGTCATCGTTCATGTTCACTGCCTGAACCAGGTAATGGTCACCAAGCGTTTCGAGGATCGTAACCGGATCGCCCCGCCGGATGCCTAGAGAAACCAGGTTGTCCGTGACTACCCGGGCGAGTTCGAATTCTTCGAATCTTCCGTTTTCCATTACTTGACCCATCCGGTGAAAGGGGTTGACAGTCTGATTGTTCCGTCCCGTTCGGAGATCTTATTGGCAGGGCCATTGAAGACGCGCACGCAGCGGTCGACGGTACGTTGACTCTTCTATCGAGCCGCGCCCAGGTCCCGCGCGGATCGGGCTGGGTATGACGAGATGGTGATCGATATGGACCTGCCTGGACCGCTGAAACCGTTGCGTGCCGATGCGTCGTGACAAATCGGTGTGTCGGGGCTATCTTCGAATCAGGTTCAAGAGTGACAGTCGCACGGTACCTGGCCGGCTGTCCGGCAACCCCGTCTCCATCGACAGGGGTGCCCCAGGGGAAGAACCGGCTCGACCGGCGGCCGCCGGCGGGCAAGTCGATGGAGGTCTCGCACCTCCGGAAGAGGTGAATTATGTCCGAGTCTTTCGAACTGGCTGCCGCCCAAGCGAAGTGGAACCCCATTCCGCCGGAACGACGCAGGCGATGGTGCAGAACCCTGCTCGACTATCCGCCGATCTGGTACGGAACGTTTCCCATGATTGCGACGAGACAGCACATCCTCGACGGCGGCTACACCAACATCGGCGCATGGATCGATCTTGCCAAACGAGCGGAGGCCGTCGGATTCACTCCCGAGACGTGGTTGATCTTCCGGCAAAGCCTCCAGTGTGACGATCTGGTCGAGGACTACCCGGCACACCCGGCGAACCGACCGAAACGACGCGGAAACGGTGGGGTCGAGTCGCTCATCGTCGATCCGGAAGATTTCGCCGACTGGCCATGGATGTACGAGGCCGGATACCGGGTATCCGAGTCGACGATGAGATCACTCGCACGACCAGCCGACCTCTAACGGATCGTTCCGGCTTTCGCGGTCGTGTATGTCTGGGCACGCTCTCGACCCGTTGACGCTGCGCCGTGCATATCACATGCACGCGCTGTCGCGGCGAACACGTCAGCGACGTCGATGCTGTTCTGGCGAAGCGTCGAGCACTCGGAAATGGTCGCATCGACTTACGGAGTTCGCTGGGCCTGCACGAGGGTGATCGCTGAATTGGGGAACCGATTGTCCTCGGTGTGCGTCTGATCCTGTAGGCGGTCTTGACGGGCCGCTCGGTCGAGGATTAGCAACGGGGGCATGGGATGCAATTTTCTGATCAACGCGCTGACGAGCTTCCCGGTTTCCCTGTCCCGCGGGTGCAGTTGGTTCTGGGCAGTGTTTTCGCCGGTGTTCTTGCGCTGATCGCCCTGGTATTGGCTGGATCCAGTGTCATCACCGGTCAGGCAGCGTCCGCGGTCGCGACTGGATCCTTTGCGGTGTTCGTTACTGCGACAGCAACTTTCGCATGGAGCAATCAACCGTCGCGCAACGTGGGTGAGGCTGCACGTCGGACGGTCACGGCGTCGACCGTGCGATACGACTCTCGTGGCTTGCCACTGCTCAGCGCTGTGGTCGGGTCGCTGGTGGTCGTCCTGATCGGATTCGGATTCGCTGCTGGTGGTCCGCTGCTGGTGGTCCGCTGCTGGTGATCTGCGGCGTGATGGGTGCGTTTCTTGCGACTTTCTTCGTTCCTCTGGCTACTCGATCGATACGCAATGGCAGGGTCGAACTTACTGCGCAGGGGATTCGTCAACGCGGCTGGTCGTACGAGGCCGAGGTGACGTGGGACGCCGTAGTCGACGTGTCCTTTTCAGTCAGGCGCTACGCCGCCGTCGCCATTCGTGTCGATTCGGCGAGTTCCGTCATCCGGCGTGACTCGACACCGTTCTGGAGGATCGAGAAGCTACCGCCCGAACCTCTCATCGAGCTCGACTGTCGACGGGTAGATATTCACCCAATGGTGCTGGCCAGATGGATCCGCTTCTACAACGACAACCCCGCTGCACGTATCGAACTCGGGACGCGCGCAGCAGAAGACAGACTCGTCGCCGAACGTTGATTGTCGAACTGGGGGTCTACGCCGAGGTGGACACAAGCTATGGCCAGCGGATCTCGGCGATGAACCAGACGACAAAGGCTGCAACCAGCGCACCGGTAAGAAGGACGGTAAACAGCTGGATCAGTGAGTCGACGAAGAAGTTGCTCGGTCAGCTCACAACGACTGGACCCAATATGCCCATCGCGGGTCCGACATCTTTATCCTCGCCCGCGCCAGTTTCCACGACCCGTATTTGTGGTAGTCGAAGTCCCACGCCCCGCTGAGCTTGTGGTTCACACACCCCCACAGACCCCACTTCACGTCGGCAAGGAAACTACACACCTGCACCCGGGAGATCATGGACCATTCCGCTTTGCCGAAGAACTCCTCGATCAACTCCATGACCTGCTGCTCGCCGTAGAACATCTCGGTGACCAACACAGCGAGCTCGTAGGCCCGATCGTTGTTCGACGCGAACTCGTAGTCCACCAGTTTCATCGGTAACCCGTCGCCGATGAGGATGTTGCCGGGCATCGGGTCGTTATGGCACGCAACCAGATCCAAGCCGGACGCCAGCATCGCCGACTTCACCTGCCGGTACTCGGTCAGGATCACCTCCGCATCACGCGGCAGCCGCACACCCAATTCGGCAACCTGTTCGAGATGCTCGTCGATCATGTCGAAGATCGTCTTCGTCACGCTCAGTGTGCTGCCCGAATGCAGCGTCCGATACACATCGATCATCCCCAGCGGAATCTCCCGACGCTTCAGATCACCGTTCGTGCACGCCCGATAGCCCTCCAAGAACTCGATCACCTCGACACCAGTGACCGGATCGAACAACACCACCTCCGGTCCGATCCCCAACGCACCAGCGCGTCGAGCTGCCTCGTTGGCCAGGGACCGGTCGATGAACGAATCCGTCCCAGCACCCGGCAGCTTCATGAAGTAGCGCTTGGGTTTGCCTTCGACGGTGATGCGCCAGTTGCTGTTCATCAACCCACCGGTGACGGGGGAGTAGGTGACGTTCAGTCCCTCCCACTCGGTGATGGCAGCGAGGGCCTTCTCGACCTGGCGTTCGGGTTCGGTGCGGGCAGATCCGACAGCTATATCGTTCATGGTCACCTCAGATGTTCCGTACTCGGTCGTCGAAATGCGGGTCGCGCAAGCCAGCGCGCGCCCGAAGGAACTGCCAATCGGAGAATTTCGAATACTCGTGCGTCCCGGGCTTGACTGCATCGCAATACAATCCGATCAGCGCCCAGCGGAGCGAGTCCGCGATCCCATAAATGCGAGCGCGATCGAACAGCGCACTGTCGAACGATCCCCACGCCATCTCGAACACCTCTCGCGCATCGGAGTCGAACGGGCGGATTTCCGCCAGCAATGCTCCGATGTCCTGCAGCGGGTCCATCCGCGCCGCGACATCCCAGTCGACGAGGCGCATGCTGCCGTCGTCGAGCATCAGGATGTTGGAGACGTTGCCGTCACCGTGGCAGGGAACGGTGTCGAAACCAGCGGACTCGATGCGCGCCTGCGCTGGGGCGAGGGTGCGGAGCATCCAGTCGAAGTCGGCCGGCAACGCGCCGCCGACCTTCGCGATCAGCCCGTGCACGGCAGCGAGGTCGTCGAACACCGATGCCCGACGCGTGACCCCGGCCAACCCGTGCACCGACTTCCGCAGCGCCACCAGCTTCTCGACGTTCGCGTCCTCGTCGAACAGGTCCAGGGTGGCGGTGGACGAGATGCCGGTGAAGTCCTCCATCACCAGCACACCGGAGTCGGCGTCGGAGATGAAGACCTTCGGGCCGATTCCGGCATCACCAGCAGCGGTAGCGGCGGAGAACGTCGCACCGAATTCGACGTAGTCACGAGCCTGCGACTCCATGACCTTGACGAACGCGGCGTTGCCCACGGCGTCGTCGGCGATATCGGCGCGTCCGGAATAACGCTCGGAATCAGCGCCCCACCAGCTCGGGCTCGCCATGGTGGGGCCCGCATCCAACACGACGTCGCCGGTAGTCCAGACGCCGATGTCGCTCAATAAGTTTCGTACAGTCATCAGGCTGCTCCGATCTTGTCTGCCGCCACGTCGATCGGCCAGTCCATGGTGATCTCACGGTGGGTTTCGAGCCATTTGGTCAACCGCAGGACGGCCTGGTCGGCGAAGCGCGACCCCGCGACCTGAATGCCGATGGGCATGCCCGAGTTCGTGCCGAACGCCGTGCTGAATCCGAAGCACAATGCCGAGACTGGTTGCGCTGTCTGGTTGAACCACGCGGTAAAGCTGCAGTGTCCCAATGGTTGCAGGAGATCGAGCCCGACTTCCTCGGCGCCGAACCCGACGGTCGGAATGACCGGACTGATCACGAAGTCGAACTCACTCGACCTCGCCCGCACGAACTCCTGCGACCGCATCACCGAGTCGGTGTCGCGCGAGTAGTCAGCAGCCGAATAGTTCGCTGCCCCGTACGCCCAGTCCGCCACGGCAGGAAGGACCTCGAACCGTCGCGCCTCCGGAATGGACTCCCACTCCGTCCGCGCACGCACCTGGAACAGCCGGTCGAGCGCCGGATACGGATCGTAGGTGAACACCGGCGGCATCTCGGTGACAACGGCGCCGGCGGCGCTGAGCTGCGCGGCAGCATCGCGCACCACTGCCGCGACGGGTTCGCTGACACTGTGCCCGTAGCCCATGTCGAGCATGACGCCGATCTTCAGACCTGCAGGCGACAGCGGCGCATGGATGTCGGCGGTGTCCTCGTACGGCAGGCTCCACGTGTCCCGCGGATCCGGTCGGGAGATGACGCGATACAGGTCGATCAGATCGTCGACGTTGCGAGCCATCGGACCGGCCGATCGCATCGTCGACGGCGCCACATGCGGAATGCGTCCTTGCGTCGGCTTGAGCGCCACCAACCCGCAGTGGCCGGCAGGCAGCCGCACCGATCCGGCAATATCGGAACCGACAGAACCGAAACCGATGCCCGACGCCAAACTCGCTCCCGCACCCGAGCTCGAGCCGCCGGTGTTGCGGCTCAGATCCCACGGGTTACGCGTGATCCCGTACAGCGAACTGACGCCGGCGGCCATCATTCCCATGTCGGGCATCGTCGTTTTGCCGACGATGACAGCCCCCGCCTCCTTGAGACGCGCAGCCGAGGGAGCGTCCGTCGTCGACACCTTCAGATCCGCGTTGGCCGCGACACCGTGACGCCACGGCATCCCGATCGCATGCACCGAGTCCTTGATCGTCACCGGAATCCCGTCGAGACCGCCGAGAGACTGCCCGGCGCGAAGACGATCCGTCGCAGCCTGAGCCGCGGCGCGTGCACCCGATTCGTCCACGTACGCAATCGCATTGATCACCGGATTGGTGACCTCGATGTGCTCGAGCGTCGCGTCGAGCACATCGAGGGGCGTGGTGTCGCCGGAGGCGAACGCGTCGCGAATCTCGGCGACGGACTTGGTGAGGAGAGGATTCATCGAAGGCCTTTCGAACCGAGCGCGTCGACTCGCGAGCTGCCGGCGATCGCGGCAGTCGTAGCGGGCAAGTCGATCATGTGCGCCTTCTTTTCTTACGACGAAGTGTGGCTGGCGTTAGCGAACTCTGCAGGATGAGCTGCGCCGATATCGCCCCGGACCATGCGAGCGACGGTTTCGGTGAGCATCTTGACCCCGGCGAGCAGGTCCTCGTCGCGCGTCAGTTCCTTCTCGCTGTGCGAGATGCCGTCGACGCTGGGGACGAAGAGCATGACCGTCGGGACGATGTCCTTGAGGTTGACCGAGTCGTGCCCGGCCATCGTGAGCATCCGGCGATGCGACAGTCCCAGGTCCTTCGCGGCCTCCTCGGCGAGTTCGACGCCTTCGAGCTGGTAACTCGTCGACGGCCGCAACGACGATGTATCGATGCTGACATTGACCTCGGTCACCTCGTCGATGGCAGCGAGCAGCATCTCGTGAGCCTGTTCGAGCACGTCCGGATCCGAGGACCGGAGGTCGACGGCCATGGTGACCTTCGACGGCACGACGATGGGGGAGTTGGGTTCCACGTCGAACTGCCCGACCGACGCGAGCAGCAGTCCGTCGTCGAAGTTTCTCGTGAGTTCTCGGGCGGCGAGAACGATCCGAGATGCGCCGACCAACGCGTCGTGACGCAGGGCCATATGCGTTGCGCCGGTGTGCGACTGCTCGCCGTGCACGGTGATCGAGTACTTCCGTGCTGCCCAGTTGGCGGTCACGATCCCGATTCTCAGGCCTTCCTTCTCGAGGATCGGGCCTTGCTCGATGTGGATCTCGGCGTACGAGACGGCCTCGGGTGCTGGGTCGATTCCGTGGAAGCCGATATCGGACAGAGCATCTCGAACGCTGATGCCGGCGCGGTCGGTGACCTTCAGGATCTCGTCGGCGTCGAACTTGCCGATGAAGACCCCGCTTCCCATGAGGGAAGGGGAGAAGCGGGAGCCTTCTTCGTTGAACCAGTTGACCGCGGCGAGGTTGAACTGCGGAGTCAGGGAACCGCGTTCGACGTGTTCCTTCAGGTGATGCACGGCGTGGGCGGCGGCGAGGACACCGTAGGCGCCGTCGTACTTCCCGGCCGTCGGTTGGCTGTCGAGATGCGAGCCGACGAGCACGTAGGGCGCGCCGGGTACGAATTCGACGCTGCCGTACATGTTTCCGATGGCGTCGACGATGGTGGTGAGGCCGTGCCGGTCGAACCAGTCGGCGAGAAACCGCCTGGTTCGACCGTCGTCCGCGGTCGCTGCCTCTCGGTCGACGCCGCCAGCTGCGGTGGCGCCGAACGAGGACATCGTCGCGAAATCGTCTAGAAAGGTCACTAGATTTTCTCCGGAGCAGGGGTAGCGGCCATCTCGTCGATCTGGGCCTCGAAGGCCAGGTCGGCGGGAGCGGTGCGGGTGGGACGCTTGCCGACTTCGAACATGGCGTCGACGCGGGCCTTCTCCTCGGCCGTGGTGCCGGTGACCTTGGAGACGATGAGGAAGACGGCCAGGTTGACGGCCATGCCGATGACGCCGCCGGTGAGGCTGCCGAGGCCGACGATGTCGTCGGGGAAGATCGCGGTGAGCACGAGGGCGACGGTGAAGCCGGAGACCATGCCAGCGACCGCGCCCTTGCCGTTGCCGCCGCGCCAGAAGACACCGAGGAACAGCGGGATGGCGAGCTGTACGACGCCCTGGTACGAGATCTGGGCGAGGAGCTGCAGACGCGTCATGTTGAACGTGGCGTAGGCGACGACGGCTGCGGCGGCCATGAAGCCGAGCATGCTGATCTTCGCGACCTTGGTCAGCTGGCTGTCGGTGAGCTTGCGCTTGTCGGAGTTGACGAGGTCGTTGGCGATCTGCAGGCCGCAGACCTGGACGCTGCCGTCGATGTGGCCCATGGATGCGGCGAACACCATGGTGGCGGCGAGTCCGAGCAGCCACGTTCCGCCGTAGCTTTCCGCGATGGTGAACCAGCCGGTCTGAGGCGATGACGCGACGTCGGGCATGACCGTGCTGGCGATACCGACGAGCATGAGCAGGGAGTAGAAGACGCCGGAGATCAGGACGGTGCGGATGGTGCCGGACTTGACGGCGCGCACGCTCGACGCGGTGTAGATGCGCTGGAAGCTCGTCGGCCAGCAGAGCGATCCGACCACGCCGGTGAAGATGAGGGCGAACAGGTAGAACGGGCCGTACGCGTCGCCGTCTCCGGGGACCTTGAGGTACTCGTCGGCGACATCTCCGAGGGTGGAAAAGCTGATGGGGCCGCCGGCGACACCGGAGAGCAGGACCAGGCCGAGCGCTGCGGAGAAGACGTAGGCGACGATGCCCTGGAACATGTCGGTCATGATCAGGCCGCGCATGCCCATCTTGACGGTCCAGAACTGGCGGATGACGATGACGGCGAGTCCGACGAACAGGCATGTGGTGACGGACCATGCTCCGGCGCTGGCGACCTGGAAGACCTCGCCCAGTGCCTGCATGCCGAGGACGACCCACGGGAACAGCGAGACGATGCCGATGACGCTGGCGACGATCTTGGTGCCGCGCGAGTTGAAGCGAAGGCCGAGCAGGTCGGGCTGCGAGCGGAGGTTGTACTTCGCTCCCCAACGCCAGGCGCGGGTGGCCATGAAGTACATCATCGCGACGCCGAGGCTGGAGTACGCGAGGCCGTAGAGGCCGAACACGCCTGCGCCGCTGGCGAGTCCGAAGAACGCGATGAACACCGATCCGGGCCACCACGAGTTGACGTAGCTCATCGCGACGTACCAGGGGCCGTAGGAGCGGCCGCCGACGGAGTACTCGTCGAACGTGGGGCTCGTCTTCTGCTGTGTGGTGTAGAGGATGAAGATGACGATGGCGTAGAAGACCGCCAGCATTCCCAGCATGATCAACATGTCATTCTCCAGTGAGGGGTGCGGTAGCGGGGAGGAGGTCCTCGTCGAGTTCGCCGCGGATGTCCTCGACGATGTAGAGGCCCCAGAGGGTCAGGCCGAGAACGACTCCGTTGATCAGCCAGTACATGATGGCGAACGGAATGCCGAGGATCTCGAAGCGAATGCCGCTGCCCCACATGTAGAGCGGTGGGAACAGCGCGAAGAGCAGAGCGAGAGCGTAGATGCTGCCGAAGAACGTCATGATGCTCTTCCGGCTCAGGCCGCGAATGTACTCTTTCATGTGCGTCATCCTTGGTTGACTATTTTGAGAACCGAGTCGTGCACGGCGCCGTTGGAGGCGATGCCGTTGCCACCGTTGAAGTCTCGCGCTCCGTCGAGCGAGGTGAACATGCCGCCGGCCTCTTCGATGATGACCGGCATGGGGGCGAGATCGTAAGCCTGCGTGGTGTAGTCGACGATCGCTTCGGCTTGGCCGCTCGCGACCATCATGTAGCCGTAGGCATCGCCCCAGGTTCTGATGACGGCGCCTGCGGACTGGAGGTCGACGATGGAATCGGGGTGCCAGTCCTCGAGCCAGGTCGCCATGACGTACGCGCCGTCGAGTTCCGTTTTGTCCGAAACGCGAACTTGCTTGCCGTTTTTCCAGCATCCCTTGCCGCGTTCGGCGTGCATCAGCACATCGGCACTGGGGAGGTTGATGACGCCTGCGACGATGGTGCCGTCTTCTTCGAGAGCGATCAGGTTGGCGTACAGCGGAACTCCGTGAACGAACGATTTGGTTCCGTCGATCGGGTCGACGATCCAGCGATACTGCGACGTTCCGGCGGTTTCACCGAACTCCTCGCCGAGGAAGCTGTCGTCCGGGTAGTGCTCGGTGACCTGGGCCCTGATGTACTGCTCGATCTCGCGATCTGCCTGCGTAACAGGGGAACCGTCCTGTTTCGACTCGACCGCGAGGGCCGACGTGTCGAACCAGCGGCGGGCAATCTCACCCGCCGAGCGGGCGAGCTCCACGCCGAGTGCGGCGCGGGCCGACCGGGAATCTTCCACAGTGGTGCACCTTTCGATGAGTGGATTTCTCTGACAGGGAGAACGATGGGCGTAGACCATTTCTGGTTTTGTTCGCGAAGTGTGAACTGCATGTAACGCGTGGCCGGGGTGGAATGACATAGGACACCAGCGGTGTTAATCGTGCGTAAATCAGCAGGTAGGTGGTGGTTTGCAGGCGTCAGGATCATTTAGATTGCAATGACAACACGTCAGGAGGTGGACCAGTGCTGATGATGGAGCACACCCATGCAGCTCTACTTCGGTTGGTGGAGGAGCTCGAGCAGCGCTCGGTACCTCGGCTCCCACCCGAACGCGAGCTGGCTGAGCGATTGGGTACCTCGCGGACGACTGTGCGCAAAGCCATGGACCTGCTCGAACGCGATGGCGTGATCCGTCGGATGAAAGGCCGCGCGGGTGGTGCGTACCTGACCGCAGTCTCGCCGGGTTCGCCCTCCCCCGAGAGCACGCTGTCAGTATGTCAAAGTCGGAGGCTGCTGCGGAGCCTCAACACCGTCAAAGGTGTACCGCAGATGTTGCACGAACAAGGTTTTCGCGACGGCACCAAGGTGATCTCGGCGCGGATGACGAGCCCTTCGGCTGATGCGGCTCGAGTCCTCGGCGACGGACCGGCAGTGTCGTTGTTGCGCTTGAGGTTTGCCGACGGTGACACCTTGTCTCTGGAACAGATGTACCTCAGCGGAAGCATCTGCGGACGGGTGCTGGAGACCCCGCTGAACTCCGTCTACGAGGCGCTAAGGACGTTGCTTGGCATTTCGGTGTGCATGGCGGACGAGTCGATCGAGCTGGCGACCGTGACCGCGCCGGTCGGTGCGCTGCTCCGGCAGCCGGAGGGCACCCCGATCCTCAAACTCGAGCGCATCGGATACGACCAGCAGGAACGGCCCGTCGAATACTCGGTGGATCTCTTTCGCGCTGATCGGACGAGGTTGAACGTCCGGACCTCATCGTTCGTCGGGGCTTCGCCCATGTGAAGGTAGGCGCCTCCCAATCGGCATCGAACGTCCCCCGGGGCGGGCCGAAGACCCGTTCGCCGGATGAGTAACACTGGGGTTCCATGCTCACCGATGGGACTCGATGGCGCCTCGGCGTTCTGGAAAGCTCAGCGGTAACCCACCGCTGTGCGCCGCACGCCGGCCGCATGATTGGCTGACCAGATGGAAGTAGAGCTTTCCCTGCTCAGATTGCTGATCGAAATCGATCGCTCAGGTTCGATGACCGCGGCAGCCGAGCAGCTGATGTACACCCCGTCGGCGGTGTCGCAGCAGATCAAACGTCTCGAAAGTATCGTCGGCACGCCCGTCGTCGAACGTCATGCACGCGGCGTTCACCTGACGCAAGCAGGCAGGCTCGTCGCTGCCAGAGCTGCGGCAATCGAGACCCACTTGTCGGCACTGGCCGTCGAGCTGTCCGATCTCTCCAACGCCCGGGCGGGCAGCGTCGACCTCGGGGTGTTTCCGTCGTTCGCGGCGTCACTACTGCCCGACGTCATCAGCACTTTCCAGGCGGCGCATCCAGGTATCACACTGGGGATCACCTCGTCGAGGCTGCGCGACCTTCAGCAGATGCTGCAGGCACGGACCGTCGACGTGGCGCTTGCATGGGACTATGCCCAGCTGCCGATGACGACGCCCGGCATCGATACCGAGGTCATCGCCGTCGATCAAACGGTGTTGCTGGTGCCCACCGGTTGGAAGCATCCGGGCCCGGTGACTCTCGCCTCGCTCGCATCCGAGCAGTGGATCGTTCGGACCGGTGGGCACGCGATCACCACCGTCTTTCGACGAACGTGCCGTGATGTCGGTTTCGATCCGAAAGTGTTCATCGAATCCAACGACTACATGGAGTCGCAAGCGATGGTGGCTGCCGGTTTGGGGCTCGCGGTCGCTCCCAAGTTGACCACTCGCTACCTCCGAGACGGTGTGACTGCTCTGGAACTGGGCGAACTGCCGGAGCGTCGAATTCTGTTGTGTCGGTTGGAGGGAAGTACTCACACTCCGGCGGATCGGGCTCTGCGAGCAATCCTGATCGACGTCACCCAAGGTGTGAGTTCTCCTTAAGTCAGGTGTGAGTAACTCTCTCTGGTCTTCAAGCTCGACGGGCGGCACTGTGTATGTCAGCGGTCACACCAGTGGCCGAGTCCGCAACGAAGCGGACGTGAACAGCTGGAGACACCTTGACCGACGAATCCCCGAACACGCAGTGCAGCAACACTCTAGAACTGGTAGTACTCGACGGCGACGGTATCGGCCCCGAGATTGCCGACGCCACAACCCGGGTCGTCGACGCCACCCTTGCCCCCGCCGGGATCGCGCCCCACTTCCGGCGTGAGCTCATCGGATTCGACGCCCTACGCGCGTCCGGAACGACGATGCCGCCCGAGATCGTGGACATCTCCCGCGCCGCCGACGGTGTCATCCTCGGTCCGGTCTCGCACCTCGACTATCCACCCAGCTCGGAAGGGGGCGTCAACCCGTCCGGGATTCTCCGGCGCCAGTTGGACCTGTATGCAAACATCCGACCTGCTCGTACGGTGAATGCGCTGCCCAACCCGTTGAACCGGGCGTTCGACCTCGTCATCGTGCGCGAGAACACCGAAGGCTTCTACGCCGACCGGACGATGTTCGCGGGCGGGGGAGAGTTCATGCCGACCGAAGACCTCGCGCTCGCGATCCGGAAGGTCACCCGTGCTGGGTCGGAGCGAATCGTCCGTCGTGCATTCGAACTCGCGCGCACGCGCCGATCCAAAGTTACCGTCGTACACAAGGCAAATGTGCTCAGGCTCAGCGACGGTCTCTTTCTCGAAGCGGCGCGGCACGTTCGCGCCGAGTTCCCGGACGTCGCGTACGAAGAACTCTTGGTCGACGCCGTTGCAGCATTGCTGATCAGGAGCCCGGAGCAGTTCGACGTCATCACGACCACCAACATGTTCGGCGACATTCTCTCCGACGAAGCCACCGAACTGTCGGGCAGTCTCGGCCTCGCTGCATCCCTCAACGTGGGTACGGGTCATGCCGTCGCGCAGGCTCAACACGGATCGGCGCCCGGTATCGCAGGCCGCGGCGTGGCCAACCCCGCGTCCCTGATCGGGTCGGCCGCCATGCTCCTGTCGTGGATCGGTGAGCAACGAAACGACGCCAGGCTGACGGATGCGGGCGCGCGAATTCATGGTGCAATCGACCTCGCGGTTGCATCCCCGGACACCCGAACCAAAGACCTCCACGGAACAGCAGACACCGAGGGCTTCACCAAGGCGGTCATCGGCCGCCTCGTTGCGGAGCGCTGAATCATGCTCGCAGTACTCGGTTTTGTCTCGCTGGCGTCGTTCATGCTCGTCGTCATCAAGAAATGGGCGACGGCACTCGTCGCGGTCGTCGTCATTCCCATCGTCGTCCTGTTGATCAGCGGCAGAGGCGCTGATCTACCGGAGATGGTCGCGGCGGGAATCGAAACCGTCTCCCCCACAGCAATTCTCCTGTTGTTCGCCGTTCTCTACTTCGGCGTCATGATGGATGCGCGGCTCTTCGACCCGGTTTCACGCGCCATCATCCGCTTGTCCGGCGGTGACCCCGTCAAGATCTGCGTCGGCACCGCCGTTCTTGCCCTACTGGTCGCGCTGGACGGCGACGGCACCACCTCGTACATGATCATCTGCTCGGCATTCCTACCCATCTATCGGCAGCTGGGGATCAATCCACTTGTCATCGCTACGATCTCGACGATGGCACTGGGTACCATCTCGGGAACCACGCCGTGGGGAGGCGCCGCCACCCGAGCCATCAGTGTGCTGGGCATCGACGCAACCGACTACTTCGTCCACATGCTTCCCGCGATGCTGCTGATGTGTGCCGCCATCATCGGACTCGCGTATCTGCTGGGACGCAACGCACGCAAGAACATCACACCCGAACGAATCGCGGAAGTCAGAGCCGACATCGGGTCCGGTGGTCACCAGCGTTCCGAGGATGGCACCGTGATGACCAAGGCAACGTGGCGAACCTGGGCCAATGCGGCCGCGACCGTCACACTGTTGGTGTTGCTCGTGTTCGGCGTCGCCGACCTGCTGGTGTTGTTCATGTTGGGCTTCATTCTCGTTCTCGTGCTGAACCATCCGCGTCCCTCGGATCAGGGAGAGGTGATTCGCGCACACGCGGCCAACGCGGTCCCTGTGGTCATCCTCGTGCTCGGTGCAGGGGTGTTCACCGGAATCCTCACCGAGACCGGCATGACAACGGCCATGGCGAACGCGCTGATCTCGCTGATACCAGACGGCGCCGAAGGCCTACTTCCCGCGGCTGCAGCGGTGATCGGTATCCCGTTGAGTTTCTTCATGGCCAACGACGCCTACTTCTTCGGGATCGTTCCGGTCCTGGCGGAATCGGCAGCGCAACATTCGATTCCGCCGGAGGAGATGGCCCGCGCCGCGGTCATCGGGCAGATGGCCCACTCGATCGGGCCGGCGTCGGCGCCGTTGTGGGTCCTGCTCGGCCTCGTCAGGTCCTCCCTGGGTGACTTTCAGCGCTTCGCATTCCTGTGGGTCATGACGGCATCGCTGCTCTACGTGGTGTTCGCCGTGCTTACCGGCGCCATCTCGCTCAGTTTCTGACGTACGGCGCGAGCAGCGACTTCGAGGCTTGGTACTCGTCCTCCCCTCGGGGCCCGCCGAGCCGTCAGAACAAGTGCGACGCCAGTGTGTTCGGCGGGCAGGGCGACTGCCGCGATGTCCGGATCGGCGAGACCGTCGCTGCGGGCGATGCGATCGCGGCGAATCGACGACACATCCTTGGAAAATGCTTGTGCCGCAGACGGGTCGGTGTGCGTCAGGTCGGCGAGGATTCTGTGTCGGACTGCCTCGTCGCTGAGCGCGAGCAGCAACCGTCCCGCCGCAGTCCGCAATACCGGCCGCGGTCTGTGATCGTCGGCGACGGTCTGAATGCGCGACGGCGCCCGCGGGCCTGCGTGGTCGAGATAGAACACATCGCGGCCCACCAGTGCCGCTGTCGTCAAGGGGACCTGGGCATGCCGACTGAGCGAGAGCAGTGCGCCGTGGTCCATCCCGACGATCCTCGGAGTGCCGGCGATCAAGTCGAGGACATGCGGACGAAGGCCGATCACATATCCAGGGCCGAGCATCTGCAGGTACCCCAGCGCGCTCAACTCGCGTACCAGGTCCTGAGTCGAACTGATGGGGGCGTCTATGCCCCGAGCGATCATCGACAGTGTCAACGGAGCACCCGACCGTGCGACAAGGTCGAGAATGCGACCCGCACGTGCCAGAGAACGATGACCCGAGCCGTCCATGCGCACCACTTTACGGATATCCGTAAGGCCGTGCCTGTGCGCCTGGATTGATTCACGCTCGAACCATGAACAACTTTCCAGCGACTCATACGATCGTCGAGGACCTGAATCAGATTTTGGGCGGACCCACCGCGCTGTCGAGCGTAACGGTGATCGGACAGGATCCTTTGGTGCCCTCCCCACACCGGCTTGCCGACGCTACATCCGCCGCGATAGCGGCGTTCGCGCTTCAGATCGCCGCAGTCCGGGAGGACATAGGTCGACCATCGCAATCGATCACCGTGCGCGCCGAGCATGCGATCGATCAGCTGCGGGCGTCGTACCTCACCAGTGTGTCCGGTGTTCCTGCGGCGCATCTCATGGAAGATCCGCGTGCACTGGGAAACAACGACTTCTATCGTTGCCGCGATGGACGGTGGATCTTCCTGATCACCACCTACGCGGGACTGCGCGACGCGGTGTGCGCCGTCCTCAACTGTCCGCCGTTGCCGGATCGGATCGCCGACGCGAGTAGTCATTGGGACGCGGTCGCTTTGGAGAACGCAGTCTGTGCCGCGGGCGGTGTTGCAGCCGTCGTGAGAACCACTGCCGAATGGCGCGCCACCGAAGAAGGGCGCTATCTGCACGGCCGCGATGTGGTCGAACTCGAGCGGATCGGCGACGGGGCCCGAGTTCCACTCCCAGAGGCAGCCGCCTGGCCGCCTCTGGGTGGAGTACGGGTGGTCGATCTCACCCACGTCATCGCCGGACCGGTCTCCACGCGGCTGCTCTCGAGCTTCGGCGCGGATGTTCTGCACGTGTCGCGCCCGGACAACCCCGACCCGAACGCCATGGTCGCGATGACCGGCGGCGGAAAGCGGAACGCCTTCGTCGACCTACGGACCCCGAAGGGAGAATCGGACTTCCGCCGGTTGTGCGCTGAGGCGGACGTGGTGGTCAATGCGTATCGGGGTATCGTCGAACGCGGGTTCGGCTCCGAGGCGCTCGCGAAACTCCGTCCCGGAGTCGTGGTGTGCGAATACCACTGCTGGGGAGCAGACGGTCCGTGGTCGAAGCGTGGCGGGTTCGACCAGTTGGCCTGCTCGGCAACCGGGTTCGCCGACTCCGAGACCGTTGACGGCCGACCTTCGCTTCCCCCTACTTACCTGCTCAACGACTATCTCGCCGCCTATCTAGGTGCGGCAGGGGTTGTGGCCGCTCTTCGTAGACGAGCGCTCGACGGTGGAACCTGGCGCGTGCGGGTGAATCTCGCACGAGTCTGCATGTGGGTGCAAGACCTCGGTTTGTTCGACCAGCGCGATGTGGCTGCGCTGCCGCGACCAGCCGACCCGACAATCGGATTTCACACGATCTGGAGCCCGTTCGGTGACATCACCGAACCCACGTTGCCGATGGAATTCGAGCGGCTCCCTACACCTACACCGGGAACTCCCACGCCGCTCGGCAGTTTGCCGGCGGCGTGGTGAGCCTCGCTCGCGAGCTTGCTATGTAATTTCGTGCGGATGCGACGGACTCGCCTAACAGCAGTGACCACCCACCTTCGGTGTCTCAGGTGCCAGGTCGAGCATCGGGTTACCGTCGAAGAAGCCTGTGGGCTTGAGGTGCAGGCTCACATGACTGACCGGCATGACTGGCCAATCCTCGGGTCGCACGACGTGATGGGCAGCAATCGTAGGCCAGATCACCAGGTCGGCGTCCTCCAAAGATCGATCCTGCGCGGTGTAGGCGACAAGCCCGTCGTGACCGGGGTTCTGGGCAACGTACTCGCCTGCTGCGTAGCGTTCCCGCTCTGTGTACGGTGTTGCCCACATGTGCTTGGTCGCGAAGCCGCCACGACGCGCCTGCTGCGAACCCGGCTGTGCCAGAGGCAAAGCCACCGCGCCCGACGGCTCGATCTTGTACCCGATGTGCCCGCCGAGCTTGTTCGTCTTATCCGCATTTGCGATCAGCCAGGACCGAGCTTTCAGCGGATCCGCGACGCGCTGCGCCTCCGACTCGCTGGTCAGCTGACGCTTGGTCTGACGCCACGCGTTACCGTGCGGGTTCTCCGGGCCGACGGGGACTGCCTCGGCTTCGAGTTCGTACAGATTGTTGCGCTCACCGTCGACCTTCATGTCCAACCGCACACTGAAGAAATGCTGGTGATGCGGCCCGTACAACCCTGGTGCGACGAGGGTGCCGAACTCGGGAATCTGCCCCTGCTCGATCGCTCCAGTGGAGATGATGCCGGTCAACTTGATCTCGAACTCGATCGACCCGTCGAGGTAGAGGTTCCAGTAGAAGCCGTAGTCGTAGTTGCCGACCGTCGCGAAGAAAGACACCACCAACCGACGATTACGACGGACCTGCCCCAGATTGTCGCGGAAGTCGGTGTGCTTCCACCCGATGCTGTAGTCCTCCTCGTGCATGCAGATCGCGTTCGGTAGTTCGATCGGCTGCCCGTCCTGATCGTTGACGTAGGCGTCGAAGTAGTGGATCTCGCCGAGGCAATCACAGCCCAGCTGAAGCGAATTCGCCAGCACACCAAGCCCGTACTCACCCTCGTCGAAGACGTTCTTGTTCCACTGACTGTCGCCGGGATCGCCGTAGGGGACATACATTTCGGACAGTGACGCGCGATGGATGACGGGACGAACGGTACCGCGATCGACGTAGTTCACGTCGTGCAGCACGAGGCCCTCACGTGGTGTGAAACCGACGCGTAGCCGCCAATTGGCCCACTCGACGTAATGGCCGTCGACGGTGAACGACGGGCCGTCGGGTTGAGTTATGTCGATCTTCTTCATCGGCGCACGCTGCTGCGCGAACTCGGGCACGTTGCCGGGGCGTTCGTAGAAGCCGGGCAGGTAGTTTCCGGGTGTCCGGGGGATGGGTACGACGCCGGTGTCGGCGACGTCGACGACCTCCATCGTGTCCATATCGACTGTCACGACGAGGTTTTCGATGGGGCGGGCGTACCCGTTCTCCTGGGCTTCGCTGCGAACGAAGGTGAGTGGGCGGGCGAGGCGTCGACCACCGGGGTTGTCGCCTTCTGTCGTGTGACCGCTGGCCCACTTGTCGACCATGGCCAGGCTGAAGTCGGTGACGCCGCGCTTGATCATCGCTTCCTGCCAGCGCGGGTCGGCTTTGATGACGTCCTCGCACTGCAGGAACTCTTCGAGCGTGATGGGCGGCTGAGCGTCGGCGATTTCCGTGTAGCTGACGACCGCATCCTCGGCGAGGGAGACGATCGCTTCAAAGGTGGCGTGGGCGTCGCGATCGCGCAGCACGATGAAGGCGCGACGGTCTGTATGCGGTTGCTTCAGTTGCTCTTTGGACGGTTCGTTCAATTCGATGTAGACGAAGCGCGCCGAAGACGTGAGGTTCTGTTCGCGGATCACAATCGCGGACGCCTGCGAAATCTCCTGCGGACTCAGCGGTTCCAGCGGGTGTGTGGTGACGGGCGCGAACGTGTCGGTCATCGAAGCTCCTGCAATCGGTAGGGACGAAACTCAGGGGGAATGCTGCGGGTGCGGAAGAAGACGACTGCGGCAGCGAGGACCAGCTCGACGGCGGCCACCGCTGACGCCGTCGTCATGCTCGAACCCTGGCCGACGGGGTGATGGTGTGCTGGGAACGACGAGTGCGCGAGGATCATGCCGGCGCTCGTGGCCGCGACCATCACCCATGCTCGATTGCCTCCGGATCGGAGTAGATCCAGTGCGCAGTAGACGCACAAGAGCGCCATGGCTGTAACAAGCGCGCTGGAGACGTCGGTGACGCCCATGCGCAGGTGCAGAACGGCCGACACCAGGGCCAGAGCTGCGGCAATCCGGTTGATCAGCACCCTCGTCCACTCCCATCCGTCGTCTGTTCCGTCGACGGTATGGGTAGACCATTACTGGTATTCGTAGCTCGTGTGAGGGGTGTGTTACTCGGGCCTCGGGCTCGGACCTGGACTAACCAACTGGCAGTCCGTCGCAGGTGATAGACGTATCGGAGTCGATGTGCGGAACCTCGCTGAGGCGGGAGCAAGACAAGGTCATTCGATTGAATGATTCTGAAGTCAGAGTTGAAACATTCCGACCTTTCGGTCCTATAACTACGGAGCACCACTTCGACCAGAGACCAGGACGCCATGACGTTTCCGCACGACCCCAATCAGCCCCAGCCCTCCGGGCAGCCCCCTTTCGGTCAGCCTCAGCCATTCGCGCAGGCCCCTTACGGACAACCCCAGGCTCCCTACGGTGCCCAGCCGCCGCACGGTCAGCCCTACCCTCCGCAGCCGTACGGCCAGCCGCAGACTCCCGAGAAGAAGAAGCGTAAGTGGCCGTGGGTTGTCGGTGGCGTCGTGGTAGTGCTCATCGTGGCTGGGATGGCAGGTGGGGGTGACGACGACAAGTCGAGCACGACAGCACAATCCACGTCGTCGGTCGCGGTCGCACCTCCCGCTGGCGCGAACGCATCTCTCGAGGCGGTGGCGGCACCCGTCGAACCGGCTACTTCCGCACCGACACCGGAACAGTCGGCTCCAGGAATCGGCCAAGAAGTGCGTGACGGCAAATTCGGGTTTGTCGTGACTGGCGTCGAGACAGGTGTAACCACACTCGGTGACAACCCGTATCTGCAAAAGGATGCGCTTGGGCAGTTCGTTCTCGTCAACGTCACGGTCACCAACGTGTCCGATCGATCGCAGACTTACTTCGGCTCGAACCAGAAACTGATCGACACGCAGGGACGCGAGTTCGAGAACGACACAATGGCGGCGATCAATCTCGAGGCCGAAACTGCAATCGGGGGCGACATCAATCCCGGTCTGTCACGGAACATCACGATCGTATTCGACATTCCCGTTGACGCGGTACCCGCGACGCTCGAGGTGCATGACTCCATGTTCTCCGGTGGGGCCGAGATCGCGCTGAGATAGGTTGAGTCGTCTTCGGCCGGGCACCGCATCGGTGTCCGGCCGTTCGGCGTACCAGGCCGGCCGTGTGTCCAGTAGTCCTCTTTCGAGGACTACTGGACACACTCGTCCGTTGCTAGCGTCAGCTCGGTCAGGTGCTGCAACTTATTCGACGGGCAAGGAATCTGTGGTGTCTACTCTTCTTTCAGGCAAAGTCGCCGTCATCACCGGAGCCGCGAGTGGCATCGGACGGGGTATCGCATCTCGGTTCGTCGACGAGGGCGCGCAGATCGTTCTCACCGATATCGACGACGATGCCGGAGCTGCGCTGGCTGCAGAGCTCGGCGAGCACGCCGTCTACGCGCACGTCGATGTCACCACCGAGTCCGACATCGCAGCGGCAGTCGCTTTGGCTGCAGATACTTTCGGATCGCTGGACATCATGGTGAACAACGCTGGTGCACAGGGTGACCCATCATCGATCATCGACGCGGATCCCGATGGATTCGACCGCACCGCAGCTCTCCTCACACGATCGGTGTTGCTCGGACACAAGCATGCTGCGCGCCGG
The DNA here is from genome assembly GCF_002259425.1 of Rhodococcus sp. 14-2470-1a. Classification (NCBI taxonomy): domain Bacteria; kingdom Bacillati; phylum Actinomycetota; class Actinomycetes; order Mycobacteriales; family Nocardiaceae; genus Rhodococcus; species Rhodococcus sp. 14-2470-1a. The sequence continues at coordinate 46,025 of NZ_NPFZ01000021.1, forward strand.
TTCATCGCCCAAGGAACTCCAGGCAGCATCATCTCCACGGCCAGTGCTGCAGCGATTCAAGGTGGGTGGAGCACTGTCGGATACACCGCAGCCAAGCATGCCGTCGTAGGGCTGGTGCGACAGGCGGCCGCGGAACTGGGCCCCAGTGGGATTCGGTCGAACGCCATCGCGCCCGGAATCATCATGACTCCCATCATGGCCCGCACGTTCGGCGTCGAGCCCGCGAAATCCGAACAATTCATGGACTTCCTGGCCGCGCGACTCGGACCCGGACAGCCCTCGCGTCGAGTCGGGTTTCCCGACGACATTGCCTCGGTCGCTACCTTCCTCGCCAGCGACATGGCGGCCTACGTCAACGGCACCGTCATCCCGGTCGACGGCGGCGCAACCACGGTGACACTCGGAACGTTCGCAACCGACGTCGTAGCTGCAGCAGCAGAGTTTGCCGCGTCACAGCCATGACCAGCCAAGTGGCGAGTTCGTGGGGAGTGGAGTCGGACGAGCACGAGTCATCGACAATCCATGTGTGCCTCGACGCGTCCGCGACGGCGGACGCTGAAGACCACGTGTGGCTCACTGGATCTCCGCCGGCCAAGACCGTGTTCATTCGAGCCGACGACCTCGGTCAAGCCCAGTCGATGCGCACGCGAATACGACGTGAACTCGGAACCGAGGGAGAAGATGCGGCGAGTTTTGCCGTCGTTCTCGAGTTGGAAACGCACATCGCCGATGACGCACGCACGGCACGAAAGGAATTGGCCTCGTCCTCGACTGGCGCAACCAAGACGGTTCGTTACGTCGGAACGTCGAGCGGGCTGGCCGGCCTCGTCGCCGATATCGAAGCCGCGTCCGTTGCGGATGCTGTACTGATCATCCCGGTTGTTTCTTCGCGTCGTCAGGCCGTTTGCAACCGCATCTCAGCAGAGGTGGTTCCGCTGCTGAGGCGCATGGCGTAGGAGGCCGAAGTAGGTCAACCGTTGGGAGACTATCATTGTCCATACCAAACGATATTTACCTAAGGTTTGGTATGGTTGTTTGATGGCCAACGATTCGAACAGTGGCCTGGCCGCCGTCGAGTACGAAGATCGGCCATGGCAATCGTCGTCTGCTGCTGCATCCAGGACGCAGCGCAAGCTGCATGCAGGTGTCTACCGGGCCGCGGTGCCTCCGCGGATTGCCGATCTGGAACTCCGACTCACCGATGAAGTCTCGGCCGAATCCGAGGACGCGCTGCGTGAAATCGTCCGATTCGACGAGTACGCATCGCAGCGTCTCGGCTCCTCGACCGAGTTGGCGCCGATGAGTTCGATCTTGCTCAGGTCCGAGAGTGCGGCCTCGTCGCAGATCGAGAACCTCACGGTCGGCGCGCGGTCCCTCGCGCTGGCCGAGCTGGGTTCACCCACCAGTCGGAACGCATCGATTGTCAGCGGCAACGTGCGTGCGATGGAGGCCGCACTGGCAGCGAGTTCGACGGTGTCTGCCGAATCCGTGCTCGCCATGCACAGGGCACTGATGGAGCCGGCGGGCGATCCCGACGCCGGGCAATGGCGAACCCAGCAGGTCTGGATCGGTGGTTCGAATTTCGGACCCCACCACGCCGCATTCGTTCCGCCGCATCACGATCGACTCGAGGCCTGTTTGGACGACCTCTTCGCGTTCGCGTCGAGAGCGGATCTGCCCGTTCTTCCTCAGGTGGCCGTCGCGCACGCGCAGTTCGAGACCATCCACCCGTTCACCGATGGCAACGGACGCACCGGCAGGTCGTTGGTACATACAATGCTTCGTCGGGCAGACGTGGTCGAACGCGTCACAGTCCCGCTGTCCGCGGGTCTGCTGGCCGACACTGCGTCGTACTTTGCGAGTCTCGAAGAATATCGACTGGGCGATGTCGAACCGATCGTTCGCCGGTTGAATGCCGCGGCGTTCGCCGCTGTATCCAACGGAAGGATGCTGGTCGACGAACTTGCCGATGTGCGAGACCGGTTCGGCGCCAACGTCGTTGCGCGTCGCGAATCGGTTGTGTGGAGCCTCCTCGACGCTCTCGTTGCACAGCCGGTAATCGACAACCCCTTCGTGCAGAGGACATTCGGTGTCAGCGACATGGCTGCTCAGCGAGCTATCGATCGACTCGTCGGCGCGGAAGTTCTCCATCAGACCTCGAAGGGGCGACGAAACCGCGTCTGGCAAGCGGACGAGATCCTCGATGCACTCGACCGTTTCGCCGAGCGCACGCGTCGGGGGCGGTGATGAACTGCGCTGCAATCCTACGCGGCCAAGGAGATGCCCACTAACGCGCGGTCACCAATCCCCGGGCCAGGACACCGCTCTGGGCGTCCACGACCAGAACCTCGCTACCCGAGTCGGTTTCACGCCCGACCAATCGAACCTCTGCGTCCACGAAGACCGGTGCCTGCATCTGGAGCGAGAACCTCTCGACCTTGATCCCCGGCTGCGATCGAACAGCGTAGTCGAGCAACAACATCCGCACCAAAGGTCCGTGGACCAGGAGGTCCTGCAGACCCTCGACACCGCGAGCCCAGTCCCGGTCGTAGTGCACGAGATGTGTGTTGAACGTCAGTGCCGAGAACCGGAACAGCTGGCGGGAATCGAGCGTCAAAGACTCCGTCCACGCCCACTCCGCATCGGGTGCTGGTGCCGGCGGCTTTGCGACAGCACCGGGCTTCGCAGCCTCGAGGAACACGTCGTGCCAGACGCTCGAGATCGCAAGCTCACCGGCGACGAGGTAGTTTCTCTCGATGTCGGCGAACACCAGACGCCCGCCTCGCCCTTCCTTCTCGACGACTGCGCCGGCCTGAACTCGCTGCTCGACGACGTCGTCGTACGCCAGGGGTCGGTGAAAGACAGTGTCCTCACCGGCGTACATCCGTCGCGGCAGGTCGATGACAGGTAGGACGCCGTCGTCGGCGGGGGAGCCATCGGGGCGGAGATCGGCCAGAGCGGCGTCGAACGGAAAGTAGATTCCCTCCCAGCCGGGAGGGAGCTCACCCGTCGACTTCGGTTCTGCGGTGAGAGGCGCGAAGGTGCCGCGATAGGCGGCCGCGGGCGCGATTCGCAGGGACTCGGTTCGGACCACCGCCATCAGACGACCCCACCCGCTCGCAACTCGGAGATCTTCTCGTCCGAGTACCCCGCCATACCCGCGAGGACCTGATCGGTGTGCTCACCGAGCGAATTGGCCCGACGGGCCGGGTCGGCAGGCGTCGCGCCGAGTTTGATGGGCTGCCCGAACATGCGCAGCGTCCCGAATTTGCCGTAATCCGCTTCTACGATCATGTCTCGCTCGGCGGTGCCCGGATCCTCCACCACCTCGCCGATGTTCTTGATCGCGGTCAGCGGAATGACGGCACCGGCAAGATCTTCCAGTTCGGAGCGCTTGCGCCCGTCGAACCAGCTGATGATCAACGGCTTGACGCGACGCTCGTAGACCTCGGGGTCGAAACGTTTGCGCATGGTGTCGATCTCGGGATCCGTCGCGGCCTCCGGCGTGCCGAACAGCTCGCAACTCGCGTTCCAGAGGCGGTCGGTGTAACCGCCGAAGAACACCTGGCCATCGGCGCAGGGGAACAGCTCGTACGGACGCACCCAGGCGTGCTTGTTGCCCGACGGCACGGCGGTCTTGCCGTCGACGGTGTAATCGACGACGGCAGTTTCCGTCATCGCGAAGATGCTGTCCACCTGTGCGACGTCGACGAGCTGGCCCTGGCCTGTGCGCTCGGCGTGCCGAAGTGCGGTGAGTGCACCGATCACGCCGAACATGGTGGCGGAGAGATCACCGATCGTGACCCCGACGCGCACCGGTTCCTCGCCGAGCTGACCGTTCATCGACCACATACCGCCCGCAGCCTGCGCGGTGTTGTCGAACGCAGGATAAGAACTGCGCGTGCCGGTTTGGCCGTAACCGGAGATCGCCAGGTAGACCAGCCGCGGGTTGATCTCGGCGAGGGTGTCGTAGTCGATGCCCAGCTTCTTGGTGGTACCCGGCCGGAAGTTCTCGATCAGCACGTCGGCCTTCGCGACCAGGTCCTTCAGAACCGCCTTGCCCTCGTCAGCGCCGAGATTCAGCGTCAAGCCCAGCTTGCCGCGGTTGTACTGGGCGTAGTACGCAGAGAATTCGTCGTCCTCGGTCTTCATGTAGGGCGGGAACCCGCGGGCCACGTCGGGACCCTTGTAGCTACGGTTTCCCGTTGACCAATTGACCGGTCTTTGCGCGGGGGAGGGGATGTGATCTGTCAGGTCGCCGCCACATCCGGGAACGAGGCGGACATGTCGGTTCCGTTGCGCAAGACTAGTTTCACCCGGGATGTGCCGTCGACAACGCTGACCCCGCGTTGGCCACTGGAGTCCGCACGGGTTCGATCGGCTGCCAGGAACCGGTGTAAGCCCAGGTTCCCTGGTCAGAGCAACGATTCTTCTTCATTCCGTGGTCGCTCAA
>NZ_NPFZ01000028.1:0-402877 GCF_002259425.1 Rhodococcus sp. 14-2470-1a
GGCTACGGCCACCATTCCGCCGCATCACTGACAGCAATGATCTATCTCAACCTCGGCGGAATCGAGGTCAAGCTACCCACACAAAAGTAAGGAGGGGCACATACTTTCGAATATACGGCGGGGGTCCGACAGGTTCACTCAAACAGCTGGTCAGGCATCACTGAAGCACCCGGTCGAGGAGGTGTTCGATGAGTTGCTCAGCGGAATGCCTTGTGCTGTAACCCTGCAGCATGCCTTGTGCGAGTCCGCCGACGGCCATGAGCACGAGGTCGGCATCGAGTTCGGCAGCTACTGAACGAGATTCGGCGTCACCGCGCGCACCTGCGAGCTGGTCGGTGACGAGTGTCGCGAGTGCTCGCGGTGCGGCGAAGGTGTCCTCTGACGCTCCAGTCTTCGCCAGACCGCGGATCGGTCTGCTGCTGAAGTTTTTCTCGGCGGGAATTGCGCCGACGGAGAAGCGGATGCGGAAGCTCATTGAATGGCTTCTACCTCGTACCGTGCTCAGCGACGAGGAATACGCTCTTGCACTGGCCGCGGTGAAGTTTCACGGACGCGGAGTTCGGCGCGATCACTGCACCGAACCTTGTGCTCTTCGGTGCGGAGACGGTCGTCGCCGATCCGAACCTTCTGCGGCCCGGGCTCGTCGACACATCAGGCCTTCACCGATAGCCATGGTCCGGTTCGTGCCTGACCGAGCGTCACCAGTTCCGTAGGTACTCGAGTGCGCGTGCTTGGGCGGCGTCGGATTCGGGGTGGGTGTAGAACGCGAAGTGGGTGCCGCGGTCAAGGGTCAGCAATTCGGACTCGGCGATACCCGCGTGTGCGTGCTCGCTGTTCTCCGGCAGTACGTCCGAATCCGCGCTGCCCTGCACCAGCAAGGTGGGCGCTTCGATCGCTCCCCATCCCGGGTCGGCGGATTTGGCGAATTGCACCAGATCGTTGTCCCAGCCCGCTTTGCGCCTGCCCACCTGTGAGGCGGTGAGGGCCATGTCGAGGACGAACTGCTTCTTCACCGGATCGGAGTCGATGTATTTCACGTGTTCGTCGAATTCGTCACCACTGAGGGAGCTTTCGTCCGACACGGCGCCCTGGATCACCTGAAGCGGTTGATGCGCAACGAGTTTACGCATCAACCAATCACCGATCCTGGTGGTCTGAAAGATGCGCGACGCGATGTCCGGAGTCGGGTTGACCCAGTGTTGGCTCAGGCACGCAATGGCCACGAGCGCACCGGTTCGGTCCGGGTGGGTGGCCGCGAACTGGTAGGCCGACGGCCCGCCTCCCGACCATGCCAGCACGCCCACCTTGGCGATCCCCAACTCGTCGAGCAGCGCGGCGTACAGATCAGCCTGCTCTCGCGGCGTCGCGCGATCGCCCAGTTCGGTTCCGAGGTAGCCGGGCCTCGACACCAAGATCGCCTGGAACTCGTCGACGGGGAGGAAGCCCGCCATCGCGGCGGCGGCGTCGATCCCGCCCGGCGAACCGTGCAGCACCAACACCGGTTTTCCGGAGCCTTTGACTGCGTACTCGATGGGCCCACGCGCAGTGGAGATCACCTTCACATCGACCAGTTGTTCCATGGCTCCTCATCAGCGCTCGGCGACTGAGGATCAATTCTGCTCGCCTGCTGACCTCGTCGCTTCGCCCGAATCGTGTGAGAACAGGGCTCTACATACTGAACGCGCCGCTGAAGTCGAGGGGCGCGGCTTCGACGTGCCGTCCGCGGGGCGTTGCGTCGACCAGTGCACCGCCGTCGACGACGATGTCACCGCGGACGAGGACCGTGACGGGCTTCCCTCGCAGCGGTATCCCTTCGTAGGGTGTGTAGTCGGTTGCCATGTGCAGGGTGTCCGTCCCGGCGGTCCATTCGAGGTCCGGGTCCCAGATGGCGATGTCTGCGTCGGCCCCCGGCATCAACGATCCTTTGCGGGGATACAGGCCGTTGGTGCGGGCGGGATTGGTGGAGGTGAGCTCCACGAATCGGCTCGGGGTGAGTCCATGGCCGTTCACGAACGTCGAGAAGATCACCGGCAATCTCGTTTCGACGCCGGGTAGCCCGTTCGGCATATGCCTGACGTCGTGGCTGTGCACCTGCTTCTGGGCGGTGTCGTAGCAGCAGTGGTCGGATCCGATGGTGGTGATGTGGCCGGTGAACAGGTGCTGTCCCAATTCCTCGACGACATCGGCTGCACGCAACGGAGGGCAGCACACGAAACGTTCCGGGTGCTCGCCCTCGTACGCGGAGTCGTCGAGAATCAGGTGGTGTGCGACGGCTTCGGTGAAGGCGACGAGCCCACGCTTGCGGGCGTCGGCGACGAGTTCCACGGCTGCCGAACTGGATTGGTGGACGAAGTAGACGGGTGCCTGCTGTGACTCTGCAATCGCGAGAACGGCGGCGACCGACGCGGTTTCCGCCAGTTCGGGTCGTGTCTGCGACATGTGGGCCGCGTCCACACCGTCGGATGCCGCGGCAAAGTTCTGGGCGTCGGTGACGATCGCGTCGGATTCGCAGTGGATGATCACCATTCCGCCGAGGTCGCGTGTGGTCTGCATCGTGTTGAGGATGGTGTGTTCGTTCGCCATCGTCTCACCGGCGTAGGTGGTGAACATCTTCACCGTGCGGATGCCGGCGTCGGCCATGGTCGCGAGCTGATCGGCCGTCGTGTCGTTCCAGTCCACGACGCATGCGTGCAGCGCGGAATCGCACACACCTTCCTCGGCTTTGGCGCGTTGCTTCTCCGCTGCATCCAGCGGTTCCTGGCCGGGACGGGGAATGGCGAAGTCGACGATCGTCGTCGTTCCACCGAACACCGCAGCTGTCGTGCATTCGAGATAGGAATCGAGGGAGGTGAACTCACCGGAGGTGAAACCGACGTGGCAGTGCGGATCGACACCGCCCGGCATGACGAGTTTTCCGGTCGCATCGATCGTTTCGGCTGCTTCGTCGACCTCGCTGCCGGGGCTGAGTACGGCGACGATCTTGCCGTCGTCGATGAGTAGGTCCGCCGGGCCCGCCCAATGGGGCTCGACGAGAGTTCCGCCGCGGACGACCTTCATCGCTGTGCCTCCAGGTATGCCAACCAGCCGCCGCGGTCGCTGATGTCGACGACTCCCGCTGCCGTGAGGGAGTTCTCGCGCATCCGCATCGACAACGATCCCGTGCCGTCGACCAATTCGATGACACCGAGTTCCAGTTCGGCGGGCTCACGCGGCAACAGTTCGTCGCGGAGCACGTCGTACTCGACCTCGTACAGTTCGCCTGGGACGACGAAGCCCGCGGTCGTCACCGGATGGAGTCCAGGAAACTCGTCGCGCACGGAGTAGAAGCGATACTTCGGTGCGGTGTCGACCGCGCCGAGAAACTTCGCGCGATTCAAGGCGTCGTTGAGCGTGCCACCGGACATTGCCTGCCCGTTGACGAACATGGTGACCAGAGCCATCGTCTTCCTTCTTTCGGGGTGGAGCGTTCAGTGAGCGGTGAGTTGGGTGAGTCGTGCGGGCGAGAAGGTGGAGACGTCCAGCTGCGGGGTCGATCCGTGCACCAGAGCGGTCAGGACATCCGCCCACAGTGGCGCGAACGTGAACGAATACGTCCCGCCTGCCACGAACAGTCCGGGTGCACCGTCGAGTTCGCCGATGACGGGCATCTCGTCCGGAGTGGTGACGACAGGTCCGGTCCAGGTGTCCGTGGGCGTGTCGCGATGCAGGGACGGCAGCAGCCGCGCGACCTGTGCGAGGTTGCCGACGGTGCTCTCGGCCAGCGTCGGCGCTGCATCATGGTCGTGGAACGGCCCCGCCGGCCAACCGCCTCCGAGGACGAGACGACCACGTCGGTCCTGCTTGATCGACATTCCCTCTCCCACATGCTGAACCAGCACCTCGAGTGTGCCGGGCGCGGCGTCCAGGGAGTGCATCTGAAGGGATGTCGGAACCAGATCGAGCGAGACGCCGGCCATGGCGGCGATCCGAGCCATCCACGGTCCGGCCACATCGACGACGACGGGCGCGGTCCACGTGCCTGACGGGCTGGCGACGTGCCACACACCGTCGACGCGGTCGAGTCCGGTGACCGGGGTCTCGGGGTGCAGGACTGCGCCTTCGGCGACAGCTTGGCGCAGCAATGCCGGTCCGGCGAGGTCCGGTTCGGCGAACCCGTCCCACGCGCACCAGGTGGCTGCCGTGACGCTCGGCCCGAGCAACGGGAGGGCGCGGCGTGCTTCGTCGCCGGTCAGCACCTCGGTCGGGATCCCTGCTGCGTCTTCCCAGGTGTGCTTCGTCTGCAGCGTGAGGGCCTGTTCGTCGGTCTCCGCGACCATGAAACCGCCGCAGCGGTTCAAGCCGAGGCCAGGAACACTCTCGCCGAGAACATCCCACAGTGCGCTGGTCGACTTCTGCAGTGGCAGCAGCTGTTCGACGTCGACGGCCGTTCCCTGACCGGGGCGTCGGGTGTGAATGGTCTGAATGTGCAGATTGCCGGCGGTCGTACCGGATCCAGCGGTGTTGGGCAGCGTTCGATCCAGCACGGCGACGCGGGAGCCGGCCCGCGTGAGTGCAAGGGCTGTCGCGGCGCCGACGATTCCGGCACCGATGACGACCACGTCGACCTCAGAGTGCATGACTTGCCCCTACCGGCCGCGCGTACGCATCTTGAATGCCGGACTGCACGACGATGTTCTGCAGCACGTCGAGGGTCTCGGGATCGGTGACCGGCAACAGTGGGTCGCGAACGTATCCGCCGGGTTGTCCGAGCAGATTCATCACGGCCTTCAGCTGAGGAATCGGAGATGCGTGAATTCCGCTGTAGTCGCCGTTGATCAGGCTTCCGGAGAACGCGCGGTACTTGTCCACCCAGCCGCGTGCGGAGTCGGCGTCACGTTCCGCGACCGCTCGATAGAAGGGAACGGCGAACGGGGCGCCGACGCCACCGCCGTCGATGTTGCCGTCGCCACCGAGCTCGAGCAGCGTGGCCAATCCTCGGCGGTGCAGGAAGCTCCCGAACACGCGCACTCGATCGGATACTGCTTCGACGGTGTCGAGCATCCTCAGCCAGTCGCCGGTGCTGTCCTTGATCGCCACGACGTTGTCCAAGTCGGCGAGGCGTGAGAACAAGCCTGGTACCGCAGCCATGTCGACGGCCACACCGCGTGGCCAGTTGTACGCCATGAACGGTAGTTCGGTTGCTGTGGAGACTTTTTCGTAGAACCGGAAGGTCTCCTCGCCGGAGGTGTGCACGTACGGCGGGGGAGTGGACAGCACACCGTCGGCGCCTGCCGATGCGGCATGCGCCGCGAGTTCACTCGACTCGCGTGCGGTGTAGGCGCTGACGCCGATGACCACGGGAAAGCGTCCGGCGACGGCGTCGATCGCGATCTCGGCGACCTGTCGGCGTTCGTCGTCGGTCTGGCTGAACCATTCACCGGTGCTTCCGTTGACGAGGACTCCGTCCACAGCGACATCGGCGTAGAGGTTCATCAGGTCGCGGAGACCGTCGGCGTCGACGGCGCCGGACTCGGTGAACGGGGTGGGGGATGCGGGCCAGTAGCCGGACCACGCGACATCATCGCGATTCATGATGGAGACCTTTCGAACGAGATCGGTCGGACGAGCGCCCGTCTCGGAGAAGTTTTGGGATCGATTGCATAGACTGCCGTCGGGTGGCCGCGATCGTCAAGCCGGAAACGTACTTGTAACGAGCGCACTGTCCAATATCCCTACCGGCCACCGAGAATGTCCGAGTGAACAGCGAGAGGAAGGTGAGGCGACCGATGGCGGTCACCTTGATCGACGTGGCCGACGCCGCCGGAGTGTCACGGAGTACGGCGTCCCGCGCGCTGAGCGGATCGTCGTTGATCTCGGCCGAGACTCGCGCTGCAGTGCAGGAGGCGGCGCGCTCGCTGGGATATCGACCGAATCGTGCCGCGAGTGCCCTCCGGTCCAATCGTTCGCATCTGATCGGCCTGGTCATGAACAACCTGATCAACGCCTCGTTCCACACTGTTGCCGAAGTGGTGCAGAAGCGTGCGTCGGCGAGCGGCTTCCAGGTTCTGCTGTGCATCACCGACGCTGATCCGGCTCGGGAGAACGACGTGCTCGCGATGCTCGGCGACCACGGAGTCGACGGCACCATCGTCATCGGCAGTGGCCGAAGCGCTGCGGCGTCGAACGCGCTGCTCGCCGAGGGCCGAGCCGTGGTCAACCTCATCAGGTCCGTGCAGGGCAGCAAGGCGTCGACGGTCCTCGCCGACGATCTCGACGGTGCCCGTGATGCCATCGCTCACCTCGTGTCGTTGGGACATCGCCGGATCGGTTACATCGGCGGCACCGAGGACGCGACATCGGGCCGGGAGCGCTACGAGGGATATCGGTCTGCGTTGTTCGACGCGGGCATCGACGTCGACCAGGCCATCGTGAGGAAAGGGCCGTTCACGACCGAGTTCGGCGCCGAGGCCGTGAACTCGCTGTTGGACGGGCCCGAGCCCATGACCGCGCTCTACGCGGCCAACCATGAGGCGGTGTTCGGGATTCTGCCGACCCTGGCGTCGCGAGGGGTTTCCGTGCCCGACGACTTGTCCCTCATCTGCCACGAGGACATGCCCTGGTTGGCGTTGTGGCAGCCGGCGATCACCGTGGTCGACAACGGTGCGGCTCAACTGGCGAATGTGGCGATGGATCTGCTGTTCCAGCAGATCAACGGGGCCGCGGTGCCGGACAGGCGGACCTACAGAGTCGGGGCCCAGCTGGTCGAGCGTGCCTCGTGTGGCGCGGTGACGGGTACAACATGAGCGGCGCGGTACGTAGGGTCGCCACCCTCGAATGGTTAAAACTTCATGTATCGCGTGTCATCCGTGTTAACCACGTTGACGCTGACGAAATGCTCTGAGACGCTTTATGCAATCGATCCCATCGGGATCGGCTCGCACCTCGCGAACATTCGAATGGTCACTGCTGCAGTGCAGTTGACGAACGAAAGGCACACCCATGCGCAGGATCATCACGCGGACTCCGCTCCTCGGAATCGCCGCCGCGGCCGTCGTGGCAGCAGGGCTCACCGGCTGCAGCTCCGCTGCGGACGAGCAGGCAGCGCCGACGGACTGTACGCCGACGCTCGGGGCCTCCGATCTGGCCGAGGAGGGTGCGTTGACGATGGCGACGAACGCCACGCTGCCTCCCATGCAGTACGTCGACGCCAATGGCGACGTCGTCGGAATGCGGGTCGAACTGGGCAAGGAAATCGCCAAGCGTCTGTGCCTGACGCCGAAGTTCGTCAACATCGAGTTCGAGGCGCAGATCCCCGGAGTGCAGAGCGGACGCTGGGACATGATCGACACAGGCATGTTCTACACACCGGCGCGTGCGGAGACGATCGACCTGGTGCCGTACGAGGTTCAGGCGGTGTCGATTTCGGTGCCGTCGGGTAATCCCGAGTCGATTTCCAGCGTCGACGATCTGGCCGGCAAGACCATCGGCGTCGAGGCGCCGGGTTACGAGTTCGACACGCTCACTGCGTTGTCCGAGCAGTTCGCGTCCGAAGGCAAGCCGCCGCTGACGGTCCAGACCTTCAAGACCAATGCCGATGCTTACCAGGCTCTTTCGGCTGGACAGCTCGACGGAACGTCCATCGTGGAATCGGTCACGTCCTTCTACCAGGAGGACGGACGCTTCGAGACGGCCGTCGGTGGAATCAACGAGGCCCCTCTCGCAATGGGATTCGCCAAGGGCAGCGCGTCGTCCGCCGAGGTCGCACGTGTGCTGACGGAGATGCGTGAAGACGGCTACCTTCCCGAGTTGTTCGAGCAGTACGACGTCACCGGGTACGAGAGCGACATCGCCGTCAGTACCGGGCCGCTGGACAGCTGATCCACATGTGGTCCTGGGACGCCTTCTTTTCCATTCTCACCAGCACGCAACTCCTCGAGGGTGCGTGGGTCACGATCTGGCTCACCGTCGTCAGCATGATCCTCGGTTTGATTCTCGCGGTCGTCGTCGCCGCGGCGAGGTCGTCGAAGCTGATGCCGCTGCGCGCGATCGCCGGGTTCTACGTCTGGCTCATGCGCGGAACACCGCTGCTGGTGCAGCTGGTGATCATCTACACCGGCCTACCTCAGGTCGGAATCAAACTCGGTGTCATCGAAGCGGCGTTGCTCGGCTTGGTGCTCAACGAGGCCGCGTACCTGTCGGAAATCGTTCGGTCCGGTTTGCTCTCGGTTCCGACCGGTCAGACCGAAGCAGCGCGTGCGCTGGGAATGTCTCCGACAAAGGTCTTCCGCGTCGTGGTTCTGCCTCAGGCTCTACGGGTGATGATTCCGCCGCTCGGCAACAGTTTCAACGGTCTGCTCAAGACCACGACGCTCGTGTCGGTCATCTCGGTGCAAGAGTTGCTCCGCCGCACCCAGTTCCTGGTGCAGATCAATTTCCGGGTGTTGGAAGGACTGTGTGCCGCCGCGCTGTACTTCCTCGTCCTCACGACGCTGTGGGGCTTGATTCAGCGCATGATCGAGGTCCGTGTGGGTCGGGGCTACGACCGTGACTACCGACGCAAAGGTGGCACGAAGACCGACAAGTTGGACGACAGTGTGATGGAAGCCGAGGCCGTGAACCGATGATCGACGCAGCGAAAGTGATCGACGCCAGGAAAGTCACCACGACGATGGTCGAGGTGCGCAACATGACCAAGGCCTACAACGATCTGGTCGTCCTCGACGACATCGACTTCACCGTCGACAAGGGCGAAGTAGTGCTGCTTCTCGGCCCGTCGGGCAGTGGCAAGAGCACGTTGTTGCGGACGTTGAACTGCCTCGAGACCATCCAGTCCGGCACGGTGCGTGTCTGTGGGGAGATGATGGGCTTCTCCGACAATGCGAATCGAACTCCGTTGTCCGAAGCACAGATTGCGAAGCAACGTCACCACACGGGCATGGTGTTCCAGAGCTTCAACCTGTTTCCGATGATGACGGCACTGGACAACGTGGCGTCCGGCCCTCGGCACGTGCTCGGCACACAGAAGGACCGTGCGCGTCGCCAAGCCCGAGAACTACTCGATCTGGTGGGCTTGGCGGACAAGGGCGAGAACTATCCCTCGCAGCTCTCCGGTGGGCAACAGCAGCGCGTCGCCATCGCCCGAGCACTTGCCATGAAACCCGAAGTGATGCTGTTCGACGAACCGACCTCGGCTCTGGACCCGGAGATGGTCAACGAGGTGCTCGACGTGATGCTTCGCCTGCGCGACGAAGGCATGACGATGGTCGTCGTCAGCCACGAGATGGGTTTCGCCAAAGCCGCAGCGGATCGTGTGGTCTTCATGAGCGACGGCAAGATCGTCGAGGAGGCGCCCCCGAACGAGTTCTTCGACAACCCGAAGAACGCTCGTACCCAACAATTTCTCAGCCGGATTCTCTGACCGCTGAGGAGCCGATGTTTCGATCCGCACGATCGGTGGAAGACAAGACCGAGTTCGGACGTGATCGCCCGGGCACCGCGGTCGAGCCAGGGCCCGGAGGTTCAAAAACTCGTGCCTCCGGGCCCGCCGCTGCGGGTATTCGATCCCCCCGATGAATCAGTGACCGATGACGTCCAAGGCTGCTCCGATGATGGAGTCCGTGTCGATGTGGTGGTACTTGTACACCTCGTCCAGTGAGCCGACCTGACCGAAAGTGCTGACGCCCAACGACGTCGAAGCGACTTTGTTGACGGTGGCCAGAAATGCGAGGGTGTGCGGATGGCCGTCGAGCACGGTCACCAGCGGGGTTGCTCGATCTGCTGGTAGCAGCTGGTCGAGGATCCAGGTGTCGCCCGAACGGTGCCCCTGGCGTGCCTGGAGCGCGCGGTAGAGCTCGCCGGGGCTGGTGATGCACAGGACGTCGGCGACGACGCCGATGCCGTCGAGTCGTGCGGCAGCCTGGAGTGCCTCGGTCATCAGCGCCCCCATCGCGGCGATCGTGACCGTGGCACCGTCGCGCCTGACGAGGGGGTATCCGCCGGCGACGACCTGGCGTCGGCGCCGTTCCCGAGCAGCGGGGTCGGCGGGCACGTCGGCCAGTGTCTGATCGACGGGGCGGGTGGACAACCGCAGGTACGCGGAGCTGCCGTCAGGCCTGCCGAGGCGGCCGATGCTGGCGAGCAGCGTCCACTCGACATCGATGGCGAACGCAGGCTCGTAGGTGATGCACCCCGGTTGTTCCAGGCCGATCGACGGAGTCTTGATCGACTGGTGCGCGCCGCCCTCCGCAGCAAGAGTGACACCGGATGGAGTGCCGACGAGAATCGACTGGCCACCTGCATAGATGCCGTAGGACCAGGGTTCGAGTGCGCGTTCGACGAACGGGTCGTACATGACCCCGATCGGGAACAAGGGCTGTCCCCACCGACTCCACGTGGCGCCGAGTTCGCCCATGAGTCCGACGAGGTTGGTCTCGGCAATGCCCAGTTCCATGTGCTGGCCGGTGGGCTTTTCCCGCCAATGCATGATCGTTTCGGCGTCGTCCTCGAACCAGTCGCGACGCTCGGCCGAGGACCAGACCCCGACCTTGTTCACCCAGCCACCGAGGTTGGTGGTGGAACTGACATCGGGGCTGACGGTGACGACCCTGCTCGCGGCGTCCGGGGCATCCCGCGTCAGATCGATGAGCACGCGCCCCAGTGCAGCCTGAGTGGTGGCTGTGCCCTTCGGTGTCCGGCCGATGTCGACCGGCACGGCGGGAGGCTCGGATACAGGGACGGGATCGCGACGAAGGCGAGCAGCTGCCGCCTCGCACACCAGGTCCGACGGGCTGCCCGGGGCGAACGTCGCCCACGGATCGGCCGGATCGACGCCGAGGGATCTACCCAGAGCCTCGTACTCGTCGACGGTCAGAAGCGACGAATGATTCTGCGGGTGACCCTGGGTCGGCAGGCCGAATCCCTTGACGGTGTAGGCGATGACGACGGTCGGCCTGGTGTCGTCGATGCGGGAGTACGCGTCGCGCAACGCCGCCATGTCGTGGCCGCCGAGATTACGGATGGACTCGGTGAGCAGTGCGTCGTCGAGATCGGAGATCAGGTCCGCGATCGCCGACGCGTCCTGGCCTGTCCCGGGAAGCCGGGATCGGAGTTCGTCCGCGGTGCAGCGGAGGAGCCGCTGGTACTCGGGGTTGGGCATATCGAGAATTCGGCTGCGCAGTGCTTCCCCGTCTGGACGGGCGAAGAGATCCTCGAGGAGGCGGCCGAACTTGACGGTGATCACTTGCCAGCCGGCGGCGTCGAACATCTTCTCGAGGCGCCGTGCGGCGATGTTGGGCACCACCCGATCGAGGGATTGCCGGTTCAGATCGACGATCCACACGATTTCGCCGAGCTCGGCGATGCCCGGATCGATGATCGCCTCCCAGACGGCACCCTCGTCGAGCTCGGCGTCTCCGACGAGTGAGTACTGGCGCCCGGAGAAACCCGACGGTCGTGAAGTGCCGTCGGAGTCACCGAAGCTCGTCTCGACGTATCGACGCGACATCGCACCCCAGATGGGCGCAGTGGCACCGATTCCGACCGAGCCGGTGCTGTAGTCCACCGGGTCGGGGTCCTTGGCTCGCGACGGATAGGACTGCAGTCCACCGAACGATCGCAAGGTGGTGAGGTACTTCTCGTCGAGCTCACCCAGCAGGTAGTTGATCGCGTGGAGGACCGGGGATGCGTGCGGCTTGACCGACACGCGATCCCCGGCTTCCAGCTGCTCGAACCACAGCGAGGTCATGATCGAGACCATCGACGCACAGGAGGCTTGGTGACCACCGACTTTGAGTCCCGACGGGTTGGGCCGAACTCGATTGGCGTGATGGATGATCGACGTCGACAGCCACAGCACCTTCTCGGCGATCTCGTGCAGATCGTCACGAGCGCCCCGGGGCGAATGATGTTCGGCGGGAGTGATGCTGGTCATGACTGCTCAGTCGATCAGACATCGATGTACCGCACAATGCATGAACGGGAGACTGAGCACGATGCACGGTTGCAGGCGTATCAGGCGGCGTCGGATTGGTCGAAGTGGTCAGTAGCGGCTATGACATCTGTCATCACGTTTTCATGGAGAAGTCACTGCACAAGATGATGAGGCGCACTGTTTTTCGTTTCCGATGAACGACAGAGTCGTAGATGGAAAGAGCATCTGGCTCACAGCATCCACGAAGGAGACGAAGATGAGGAATTCGACC
The DNA here is from genome assembly GCF_002259425.1 of Rhodococcus sp. 14-2470-1a. Classification (NCBI taxonomy): domain Bacteria; kingdom Bacillati; phylum Actinomycetota; class Actinomycetes; order Mycobacteriales; family Nocardiaceae; genus Rhodococcus; species Rhodococcus sp. 14-2470-1a. Next base: position 12,180 of record NZ_NPFZ01000028.1, read on the forward strand.
AAGTTCGCGTTGACCACCCTGGCCGCTGCAGCACTCTTCGGGACCGCAGGTGCCGTCGGGACTACTGCAGCATCGGCGGACACCATCGAGAACCTGACGCCGCGAGCGAACGACGGCGCGCATTGCGTGGTGGTGGACGACCACGGTCGTGAGCAGGATTTTCTGTACAGCCCCTTCGACTGCTCCAGCGCTCAGTCGGATATCGATCGCGAGGAGCGCCGCGAAGAACGACGCGAGGAGCGCGCGTCCGCGGAGTGAGGCGTGAGGCGTTCACCGTGAGATAGTGGCCCATGCGGCCGACCTGTTCTGTGTACGTCGACACCGGTTATCTCTTGGCATCTGCCGCGACTCGGAGGACAGGCACGTCTCTGCGGAGCGGAATCTTCGTGGATTACGCAACGTTGATCGCCGCTCTGGTCGACGCCGCAGAGACTCGATCGGGGTTACCGATACTCCGTGTGTACTGGTACGACTCCGCGCGGAACGGAGTTCCGGATGCCCAACAGGAGCGGATCGGTGAACTGTCCAAGGTCAAGCTCCGGCTCGGCCGGTTCGGTGTCAACGGGGAACAGAAGGGCGTCGACCTGCGCATCGGACTCGACCTCGTCGCTCATGCGAGAAGCAATGCGTCGGACGTGTTCTTCCTGGTGTCCGGAGACGACGATCTGACCGAGGCCGTCGAGGAGGCACAGGCACACGGTGTGCAGGTGCTGCTTCTGACCGTCCCGACGAACGACGGCAAACCCCACGGCGTCAGTCGCCACTTGATCCGAGCGTCCGACGGGCTCGACTTCTTCGACGGCGCCGCCGTGGATGCGGCCGTCATGAAGATCGATCGGCAGCCCGCTCCCGTCGTCGTCACCGACCCGGTGAGCGTCCCCAAGCCTGCACCCCGGCCGGGACCCAAGCCCGGCCCACGCGTGCCCACCCCGCTCGACGTCGCGTCGACCGCGCAGGCACCCGCTCCCGTTCGACCCGCGAACGTTCTCGTCTACAGCGGAACCACCGGATCAGGTAGCACCGTCCAACCCGAGTACGTCATGGCGGGTGAGGAAACCGAACTGATCGACGAGGTGGTCTCTCGCGTCCTGGCATCGTTGGAAGCGAGCAGCACACCCGAGGACAAGCTGAGCCTGCAACGCACCAGGCCGAACATCCCACCGGACATCGACCGGGCGCTCCTGCTCGACGCCTCCGACGCCATGGGACACCACGACCTCGACGAGGGAATCCGATACCGCCTGCGCGCGCGATTCTGGGAGAAGTACGACGAACAGTGACGGCCGACGGGCCCTACACTCGTCGCATGCATCGCATCTTCACCACCAGCGTCGCTTCGGTGTATCCGCATTACGTCACCAAGCTGGAACGCAAGGGACGCACGGAAGAAGAGTTGCGTGAGGTCGTCGAATGGCTGACCGGATTCGACAGTGTCGCACTGCAACACCACCTCTCCACTGAAACCACGTTCGAGGATTTCTTCGCCGAAGCCCGGCTCAATCCGGGCACGTCGCTCATCACCGGTGTGGTGTGCGGGGTGCGCGTCGAGAACGTCGAGGATCCCCTGATGCAGAAGATTCGTTATCTGGACAAGCTGGTTGACGAGCTGGCCAAGGGAAAGAAGATGGAGAAGGTGCTGCGGACCTGACCGGACGGGTGTATGTACCGTGGCAGCGGTGAAATCAACTCGTGTTTCGGTGTCCGGTGTCCTCGTGTCCAGCGCGGCACTCGTATTGACCTTGGCTGCATGTGGATCCGACTCGGATGCTCCGGCGACCTCGACGACGTCCTCGGCTGCATCGTCGGTAGCGGAGGCAGCGACGTGCCCCACCGCGGAACCCGAAGACGCGGGCGACCCCGAATGGACTCTGGCGGGGGATACCGGCAGTGTGTCGGTCATCGGTTCCACGGATTCTTCGGCCCCCGTGGTGGACATCGAGGCGCCGTTCAGCGTGGCGCAGACACAGGTGCAGACATTGCAGGCCGGTGACGGACCCGTCGTGGCGGACGACGCCGAGGTCTCAGTCTGCTACATGGGCGTCAACGGACGCGACGGATCGGTGTTCGACAGCAGTTACGAGCGCGGCGCGCCCGTGGAGTTCCCGCTGACCGGCGTCGTCCCCGGATTCCAGAAGGCAATCGCAGGCCAGACGACGGGGTCGACCGTGGCTGTGGCGATGAACTCCGCCGACGGCTACCCGGACGGTCAGCCCCGCGCCGGAATCGAGGCAGGCGACAGCCTGGTGTTCGCGATCAAGATTCTGGGCGTCACCGGATAACTTCCCGGTGCGTGGCACGAATAGTTGCGTGCTGTGACCGATGTTCAGCGCCACCTACCCGCGGCAGAATCGAAGATGTCAGATCGAGGACTTCGGCGAAGGGCGGCCCGGGATGCGCTTGCCTGGTCTTGCACTCGGATTAGTGCCGTGGGCGCTGTTCCTCGTGATGCCGCATCGCGGAGGCGACCAGGCGCTGCTCTTCTCGAGCATCCTCACCGGGTTCGTTGCACTGGTGCTCACTCACTGGACTCGTGGGCGGGCGGGAATCAAGTGGCTCGGCGCCGCTGCGGTGCTCACCTTCGTGGGCTTCGCAGCAGCGTCGCTGCTGTCGGTCCCGTCGACGACGTGGCTGCCGGAGTACGCGTCGGGAATCGCGCTGTTCGTGCTCGCAGTCGTGATGGCGACGTCGACCCTCGGCGTCACCTTCACCGAGCAGTACGCGCGTGAAAGTCTGCCGAAGGAGTACTGGGGCGCCCCGCGGCTTCGCTCGCTGAACGTGCGGATCTCGGCCACGTGGGCAGTGTGCACCTTCGCGGCCGCCCTGAGTACGACAGTTGCGGCAGTGGTAACCGACCCGTTCTCGAAGTACTTCGCCCTCACATGGATCGTCCCAGTGTGCTTGGTGCTCTTCGCTTCTCGATACACGGCGACGTCGCTGGGGGCACTCACCTCGCGCACATGAGCAGCGTCGACGCGGCCCCGGCCTGCGCCGTGCCGTCGTCGACCAGGCCGGAACTGACAAACCCGGCTACCGCACTGTGCGCGCTCTGCACAGTGATGCGAGAGCGACGCGCAAGTTCGCTGAACGAAATCCCAGGCGTACCGCGAATATGGCCCAGCAGCCCGTACTTCCGCGTCGTCAGCCCAAGCGGCTTCAGCGCCTCCGCGAACGCCGCATCCCACACCCTCGCCACCGTGAGCAACGTGATCGTGGGACTGAACGGAACGGGCGCGGACATACCGGCAGATTACCGAGGGCCGAGTTGGCCAATGTGGTGCGGTTCGAGAATTCGTGCTCAGTTGGTCAGATGCCTTGTATCACTGAGACGAACTATCTGGCGATTGTGAAAGTAAACGTCTTCGTGCAATGTTCTGGCGCAGAACATCATCGACAGCCGAGTAGACACGGCGGGCAAAGACCTCCATGGTCCCGGCGCCATCGATCCCTTCGTCGTGAGCTGATCGAGCCCCGAATTCCGGGGGCGGTATGAAGCGTTCATCGAGCCAGCTCCGAGGCTTTCCCTCTGCACGACCGTACGACTTCTCCCGAAAGCGCGAATCGAGAGCAAGCGTGCCCCCCAGAACTGCGCAGATCGAACCATCCTCCGACTTTTTGCTCCACGTGATGAGTCGCCTCGGGATGGGTCACCACGAATATTGTTCTCACCGCATCGTCCTCGAAGTGTTCGGTCTCGCTCGGTTGCCATGATGGTCAGGGCGAGGCCGGCCGCAGGTGCAGGGTGTCATGGAGATTGCCGGTCGAGAACTGACATGTCTTGCTCGAGCAACGAGCGATTCACTGCAATTCCTGTCCGTGTTCCCTGCGCCGCAGCGTGAACCAGTTGAGCGAGTGAATCCACGACGTTTCCCGCTGCCCAAACACCCGCCACCGATGTTGCACCGTTCTGGTCGACGGTAATCCACCCGTCGTCGTTGTGCGTGCATCCCAGATCGAACAACAGTGCGTGGTTGGGTGAGAATCGTGGTCCGACGAACACTGCCGTTCGATCCACATCCTCGCCGTTCACGAGTTGGACGGTGAGCTTGCTGTCGACCGAGCGAACGCGTCGAACACGACCGTCGACGATCCGAACCCCCCACTGAGACAGGCTGGCCCGTTCGGATGCTGCGAGATCGATCGCGTCGGGAAAGAAGATCACGTCGTCCGACCAGAGCCGGAGCAACTCTGCCTGATGTAGGGAGAACGAGCGGTTGGGGCCGGCGAGGACACCGATGTGGCCACCACGAACTTCGTATCCGTGACAATAAGGGCAGTGCGCAATATTTCCACCCCACGAATCCTCTATGCCCTCCACTTCGGGTAATTCGTCTCGCAGGCCCGTTGCGACGACAACGGCACGTGCTCGGTGCACGCTGCCACTGCGCTCTACGAGTTCGAAAGTGCCGCCACTGTGCCGCCGGACTGAATCGATGGCTCCGGCTTTCCAGGTGCACCCGTAATGCTCCGCCTCATGACGACCTCGGCGATGCAACTCATCGGGTGAAATTCCGTCTAGTCCGAGGTAGTTGTGCACATGTTCAGCGGATCCGTTCCGGGTTTTTCCAGCATCGACGACCAAGACGCGTCTCATCGAGCGCGCCAGGAGTATCGCTGCGCTTGCACCTGCGGGGCCACCGCCGACGATGATCGCGTCATATGTCGGGGAGGCATTTGTCGGGGAGTTCGGCATGTCTGGCAGACTAGACACTTGTCAACTAGTTAACAAACTTGGTAGGTGTCCATGGCTTCTCTTCGTAAGCGCACCGAGCAAGCGTGGATCAACGCTCGCCCGGACTTGGATCTGAGTCCGATGGAGGTAGTCGGACAAATAAACAGGATTGCCGCGGCGCTCGAGTTGGCAGTGGAGCCGATCTATGCAGACGCAGGCGTGTCAGCTACCGAGGTACAGCTGCTCGTTCCTCTCCGGTATTCCCCAGAACAGACGGCAATTCGGATCGCGGAGCAACTGGGTATGACACGAGCGGGCGTCTCCAAAGCGCTGAGTGGTCTCGAGCGCAGGGGATTCGTGGAACGGATATCGAACCCGTCCGATCGTCGAAGTGCGTTCGTCCGGTTGACTGATTCAGGCAGGGCTGTCATCGACGAAGTGTTCCCCAAGGAAATACGAGCGCACGCGGTTCTGCTGGAGGCGTTGGGTGGTGAGCGCCGCCGAATCCTGTCCTCCTTGAACCTGCTTGCTGACGCGGTGGATGCCGACACAGCGCGATGATCGCGGTTCGTGCGTACTGGGCAACTATCGGAACTTACCCTCTGGCCGAGGCCTCAGGGTGCGCCGCGTGACGATTGCAGTGGAGCCCGATGCCAGTACCAGGCAACCGGTCACGACCCAGGCAATGGTCCGCCAGGGGAGATGCAGTCCAACCTCGGTGCCGGTCAGTTGGCCCAACCCGGCGGCCATGCCCAGCAAGGGTGGGATGGTCACGATCGAACCGAGTGCAGAACCGATGAGGACGATGATTACCGTCTCGAAGACTGCCGTCGACAGCAATTGTCGTGACGAGCCGCCGGAGGCTTGCAGAGCCGAGATGTCCGGCCCACGACGGTACGCTGACACAGCCATGACGTTCGCGACGGCAAGCCCGCAGTAACCAACAGCCATCGCAATGAGTGTCGCTGCAAGCCAATTGGTGAGCCGAGCGTCGACCTCGTAGTCCTGCAGAGCAAAACTGTAGGCATCCTTCACCGTGGCGCCCGGAGGAAGTTGTGAAGGTGTCTTTTCCTGCGGCAGGAAGACGACATCGGTCAGGGCTGATGGATCGTGCTTGCGCACCAGGTCCCGCGGCAAGACAAAGGCCCCACGCGCGGGATCGAGTGGAAGTACCTGCGAGATGGTCACGTTTTCGGACATCCCGTCCGCAAAGCGCACCGTGATCGTCCGACCGACCTGCACATCGAGCAGTGTCGCAGTCGCTTCGTCCACGACAGCGTGTCCTGCTCTGGCATAACGTTCGTCGAGGCTGCCGATGGCGTCGACGACAGTGGTGTTGCCCTGTATTCCAGGCACGAACAACCGGGTCGGTAGGCCTGCTCTAGTCCCGAGCGGGCCCGCTCCTGACTCCGCCACCACCTGGTCGCTGAGGCCCGGGGTGCCGTCGGACGTCACGAGCACCATTCCTTGCAGTTGCTCGGTCTGCTCGGCGGGATATGCCACTGCCATCGTCTCGACCATCCCGCTCAACAGCACCGCGAATCCGACGGCTGCGATGACAGGAGCAGCCGTGCCGGCGGCACGTCGCGTACTCGTGGTGAGTTCTGCTCTGAGGAGCATCGGTCCTGCCGAGCGGGATGAACGCGCGAAGGGCCATGTCACCAGCTGTGCGATCGGACCGATGACGATGGGCGCGAGCAGCGCGGCCGAGACGGTGAACAACATGGCTGCTCCGATTGCGTTGGTTGTCCTGCTGTCCGGTGCCGCGCCCGCGGTCAACGCAGTCGCGCCCACACCGCCGAGGAGTGCGGCGATTCCCGATACCCAGCGCACCTTCGTCATGGGATGTCGCTCGACGGCGGCGGCGAGCAGTGCTTCTATCGGAGCCACCCTGGTTGCGGACTCGGCAGCCGTCCAGGCGCCGATCACCGCCACGGCTACTCCGATGGCCACTGCCACTATCACTGGCCAAGCGGAGATGCGCAGATGAAAGTCAGGAGGCTGAACGTCGAGACTCGACAGCACGATTCGCAGTACCGGAGCAAGTGCGAGACCGACTGTAGCGCCGATGATTCCACCGATACAACCGATGGCAGCAGCTTCACCGAGAACCATGCGCCGAACCTGCCCCGGTGAGGCGCCGACGGTTCGAAGCAAACCGAGTTCCCGACGGCGTTCGGCCGTAGCGAGCGCAAATGTCGAGGCTACGACGAAGACGGTCGTGAACAGCCCGATGGACGACATCGCGATGATCAATTGATTACCGAGGTTCCTCCGGTGGCTGACGAATTCGGGCTCGAGTGCTGCTCGATCCTCGCCGGTGACGATCCGGCCGCGGTCGCCCAAGTACTGTTGCGCCGTAGCGGAGACGGCGTCGATCTGCGTGTCCGTCGAAATCACGAGTCCTATCGCCCGGACACCCGGATCGAGTTGCGCAGCACGCTCGTCGGCGAAATACAGACCAGCACCGCTGAGCGTCCCCGATACGGTGAAGGCCTCCAATCCCGCCGCGAGATTGACCGACACAGAATCTCCGGGTTCGAAGCCCAGCGCATCCGGTACGACGACCTGATTGCCATTGGTCGGCGGTGTTCCGGATGTCAATCGATACGGGCTCAGATCGACACTCGCCCAGCCGTGTCCGGCCTGTTCGGCTCCCTCGTCCTCGATCGGAATGCCGTCGACCACGGGTTGCGCGTAGAACGAACGGTCGGCGACGACGCGCACGTCCGGCAGGGTGCCGAGATCGTCGGCGATCTGTTGGGCTTCGGTCGCACTCCACGGAACGAAATCCGATGTGTTGCCGAACTCGTTGTCGGCTCGAAGGGGTAATGCGAGCGCAGTCGCCTCGGTCAAACGTGGTTGAACCACGGGGCGTGACGAGTCGTAGACGACGAGTGTCGCACTGATCAGCGCAACACCGAAAGTGGTAGCCAGGAGCGCGGCCATATAACTCGGCCAGTGACTGCGTAGGTTGGCCGACGCAAGCATCAGGACTCCAATCCGGTCAACCGAGTAGCGATCGTGGCAACACTGTCGGACCGACCGCGCTGGATGCTCAGTGAGTCCACTATTCGACCGTCCGCCAGGAAGATCGTTGTGTCTGCATAGGAGGCGGCGAGTGGGTCATGGGTGACCATCACGGTGGTCTGCTGTTGCCGGTCCACCAGTTCACGCATCAGCGTCAGAACGTGTTTCGAAGTCCGGGTGTCCACTGCACCTGTCGGTTCGTCCGCGAAGAGAACATCCGGGCGGGTGATGAGGGCACGCGCGAGGGCGACGCGCTGCTGCTGGCCACCGGACAGTTGAGCTGGACGATGAGAGGCACGGTCCGCGAGTCCCACCTCGGCCAGGGCTGCCGCCACGTCCGTAGGGCGTACGCGCCGACCGGCGAATCGTGCAGGCAGTTCGACGTTCTGAGCTGCAGTCAACGAGCCCACCAGGTTGAATGACTGAAACACGAATCCGACGTGTCGTCGACGTAGTTCGGTCCGCGCTTTCTCGTCCATCTCGGTGATGTCGGAACCTGCAATCCTCACGGTGCCACCACTCGGTGTGTCGAGGCCGGCCGCACAGTGCAGCAAGGTCGATTTGCCTGAGCCCGACGGGCCCATGATCGCGGTGAAACTTCCTCGGGCGAAGTCCATCGACACCCCGGAAAGGGCTGTCACCGCGCGGTTGCCTCGACCATGCACCTTGCGGACGTCCTCGAGTTCGATCGCGGCTTCTGCGTCGTGGTGCTTGTACATTCCTTCAGTGAATCGGCTGCTCCTGACTCGCACAGTCACGCGCGCTCTATGCGACAGGGGTATGCCAGCACTACCGCGTCGATCACGTCGAGAATCTACGATCGATACATGCGCGTCACGACGGCCTGGCAGGCACTAGCGCACCATCCTTTACGTTTTCTGCTGACGCCATGGCCATGGCGTAGCCTCCTGTATCTGCTTTCCGGCGGCATCCTCAATCTGATCGTGTTCGTGGTGCTCGCAGCCGCAACCGTCCTGGGCGTGATCTTCTTCGTTGTAGTCGTCGGCATCGTCCTGCTGCTGCTCGTGGCGCTGTCGGGCATCGTCGTCGCCCGGGTGGAGCGAATGCGGATACGGCTGGTCGATCTCGACGGAATCGCCGATCCACACCGTCGGCCCCTTTCCCCCGGTGTGCGCGCCTGGGTGCGTACCCGATTCTCGGAGCCGGTGACCTGGCGTGAGTTCGGTTTTGCGGCGTTCTCCGTGACCGCGCTCTGTTGGCTGGACATCACCGTGCTTGCCTTCGCTTTCGTCCTGCCGGTCCTCAGTTTCCGTGCCCCCATGGACGACCCGTCGGCCTGGCCTTGGTGGTTCATCGGTGTGGTCACACTCGCGGCAGGGCCCTATCTGGTGACGGCCTGGGCAGGTGCGCACGCAGCACTCACACGCATCTTCCTGGCGCCCCGTGACGACGAGATCGGGGTCGACCTCACCGACGTCTCCAAGTCGCGCGAGCGTTTGCTCGACGCCTTCGAGTCCGAGCGTGCCCGAATCGAACGCGACCTGCACGACGGCGCACAGCAGCGCCTGGTGACCCTCGGGATGAACCTCGGGCTGGCAAGACTGGATGCGAACGATCCAGAACTCGACGCACGGTTGTCGGACGCGCAAGGCCAGCTCACTGTCGCGCTCGCGGAGCTCAGGGATCTGGTCCGTGGACTGAATCCGCAGGTGCTTGCCGACAACGGCCTCGCGGCGGCTGTCGCCGACGTCGCCAGTCGGTCCTCCATCGACACCGAGATCGACATCCGTCTGCCCGAGCGTGTTCCCCGCCGCGTCGAGACGACTGCGTACTTCGTTGTCACAGAAGCGCTCACCAACGTCTCGAGGCACAGTGGTGCGACCCGAGCCAGAGTTCACGGTCGCATCCACGCAGACATACTCGTGCTGGAAATTTCCGACGACGGAGTGGGCGGTGCGGATCCACGAGTCGGAACCGGTCTGACCGGGCTTGCCGACCGTCTCGATGTTGTTGCCGGGCAACTGAAACTGTCCAGCCCTGCCGGCGGGCCGACCACGCTCAGAGTGGAGATCCCATGCCGTATCGCGTGATCCTGGCCGAGGATTCCACGCTCATGCGGGAAGGCCTCGTCGGGCTCCTACAACGCTTCGGACACACCGTCGTCGCCGCTGTCGGCAGCGCCGACGAGATCGCTCGTGCGGTCGACGAGCACGAGCCGGACCTTCTCATCACCGACGTCCGGATGCCCCCCGGTCAAGCGGACGACGGTGTGAGGGCGGCCGTCGCCCTGCGCGAGCGCATTCCTGGCTTTCCGGTACTGGTTCTCAGTCAGTACGTCGAGCAGTCCTACGCGTCACAGCTGTTGGGCGCAGAAAACGCCGGCGCAGTGGGTTACCTGCTCAAGGACCGCATCGGTGCAGTCACGGAGTTCAACGACGCGGTGGAACGAATCGCATCGGGCGGGACCATCGTCGATCCCGAGGTGGTCCGTCAACTACTTCACCGACGGACGCGCCCGCTCGACCGCCTCAGCAAACGGGAAAAAGAGGTCCTCGCCCTCATGGCCGAGGGCAGATCGAACTCCGAAATCGAAAGGTCCTTGGAACTCAGCGTCCCCGCTGTGAACAAGCACATCAGAAACGTCTTTCTGAAACTCGACCTTCCCAGCGACATCGACGGGCACCGGCGCGTACTCGCCGTCCTCACCTACCTTCGAGGCTGACGAATTCCCGAAGTGCCGCGGCGAATTTCTCCGGTTGGTCTTCTCGATGGAGAAGTCCAATTCCGTTGCTGTCACGGGCTTCGTCCAGTGCAGCTCGATCGAAGAGTACTGAGCCCGTTCACAATCGGGAGGTCGAAGACCGAGAGCGCTCGACAGCCGAGCCAATTTCGCGTGCGGCAATCGGGTAGTCACCGGGGTTCCGACCTGCGAAGTTGAGGCGAAGATACTTTCCTGTTGGTTCGGCCGGGAAGTAGCCGTCTCCTGCGCCGACGATGACGCCGGCCGACCTGCACTCGGAGACCACGACGTCGAGATCCGTCTCGTCGGGGAGCCTCAGCCACAGGTTCAGTCCACCTGCCGGTATGCCTTCGAGTTTCCCCGTTGGAACGTGCTCTTCGATGCTCGTCACGAGAAGATCGCGGCGGGCGGCCAATTGACTGTGGAGACGAGTGAGATGCGTCCGCCATGCCGGCTGAGTGACGACGTCCAAGGCGACGGTCTGAAGAATCGAACTCACGTACATGGACTCCGCGCTCGTGTCCGCGATGATCCGTTCCCGAGCGGGTCCGCGGGCGATGATTGCTGCAACCCGCACCGCGGGTGACACGCTCTTGGTCAATGCTCGCGAATACACGACACGTCCTGTGTCGTCTCGGGCTGCCAGGGGGCTCGGGTGCGCCGAAATTCCGAAGTCATGAGCAGAGTCGTCTTCGATGATGAACGCCCCATGTTGTTCGGCGATCTTCAGAACCTTCTCCGCGAGTTCCGGTTTCCACAACGCGCCGGTCGGGCTCGCGAAGTTGGGTTGGGCATAGAACGCACGAGCACCGGTGCTCTCGAACGCTCGTCGAAGTTCCTCAGGGTCGGGCCCGGTGAATCCGGAAGGAACAGGAACGACATCGACGCCGGCCTGGGCTGCTGCCAGGATTGCGCCCCAGTACGTCGGCGACTCCATCAGTAAAGGCCGGCCCGCTCCGACCAGTGCTCTGAACGCAGTGCTCAGGCCTGTCTGACTGCCGGGTATCACCGTCACGTCGCTCGACGACGGTGGATTGATTCCGGGGGAAGTGATCGACGCGAGTTCTCGAGCGAACCATGATTGCAGCTCGGGTAGACCTGCGGTCGGTGGTCGATCGACAATGGCGTCACTTCGTGCAGCCCGGGCGAAAGCACTACGTACGAGCTTCTCCGGCAGCAACGTTCGGTCCGGGTAACCCGAGTGAAGTGAGACCACGTCGTTCGACGGCGACTGAAGCGCTGCCGGTAGTTTGAGCCGTGTCACGGGGGCGCCGAGTGCGGCGGTTTGCCAACGATAATCGTTGGCTCGGACCGATGTGTTCTCACGCACGAACGTGCCCACGCCGGGCCTGCTCTCGACCACCCCCTGCGATACCAGGACGCGAAGCGCTTTCTGTACGGTCACCGGACTTGCACTGTGTTCGACGACGAGAGAGCGCGTGGACGGCAGCTGCGCGCCAGGTGGGGCGGAGGCGATCCATCGACGTAGGGATGCAACGATCCGCGAACTGCTATCGTCAGACATGAGTCCCCATAGTAGCGCTACTTGTAACCGCGCATCGGCGATATCGTACGTACCCGGCCCGGGAATTCTGTGGGGGTTAGTCGGTGTCGTGGCGTTCTCCCTGACAGTTCCTCTCACTCGTGTGGCCGTCCTGGGCGGCATGCCGGCGTTGTTCGCGGGGGTAGGGCGCGCCGTAGTCGCTGCCGCGCTCGCCGTCCTGGTGCTGGGAGCTACTCGGCAGCGGCTACCGAACGGGATGCAGTGGGCTCGTCTGGCTGTCATCGCCTCTGGCGTGGTGGTCGGATTTCCACTGCTGACCTCGTATGCCCTGACGACCGCCTCTGCCAGCCACAGCGCAATAGTCATCGCACTTCTGCCCGCCACTACCGCAGTGGTCGCAGTCGCGCGAGGCAAGGAGAAGGTCCGTACAGCATTCTGGCTCATGGCTGTTCTCGGGGCGACGGCGGCGTTGGGGTTCTCTGTCGTGAGGAGCGGAGGATGGTCTGTGCCGCAATGGTCCGACCTACTGCTGCTGGCCGCTGTCGTCAGTGCGGCCATCGGGTACGCCGAAGGCGGGCTACTGTCAAGGGAATTGGGATCGTGGCAGACGGTGTCGTGGGCTTTGATAGTGGCTTTGCCGGTAACGGTCCCGTTGACACTCTTATCGCTCGACGGATTGTCCGAGATCGAGCCGAAGGCCTGGGCTGCGTTCGGCTACTTGGCTTCGATCAGCATGTATCTGGGTTTCTTCGCATGGTACAGAGGCCTCGCCATCGGTCCGATCACCAACGTCAGCCAGGTTCAACTTGTTCAGCCCGTTCTGAGTCTTGGTTGGGCTGCAGTCATTCTTCACGAGTACTTGTCTTGGTCGTCGGCGCTGGGTGGTGCAGTCGTCGTTGTATGCGCAGCGATGACCGTGCGAACGCGATCATCTCCCGAAAGACTGCGAGCGCGAAAGTAGGCCTATGGCCACGTCTTCAGACGTTTCTCGAAGAGTGTCACGCTGAACCATTTTCCGTCCTCGAATTCGCGACGACCGACTTCGGTGAAACCTTGACCGAGGTAGTACCGGCGGAGCGTGGGATTGGTTTCGGCGCAATCCAATCGAACACGCGAGATGCCTGCGTCGGCTGCCGAGCGGGCCGCGTGGTCGAGCATGGCTGCACCCAGGCCGGTGCCCGCATGACAGCGATCGATGACGAGTCCGTGCACGTACAACGCGTTGCCGTCGTCGGGCCAGATCTCGGGGTCCGACCGTATCGTGCGCATTGCGGCCACGATTGGCGACGACCCGGGATACCGAGCGACGACGAACTCACCGCGCGAGACCTGCAGTCTAACGGTGGACAGCGGAACTTCACCCGGAGTCCACTGGTCGATCGAGCGAGATGCCAGCCAGTCCTCGGCTGCATGCCTGAGAGCCAGAATAGCTGGTGCATCGTCTGTTCGGGCGGCCCGCACGTCGAGCATGGGTCCTCTCTTTCACCGGTATCGGTGAAACACCCAGGCGGACGATGTTTCGCGTTCACAGGCTCCCTGATGGTGACCCATCCTTCGCCAGTCGCCTGCAGAAAAATGTAGCAGTGCCGAGGGTGGCGCTCGGTTAGTCTGGTCGCTGTGTCTTTCCGCGTAATGCCTGTCGACGGACGATCCTGGCAGTCGTTCCGCAATCAGCGGTTGGAGATGCTGGCGGATTCACCGAAGGCCTTCGTCGAGACGCTCGACTCCGCGACGGCCCAGACCGACAACCAGTGGCAACAGCGCGCCGAGAGCACGAACTCGGCGTTGTCCTGCGGCTTCGCTGCAGTGGACGACACGGACGCGTGGCTCGGAATCATGCGTGCACGCATCGAGGACGGCAAAGTCTTCCTGCTCGGCGTCTACGTATCGCCGACGGCGCGTGGAGGGGGCGTCGCCGACGCACTGTTGCGCGAAATCGAGCAGTGGGTGTATCGGCAAGGGCACCGTACCTTGACCCTGGAAGTCCACGAGGCGAACGGGCGGGCGCAGGCCTTCTACCGACGCATGGGGTTCGCAACCACAGGTGAGACCGTTCCCTATCCCTTGGCGCCGGACGAGCTCGAGATCGTCATGACGAAGCGGGTCGTGTGCGCAGGTTGAACTCCCGCGTTCGGGCCGTGTAGCGCTCGACGCACTACCCTTCGAAGTATGGAGTTCGATGACGTGCTCGACGCCGCCGCCCCGGGACGGGTTACGCGAGACGCCGACGTCATGGCCTCCTATTCGGTCGATTGGACTCGGCGTTGGAGTGGACGACCGCGTGCGGTGGTGCGCCCCGAGTCTGCAGAGCAAGTTGCGGACGTGTTGAGAGCCTGCACCCAGCACGGGGTTGCGGTGACGGTGCAAGGCGGCAACACCGGGCTCGTCGGAGGTGCTGTTCCGTCCGATGGGAGTGTGGTTCTGTCGACGCGTGCGTTGCGCTCACACGGACCCGTCTCGGCGGACGGTTCCGTCACGGTCGGGGCCGGTGTCACTCTCGTCGAGCTCGAATCGCTTGCCGCCGAGGCGGGTTACACCGCAGGATTGTCACTGGCGTCGGGAGAGTCGGCGACTGTCGGCGGCGCCGCATCGACCAACGCAGGTGGGGCACGCGTGTTGCGCTACGGCTCGGCTCGCCAACGTATCTCGGGGCTGAGAGCAGTCATGCCCAGTGGCGATATCGTCGACCGTCGGACATCGCTGGTGAAGGACAACACGGGCTACGATCTGACGAATCTGCTGATCGGATCCGAAGGAACTCTGGCCGTCATCACCGACGTCACCTGGAAGCTGGTCCGTCCGCTGACCGACCACCTGGTGGTAGCGATGTCGTTCCCCGACGTCCGAGCCGCTGTCGCTGCCCTCCCGACGATCCTGCAGCTGCCCCAGATCGACGCCGTCGAATGGGCCGAAGGTGCCGCAGTGAGCCGCGTTGCGGAACACTCCGGTACACCGACGCCATTACCCGCCGAGGGTTTCTGGGTGTTCGCAGAGATGGGTTCTTCTCTCGTCGGCGCGGAGCCGGTGCTGGAGGCGTTGATGTCCGGCGGGCTGGACAGCAGCAGAATTGCGATCGCGGAATCCGCTGCGGAACGTCGGGCACTGTGGTCGTTCCGTGAGCGAATCACCGAATCGATCTCTACTGCTGGGGTTCCCGTCAAGCTCGACGTCGGTGTACCGGCCGAGCGGTTCGAAGAGTTCGTCGGCTCGATCACAGACGCAGTCCACTCCGTCGACGCCGATGCTGTGCTCGTTCTGTTCGGTCACTTCGCCGAGAGCAACATCCATGTCAACATCCTGCCCGGCGCCGGGACATTCGCAGACGACGTTGCCGGAGCGTTGGAAGATGCTGTCCTGGAACTGGTTTTGAGTCATGACGGCACCATCAGCGCCGAACACGGCATCGGCCGAGCCAAACGTAGATGGCTGATCCGCCAACGTGGTGAAACACAGTTGGCAGCAATGGCGCTGCTCAAGAACGCATGGGACCCACACCGCATCCTCAATCCTGGTGTGCTGCTGGATTGACCGCGGAAGTACGGTCAGGACCAGGTCGATTCCCTCCGGTTCGGGCAACCGTGTACGCACACACGTAACTCACGGTCAGCAGCACTACAAGACCTATGGCCGACGTCGGCCATCAGGCGGGCGGTCACCGATAAGGTCCTTTCATGCGAAGCAATAAAGGACGCAGCGGCGTATGGGTGGATATCGCAGTGGTGGCAGCCATCGTGGGAACGGGAGTGGTGGTTGCGGGGATCACCGACACTTCGTCGTCCACCGATCTGGCGATTCCCGGTTGCGAGGAGATGATTCAGGAAGAGGATCTGGTGCGAATCAACTACGCCTTCACCACGGGCGCTGAAGTTGCTCGTGCAGACGAGTCGTGGATTACCGACAGCAAATTGAATGGAATGGCCGAGGCCCTCGTCGGTGCGTTGCCGGCAGGTACGGTTGTCGAACCGGATTCCGTCACGACGCGATTGGAATTCTCCGGTGACCGAGAGACCTACAGTGTCGCCGGTTCGACCGCCGATGCAGGTGCATCCGGGACGATTACGTCGGACGGGCGAACTGGAATGCTGGATGTAATCGTCGGACGCGCCTACCAGCCACCCGGCCCGTGCTTCGTCGGGATTGTCGATGAGCGCGTCACGTCTCAGGACGGCGCCGTCTTCGATATCCAGGATCGCGGGGATATCCGACGGGTCGTCGCCTTTACACCGGATGAAACGCAAATCGAAGTGACGTCCGTCGGGGTGTTGACGATCGACCAGCTGACCGACATCGCCTCGGCGCCCGGACTCAGAATCAACGCGCCCGGTCGATAGGCGGTTTGCTGGGCGGGGTGTAACACTTGTGCATTCTGCAAGCGGGATTCCGCCTGCACACGACGCAAGTGTTACACCAGAACCGCGAGGAACACGGTGGGCGAGGATTTCGCCTGTCGAATCTCTCGCTTTCTGAGGCGTCAGCTGTTTCCCTGTTCGGTGGCCGGAAGCACGGCCGCAGGGCCGTCTCCTAGGTCTGCGACGAAATAATCGGGGCGTTCCAATGACGCGGGAAGTGCCCACCCGACTCGGGTTTTCGCAATGGGAGTGGAGCTCCTGATCGCTCCAACGTTGACGCCCTGACATGCGACAAGGTTCGGGAATGTCGTTGTGATGACAATCGGACCGACCGCGGTCAAAATTGGGTTCGCGCTGACACTTCGATTGGACTCGAACCCGGGTTTTCTCGATCTGCTGCCTTCCTTGCTTTTGCTTGGTGTTTCCTTTGCTGTCAAGTACGGTCCGCTGACAGCTTCAGCGGTGGAAGGTGTCGAGGCCCGCCATCACGGTGTCGCAGGCGGCATCGTCTGTACCGGCCTTCAATTCGGCGCAGCCCTCGGCGTGTCCATTGCGCACCATTGTTCTCGTTGGGAACGAGCACTTGGTGCTGGACCTGGCCGATTACAGGCGCGCACTGATCGTGCCCTCCGTCGACGGATACTCCACAGGTAGGCGCGAAACGGCTGCTGACCTTCTATCCAGCGTCATCACGAAGACATCTTCTGTTCGATTGCCCTCGCCATAACTCGCTTCAGAGGGTTCGCAGGTGCCTTCGGGTGTGGGAGTGGCGGGTTGTGGCGAGTTGGTCGAGTGCAGCCTGGGAGGCCGGGTCGGCGGCGCGGTAGACGATGAGTCGCAGATTCGCGTCGCCGAGAGGATTGAGGACGTCGTAACTCACGGTGATCGGCCCGACGTTCGGATGGTTCATCGGCTTGTTGCCCTCCGCTCGTACGGCGACGTCCCGCGATTGCCAGTAGGCGGAGAATTCGGCACTACCGGCTTCGAGTTCCTGTATCAGGACTACCAGGTCAGGATCATGCGCGTGGTCGACCCACGCTGCTCTCAGATCGGCAACAGCTCCGCGAATTACGCTGTCGCGGTCGCCGTAAAAGTCAATGAACCGATCGTCCAGGAAGCACATTCTCAGTACATTGCGTTCTCGTGCTGTTGTGCCGTCGAGGTCGAGAAGGAGGGTCGACATCGTGTCGTTCCATGCCAGGATGTCCAGGCGGTAGTTCAGGATCATGGCGGGCAATGGAGAGACATCGTCGAGAAGACGTGCAAGACCCTCGGGGACAGTCGGTTTGGTACTGCGTTCGAGTTGACGATGTCCGGCCAACGTCAGGAGGTAGTCGATCTGGTCATCGGACAGCCTCAGTGCCCTCGACAAGGATTGCACTACCTGGGCCGACGGCCGAACGTCACGCGCCTGCTCCAGACGAATCAGATAGTCCACGCTCACGCCGGCGAGGGCTGCGACTTCCTCTCGTCGCAGCCCAGGCGTCCGGGAGGATCCGAGCCGTGGCGGCAGCCCCACCATCGACGGTTGAAGCGCTTCGCGCCGCGCACGCAGAAAGGCTGCCAACTCGTGGCGGGCGATGGGCTGCGGAGTCGAACTCACGTCCCCAAGGCTATGCCACACCGATGCTGAACAGCCTGGTACTGGTCTTCCCAGGATGTCCTGAGCCTTCACGGACCAGGCGAGCGCAGGCATGGTCGACCACACATCGAACTGAGGAGTAACCGTGGCGGAGTTGACCGATTATCGACTGCTGGGACGATCGGGACTGAGGGTCTCGCCGTTGTCACTGGGCGCCATGACTTTCGGCGACGCGTGGGGTTGGGGTGCGAGCAAAGACGAGGCTCGACGGATCTTCGACACCTACCTCGATCGAGGCGGAAACATGGTGGACACGGCCAACATCTACACCGACGGCCAGTCCGAGAGCTTTCTGGGTGAATTTGTCAGGGATCGAAGAGATTCCGTGGTGATCGCCACGAAGTACGCTGGTACGCGGAACCCATCAGACCCCAATGCGGGAGGTGGTAACCGTAAGAGCCTCGTAACCTCGGTCGAGGCAAGTCTGCGCAACCTGAATACGGACTACATCGATCTGTTGTACCTCCATGCGTGGGACGGGCTGACGCCCGGCGAAGAGGTCATCGCTGCGTTGGGCGAGCTGGTACGCAGCGGCAAGGTGCTCTATCTCGGCATCTCCGACGCGCCGGCTTGGGAGATTTCACGTATGCAGACGATCGCCGAGCTCCGGGGATGGCCGACCCTCTCCGCACTTCAGGTCGAGTACAGCCTCATCGAGCGAACCACCGAGCGTGACCTTCTACCGATGGCGAGCGGATCAGGACTCGGAGTTGTTCCCTGGTCACCGCTGGGTGGGGGAGTGCTGACGGGCAAGTACACACCCGCTGACCTTCCTGAAGATGTGACGGCTATGCCGCGCAGTCGAAGTGATCACGCCGCGGCCGGCAACAGCTTGACCACTCGAGGACTCGAGGTCGCGAACGTCGTAGTCGACGTTGCGCAGCAATTGGGAGTCACCCCGGCTCAGGTCGCCATTGCGTGGACTCTCCACAACCCAGTGGTGACAAGCACTCTCGTGGGTGCGCGAACCGCAGAGCAGTTACAGAGCAACCTTGCTGCGCTGGACGTGGAACTTTCCGACGAGCATCTGACCCAGCTCGACGACGTCAGCGCGCCCGATCTGGGCTTTCCCCACGAGTTCCTGGCGCGTCCCATGGTGCAGGGCGTCATTCATGGGCACACGCGAACCCGCCGGCGGTGATGAGCTTGCGTTCGAGCGCGCTCGAAGTCATAGCGTCGCGGCATGACGAAGAGAAGCTGGATCATCACGGGGGCGTCGTCGGGTTTGGGACGAGCACTCGCAGAAGAGGCTTTGGCAGCCGGTGACACGGTTGTGGGGGCTGTTCGTCGACCGAGCAGGTTGGGCGACATGGTGCGTCGATACCCGGATACTTTGATGGCGGTCGAGTTCGACGTACGCAACACCGCAGCGGCACCACAGCTGATTGCGGCCGCGGCGGAGCGATTCGGAGCGGTCGATGTGCTGGTCAACAACGGTGGGGTCGGGCAGATCGGCGCTGCTGAGGAGGTGACCGATTCCCAGCTGCGCGACATGCTCGACCAGCATCTGTTCGGCCCCGCGGCCCTCACGCGTGCTGTGTTGCCTGGAATGAGGCGGCGGCGAACCGGATCGATCGTGCAGGTCAGCAGTCAGGGCGGCCGAGTGTCGTTCCCCGGAGCGGGCTCGTACTCGGCCGGGAAGTTCGCCTTGGAAGGGTGGTCGGAAGCCCTGGCCGGCGAGGTCGAACAGTTCGGTGTTCGAGTCCTCATCGTCGAACCGAGCAGGTTCCGCACCGGGTTCAACGAAGCTGGCGTCCTCAACCTCGTCGACCCCAGCGACGTCTACGAGGGACTGCTCAGCGCGGTCCGCGCGGACATGCTGGCCGTCGATGGGAAGCAGGAAGGCGATCCGACGCGGGCGGCCCGGATCATCATCGAACTTCTGAACGGAGAATCCGCCCCGCTACGAATCCCGTTGGGAAGAGAAGCGGTTCGGCGATTGTCGGACGGCTACAGGTGGAACCTCGACGAGGTCGAGCGCCTCGCGGAGATATCGGCCAGTGCAGATTATCCGGGGGTTGCCGAGTCCGTCGGTCCAGTCTGAACCGCTGGCCAGGGCTATCGTGACGTCATGGCGACCGTTGATCTGATGGACAAGGCTCTTGCTGCGCTGGCCCAAGCGGATGTATCGATGACGATCGACATCGTCCACGGACTGATCGAACCCGGTGAAGTAACCGAGCCGATCGGGATTTCCGAGGTCGCGCAGCTCTTGGGTGTGTCGGCGCACACCCTCCGGTACTACGAACGGTGCGGGTTGATCGAGGTCGAACGAGACGCGCACGACCACCGCCTGTACGACGCCGCCGCGGTGCGCCGCTTGGTCTTTCTCACTCGAATGCGTCTGTCCGGCATGCCGATGCGTGATCTGCAGCATTACGTGGAGCTGGTCGATCAGGGTGACGATACCGTCCCGGAACGCCTGGACATACTCGTCGAACATCGGGACACCATTCGCAGACAAATGCTCGAGCTGCAATTGTCCTTGGTAGCAACCGAATACAAGATTGCAACCTACGGCGGTGCGGCCGGCGAGTAGGTCTTGCGTCCCGTCAGGAAGAGCTACCGGCCAGGACGGCTGAGATGGAGGCGTCGAGGATGTCGATGCCGTCGTGTAGTTCGGTTTCGGTTGTCGTCAGTGGGGGAGCGATACGGAAGATGCCGCCCATTCCTGGTAGCTGGACGATGTTGAGGTGCAGTCCACGCTCCAGGCAGGCGGTGGTCACTTTCTTGCCCAGGTCGTCGGCGGGGGTCTTCGACTCCTTGTCGGTGACGAATTCGAGTCCGCGTAGCAGGCCACGGCCCCGGACGTCGCCGACGACTTCGTAGGTGTCGCGCAGTGCGTCGGGGCGGTCGGAGAGCTGTTCGCCGAGTTTTGCGGCTTGCTCGACGAGTCCGTCGCGTTCGATGACGTCGAGCACGGTGTGTGCGACGGTGGCAGCCAACGGATCCGATGCGTGGGTGGTCAGGAACAGGAAACCTTTGTCGTTGCAGATGTTCTCGATCTCGTCGCCGGTGATCACCGCGGCGACGGGAAGCCCTGCGCCGAGGGTCTTGGACAGAGTCAGGATGTCCGGGGTGACCCCGTCGCGTTCGAAGGCATACATCCGGCCGGTGCGGCCGAGGCCGGTTTGCGCTTCGTCGAGAATGAGCAGCATTCCGCGTTCGACACAGAGTTCTTTGAGCCGTGCCAGGTAGCCGACGGGCGGATCGATGATGCCGCCGGACGACAGGATGGGTTCGACCAGACAGGCCGCAAGTGCGCCGGTGGACTGTCTGTCGATGAGCGAGAAGCCGTAGTCGAGCTCGGTCTCCCAGTCGTAGGAGCCGTCGGCACGCCGAAACCGAGGCCGGTAGGAATCAGGCGTCGGCAAGGTCAGATTGCCGGGGATCACCGGGCCGTATCCTCGTCGTCCGGCGGAGAAGGTCGCGGCCGCCGCGCCGGACGTCATGCCGTGCCAGGACCGATCGAACGAGACGACCTCGTATCCGCCGGTGTACAACTTGGCCATTTTCAGAGCCGCTTCGTTGGCCTCCGCGCCGGTGGTGAGCAGAAGGGTCCTGCTGAGTTCCGACGGGAGGGTGGCGGCGAGCTTGGTGGCGAGGTCGACCACGGGTCTGCTCAACATTCCGCTGAAGAGGTGGTCCAGCGATCCGACGGACTGCGACACCGCTCGAACGATGTCCGGGTGGGAATGGCCGAGGACTGCGCTCATCTGGCCCGAGGTGAAGTCGAGGATTGCCTGGCCGTCGCTGTCGTACACGTGCGTGCCTTCGGCCCGTTCGATGATGCGGGGAGTGAACGTCACGCCGTAACGAATCAGGTGGCGATCGGCGTCGCTCCAGAAGCTGTCGGTGCTCATGGGCGTCTCCTCGATTCGGCGGCCCTCCGGTCACGCACAGACTAAGCCACGCGGTGCCGATCCGTCGGCCCATGACAAACGTCATCTCGATTCCGTGACGATGTCAGCCGAGCTCATGATTCTGTGCACTGTTGCCGAACAGCGGACTACGACAAGATCGTAAGTGACCGAAAGCCAAGCTGCAGAACATGATAGAAGGAGTCATCATGAAGAAGCTTGCCATTCGCACCGCCACTGTCGCTGCCTTGATCGGAGGGCTCGGTGCTGCCGGCGCAGCAGTCGCCACGGCCGATACGGTGACCGAACTTGTCCCGGCTATGAACGGCGGCGCTTACTGCCTGGTCGTCCAGGACGTCGGGGCAGAGCAGTTGCTGTACAGCGGCTTCCGCTGCGACGAAGTACAGGCCGACATCGACGAGAAGGCCCGCCAGGACGAGCGTCGCGAAGAGCGCAAGGAAGAACGACGCGAAGAGCTCCTTCGCAACGGCTGATCGCACGGCAAGTCCACGAACGAAGTAGCTCTGCCGGAACAGATTTCGATCGAAGGGCTCATCAGCCCGCCCGACCGGCCCGGCGCGTCGATTTCACCACCAGGACTCGGGCACACGCCGCGTCGTTTATGTGGCAACGAGTGTGTCGACGAGTGCTCGGATGGCCGGGCTGGAGTCTGCGCTGCGACGCCAGACGGCGTGCAGTTCACGGGTTGGTGGGCGACGCAGTTCGAGGGATACAAGGTGTTCGCCCAAAGGGGGACGTGCGAGTCGAGGGATGAGTGCGACGGCGTTCGTCGACGCCACCAAGGCGAGTTGGCTGGAGAAGTCGTCGACCAGGTGCCGGACGTCGGGACTGTCCGGTAGGTCGGCGACGACGCGTCGAAACCATTGGTGGCACACGGTTCCCGGTGGACTCGTCACCCAGGTGAGACCGGTCAGTGCGCTGGCGGGCAACGCGTGAGCTTCGCGGGCGAGTGGGTGATCTCGATGTACGACGATGTCGCCGATGTCGGTGTGCAACGACCGTCGGTTCAGAGACGGCGGTATGGGGGCGATGAGTCCGTCTGCGTCGTGCACGAGGGCGACGTCGGCGATACCCGAATCGACGCTGTGAATCGCGCGGTCTGGATCTTGTTCGGTGATCTGCAGGCTCAGCTGTGGGCATGCCGCGCCGAGGGCGCGCATCGCCGGAGCAAGCACACCGCGGATGGCGGTGGAGAAGGCTGCGACCCGCAGAGTGCCGCGCGGTGCACCGTCGGCCACGGAACGTGCGGCTTCGGCGCATCGTTCCAGTGCATCGAAGACGTCGGGAGAGGTGTCGACGAGTGCCTGGCCTGCCGGTGTCAGCACGACACCGCGCCCTGACTGGGCGAGAACCCGAAGTCCCAGCTGGCGTTCGAGTCGCTTGATCTGCTGTGAGACGGCGGAGGCCGTGAAGCCGAGTTCGTCGGCGGCCTTCGCCAGGGTGCCGAGGGTGGCCACCGACTTCAGAGCGTGTAGCGATGCGACGTCGACCATGAAGCGATGCTACGCATTATCGGCGAAAAACCGTCGCTGGACCGAAGGCTTACTGCGTCGCACACTTCTGTGCATGACCACCGAACAGCTCTTCGGCACCAACTGCGTCGCCATGGTGACGCCGATGACCACGGACGGAGAGCTCGACGAGCACTCCCTCGGCAGGCTCGTCGACCATCTCGTCGCCACGGGGTGCGACGGCATCGTCGTCGCAGGCACGGCGGGGGAGGCGCCCACGCTGACGGACGCCGAGACGGAGAAGCTCGTCGCCGCGGTGGTGTCGCGAGTCGACGGACGGGCGAAGGTGACGGCCGGCGTCGGAACCTACGACACCGCGGCCAGCGTCGCGAGGGCTCGTCGCGCGGAAGCGGCGGGCGCCGACGGGCTGCTCGTCGTCTGTCCCTACTACTCGCGGCCTACGCAGGCGGGCATCGTCGCGCACTGCACTGCCGTCGCCGACGCGACGAATCTCCCGGTGATGTTGTACGACGTGCCGGCGCGGTCCGGCACGGCGTTCTCGCCCGAATCGTTGATTCTGCTGGCCGAGCATCCGCGAATCCGAGCGGTCAAGGATGCCAAAGGTGACCTGTACGAGGCCTCGACGGTGATGTCTCGGACATCTCTCGCCTACTACTGCGGAATCGACGAGCTCAACCTGGCGTACTTGGCAATCGGCGCAACAGGACTCGTCAGTGTGGTGGGCAATCTCGTCGGCGATCGGAACGCGGCCCTCGCGGATGCGGTGCGGCGAGGTGACCTCGTCTCAGCTCGTCGAATCCAGAACGAACTGCTCCCGCTCACCGACGCCGTCATGCGTACGTCTCAGGGCGCGATCATGGCCAAGGCAGCGCTGGCGGAGATCGGCGTCATAGACTCTGCGGCAGTGCGACTTCCGCTGCTCGAATCGCCTCCGGAGGATCTTAGACGCCTGTCCGCCGCGACGAGAGAGTGCTGAACGGCGTTCTACAGCTTTCTGAGCCTCGTCAACTGGACAGCGCTGCCGATTGCCACGATGGGCCAACACACGATGGCGATCCACTCGCTGGTGGAACGTTCGCCGTGAGTGATGTCGTAGATCGCCAATACGGTCAGTGCGATACCGATCACGAGGGTGATCCAGTTGAGCCGCATGCGCGTTGCCGTCGACGTGGTTGTCATGGGAAGAAATGTATGACCGGACGGCGGGTTTTGCTCCCGAATTGTCCAGATGAGCGTGCCGGTGCGGTACGCCGACGGCGTGCGGCGTCCGGTCCGGGGTTAGTGTGACCCGGAGACTCGGACAAAGGGTGTGGGATGAGCGTCGTCGACGAAAAAGCCGGTAGATCTCCGTGGGAACCGCAGGAGATGCCGCGGCCGAACCGGGCAGCACGGCCGGATGCGGACCCGTTCTACGTCGCGCCCGACGGCTTCGAGGAGGCTGCGCCGGGTGATGTCCTGCGGTTCCGTGAGGTCGAGGTGGCGCTGTACGGGAAGATTCCGCAGCAGGTCGACGCGTGGCAACTGCTGTATCGGACGTCCGATCTCCACGGATCGCCGCAGGTCAGCGTCACCACCGTCTTGATGCAGCGCGGAGCGGTTGCCGAAACTCCGCGCCTCCTGTCGTATCAGTGCGCGATCGACGCGGTGTCGGCCACGTGCTTTCCGTCGTACGCGCTGCAGCGGGGCGCAAAAGCGTGGGGCGCGGTTCCGCAATTCGAGTTCGTCCTGGTGCTGCATGCGCTGCGCCGCGGCTGGGTCATCTCGATCCCGGACCACGAGGGTCCGGACGGGCACTGGGGCTCGCCCCGTGAGCCCGGCTTCTTCATCCTCGACGGGGTCAGAGCCTCGTTGCGGTTCGCACCGGCCGGACTGACCGACGATACCAAGGTCGGTCTGTGGGGCTACTCGGGCGGAGGGCTCGCGACGTCCTGGGCTGCGGAGATGGCCCCCGAGTACGCACCGGAGATCGCACTGGTCGGGGCGGCCCTCGGCTCACCCGTCGGCGATCCTGCGTCGGCTTTCACCAGGCTGAACGCGACGTTGCACGCCGGTCTGCCCACCTTGGTGGTCGAAGGGTTGCGTAGGACGTACCCGGATCTGGACAGGGTGGTCAGAGCCCACGTCAATGCCGACGGGCTGGCGTTGCTCGAGTCGGTGGACGACCTGACCACCGTCGCTGCCGTGCGCAAGCTCGCGAAGCACGATCTGGACAGGTACATCGACATTCCGCTCGCGGATCTGCTGGCTACACCGGAAATCCTCGAGGTGTTCGAGGCTATTCAGCCCGGTAGAACCGCTCCCACCGTCCCGATGCTCGTGGTGCAGGCCGTCCACGACCAGATCATTGCCGTCGACGATGTGGACGGACAGGTCGACCGCTACCTCGACAACGGGGTCCACGTCACGTACCTGCGGGACCGACTCAGCGAACATCTGTCCCTGCACCCCCTGTCCGCGCCGCTCACCCTCGACTGGCTACAGGACCGGTTCGACGGACGCCCGGTGCCGCCGTCGGGCGTCACCACGGTCTGGTCGACGGCGTCGTCCTTCGGTGCGGTCCGTGACCTTCTCGCGCTGGCGTGGTCGACGACGATGGCGGTCCTGGGCCGCCGGCTGTGAGTGAAAATGTGTCCTGGGGGACACATTTTCACTCACCTGGGGTCTTGCTTCTGATGCTCTCGTTCGGCGCAGGTGCGACGGATGCGTTCGCCTTCCTCGCACTCGGCGGCGTATTCACCGCGAACATGACGGGCAATCTGGTGCTCGTCGGACTGGTCGGCCGGGACGATTACCTTGCCAGCCTGGTCGGGGCCGCGATCGCCATCGCCGTGTTCTTCGTGGTTCTGCTGGCCGGGTTCCGCTACGCGCACCGCTCCGTGCGCGTCCCGACGTTGCCGTTGCTGGGGACGGCTGCGGCCGTCCAGGTGCTCACCCTCGTGGCGTGGTGGCTCGATGTAGGCGCCGTCGTCGCTCTGGTGGCGATGTCCGCGGCGGCGATGGCGTTGCAGACGGTGGTCGCGCGCTCGTCACTCCCCGAGGGAGGATTGTCCTCGACGTTCGTCACCGGAACGATGGTCAACATAGCCGACGACCTGGCCCGGGGCAGGACCGAGCATCTTGCGCTCAGACTGGGCGCAATTGCCGCCTTGGTCGCGGGATCGTTCGCCGGTGCCCTGTCGATTCACGCCGAACCCCGACTCGGTCCCCTCGTGGCCGCGGTCGTCGCCTGTATCGGGTTGGCCCTGGCCGCTTTCGTCGTTCGCCGCTGACTTGCGTTGCGGCCTGCCGAGGTCGATACTCGAACTAATAGTTGTGTATCTACAAGTATTGGATTTCGATGAGCGAACTGACCAAGCGGCACCGCTACCTGGTGCTCGCAATCTGCTGCATGAGCTTGTTTCTCGTCAGCATCGACAACACGATCGTCAACGTCGCGCTGCCGGCGATCGGGTCCGACCTGCGGGCATCGGTGTCGGGTCTCCAGTGGATCATCGACGCATACACCTTGGTGCTGGCGTCGCTGCTGATGCTCGGCGGCTCGAGTGCGGACCGGTTCGGCCGCAAGAAGTTCTTCATGATCGGTACGGCACTGTTCATCGCGGGATCGTTGCTGTGCAGTGTCGCGACGTCGCTGGGCTGGCTCGTCGCGTTCCGCATGGTGCAGGCCGTCGGAGGGTCGATGATGAACCCGGTGGCCATGTCGATCATCACCAACACCTTCACCGATCCGAAAGAACGCGCAGGAGCGATCGGAGTGTGGGGTGGCGTGGTCGGAATCTCGATGGCGGGAGGCCCGCTCATCGGCGGCGCACTGGTCAGGTCGGCGGGTTGGGAGTCGATCTTCTGGGTGAACGTGCCGATCGGCCTGATCGCGCTGTTCATGACGTGGAAATTCGTTCCCGAATCCAAAGCAGCGCATGCACGACGCTTCGACCCGGCCGGGCAGGTGTTGATGATCGTGCTGCTTGCCAGCGTTGTGTTCACCATCATCGAGATGCCGACGAAGGGATGGTCTTCGCCGACGATCCTTGCCACTGCCACCATCGCTGTGGCGTCACTCCTCGGTTTCCTGTACGTGGAGACTCATCGGACCGAACCCCTTGTGGAACTGAGCTTCTTCCGCAGCGTTCCGTTCTCCGGGGCGACCGTCATCGCCGTGTGTGCGTTCGGATCACTCGGCGGATTTCTGTTCCTCAACACGCTGTATCTGCAGGACGTGCGCGGATATTCGCCGCTGCACGCCGGCCTCTACACACTCCCGATGGCGTTGATGACGCTGATCCTCGCGCCGATATCGGGTCGGCTCACCGGTTCTCGCGGACCTCGAACCTCACTGGTGGTGGCAGGAGTCGGCTTCATCGTTTCGTCCCTGATGCTGACCCAGCTGACGGCGACGACGTCCTTCGCGTGGCTTGCTCTTCCCTACCTCGTGTTCGGTATCGGATTCGGGATGGTCAACGCACCCATCACCAACACCGCTGTGTCCGGAATGCCCCGTAGTCAAGCAGGAGTCGCGTCGGCGGTGGCATCGACGTCTCGGCAGGTGGGCCAATCGCTCGGTGTCGCAGTGGTGGGGTCGATCGTCACCGCCGGTCTCGTCGGCACCTTCGCCGACGGGTTCGTCGACGCCGCCCGTTCGGCGTGGTTCGTCATGACTGGTGCCGGAATCATCGTCCTCGCACTTGCTTTCGTCACGACCGGTTCGTGGGCTCGCGGCACAGCAGAGCGGGTTGCGGATCGGTCGTCGGAGCTCGTGGCATGAGCGCGGAGGACGTGTGGGGTGACATCCGTACGCTTGTCTTCGACCGAGCCGATCCGCACCGCGCCGTGGTCGCGGCGACAGGAGAGAGCTTCTATCGGTGCAAGGTACTTCGGCGACTGGTGCCCGGCCCTCTGTCGGCCGGAGCGCTCGCGGAACGACTGAACACCGACCCGCCGTATCTCTCGGTGACGCTGAAAGAGTTGGAATCTCGTGGATACGTGGTACGCACCGAAGACCCTGCCGACCGGAGGCGCCGAGTCGTCGAACTCACCGACTCCGGACGTGAGCTGGCCGACCGGGCGAATGCTGCACTGAACGCACCGCCCGCGGAGTTCGCGAATCTATCGGCCGACGAATTGGGGCAACTCGAGACGTTGATGGGTAGGCTGCTCCGAAGCTGACAGGCAAACCCGGTGCTAACTCTCGGTACCCGGCATCCGGTCTGCACCCCAGCTGCGTTCGATGTAGCCGATGGTGTCCTGCACTGCCGATGCGGGAACTCTGTCCGGCTCGCCGTTCTCCAGCGGATCGGTGTGGAAGATGTACAGCCGAGACGCGAACTGCTCGAACGGAAGTGAGCCTTCGCCCGCTTTCTCGCCGTTACCGGCCGTGCCGACGACGACGCCGTCGCCCCAGTCCTGACCGCTGTCGTTGTTAGGGTTGAAGAAGTAGACCCGCATGACAGCGTCGGGGTCGGGGGCGACGCGCAGGATCGTGATGGCGTGCCACCCGATGTACCGTGCGGCGCTGTCGGTGACGGCGACACCCGCAGGCTGGGGGTGCACCAGCGGTTGGCCCCCGTTGTATTCGAGATGGTACGACGCGTAGAACTGCCGAACGAAGTCGTCCAGGTCGATCAGGTTGCCCGTTGCGACATCGACGTCGATGTTGAATCCGCGTGCGGACCACCAGCCGTGGAACTCCGGGTTGACCCACTTGTGCGGATCCCCGGGGCGGTCGGCGCACCTACGAATCATCTCTGCGTAGATGCGATCCAGATGCGGAACCAGGAGCTGCGACACAGGATCCAGGTCGAGGGGAGCAGTGGTGGCCACGCCACCGGAGCTGTCCTTCGACGACAGTGGCTGCCCCTCGAAGTGCATGACGATCTCGTCGTCGCGCGCGGCCCACACCACCATCTGCAGGAGGTAGTCCGGGTCGTTGTACGCCCACATCGACAGCGCGCGAGCGGACTGGCACGTTGGATTGTCGCCCTGCCCGACGCCCAGCGGTTGCCCGAGCATCGACAGAAGCCCACCGAGCAAACGGGATTCGGGCTCCGGCGTCGGGCCGAACACGTCGACGAGCCGCTGACGTACGCCTGGTTCCAGTCGAAGCGCCAGCTGCCGCCACAGCGACGGCACGATCGGCGGTTGGTGCAGGATGCCGCGGTCGAGCATCAGGGCGATGCCGTACAGGCATTGCGCGGCATCGGGATGCACGGCTTCGACGATCAAGCAGTGGACCAGCTCCGGGTACCGCTGAAGGCAGGTTCGTCCGGTCTCGGAGACGCCGAGTGCTTCACCGAGCAGATAGGTGTTGTGCTCGATCAGGAATCGAACCAGCGTCGCGTGGTACGGCGAGACCAGACCGGTGTCGTGCATGGCCCGGGCGAACCCGCGAGCCTCGAACTCGAGACCCTCGGCGTCCATGGCGTCGAGGCGTGAGCGATACACGTCGACGCCCGGATCCTCGCGGCACGCCTCCGTCGGACCGAACAACGCCGAGATCAATCGATCGAGACCTTGCCCCGATGCCCCGAGATCCACCTCGGGGTCTTCGCGGTACACCGCGATGCGGGTCACCATGGCTTTGATGTGGTCGACCTGAATGGGCCTCTGCCGCAGTACCCGCCAGATCTCGTCGCCCAATTTGTCGAGGACGCTGTCGTATCCGATCTGGTCGGCGACGTAGCCGAACAGATCTCGGATGAGGTGCGCGACCCGGCCGAGCTTCACGCGCTCGGCCTCCGACGGTGCGGAGAACAGCACCTCGAGGTTCATCGCCAACACTTGCGACAGAAAGTGTTTCGCGTCCTCGGCACTGACCGCGGGGTGCGTGTACTCGCCTGCAGCGATTGCTACCAGCCGAAGCTCGCTCGTTGCCTCGAGGACGACGGTATCGATCACACCACTGCGCAGGGACGGCCCGACGAAACCGGGCACCAGGATGTCCGGATGCGCCCAGTCGGTACCGGTGAACAGCCCCGCTTCGTCCAACGCTGCGGCACGTTCACGGACTGCTGCGCATCCACCGCGTTGCAACAGAACTCGATGCAGCGCGTCGAGGACACGTTTGACCTTGGTGGTCTTGGAGAATTCAGGGGCCCCCGCCAATGCTTCGGTGGCGTGGTCGAGTTGTGCGACGCGACTGACCAGCGCCTGGTCGACGGGTGGGTCCAATGTCTGTGACGGACCGGTCGAGAAGTCCCCGAAGTCTTGCCTCACACGTAGAAGTCCAGTTCTTCCTGATGCTTCAGCAGGTCACGCATGCGGTACGGGTCGTCGCCGAAGAAGTACAGCAGACCCCAGTGCGTGCCGAAAGCTGTTCGCTTGGTGACGGTTTCCTCGACGGGTGCCGAGAGGTCGTTGGTTTCGTAGTAGTCGTGCTCGGCGGTTTCGGCAGGAATCTCGAGGTGGCTGACGACGCGCCGGCGTGGGTACACGCCGAAACAGCCGGCGATGCCGGTGGCGTCCTCGACCTCGGTCGGGAAGAACGCGTCGATCTCTTCCTCGGTGGTCTTGGGGTCGAACGCCAGCGCGAGCCCTTGGTAGGCGTTGAAGCCGTAGGCACGCTCGAGGAGCTCGAACACCTTGAAGCCCGGTGGCCGGTACGCGACTTCACCGAAGTACATCTCGCCGTCGCTGGTGACGAAGTATTCCGGATGCACGAATCCGAACTCGATGTCGAAGGTCTTGATGAGCTTCTCGATCTGCGCGGTGATCTGCGGCCGGTACTTCTCGAGCTCCGGAGTTGCGGGCACGAACACCGAGTACCCGAGCGTCACGTACTCGGAGATGTTGAGGAACTTGATCTTTCCGTTGTGGATCCACGCTTCGACGGCGAATTCCCAACCGTCCAGATGCGATTCCATCAGTACCGGGAACTCGTCGTCGGGGATGGAGTCGACCTCGTCGGGAGTGCGGATGACGCGGTGCCCGAGGCATCCGGCCTTGTCGAAGGCCTTGAGGTGGATGGGATCGTTGGGGTCACCGTCGAGTTTGAGCAGTGTCTGATTGACCCGGCGGAGGAATCGGACGACGTCCTCTCGGTCGTGCGCCTCCTCGAAGATGCCGACGCGGATGCCGCCGAGCTGCGCGCGACGTTTCATCAGCGCTTTGTCTCGCAGCAACATCGCTTGACCGAACAACCGTGGATTACCGAGCAGAACGGAGTTGATGGCACCCGCCCACTCGACAGTTTCCTCGTACAGCGGGATCGCGACGTCGACACCGCGATCCTGCAGTGCCTCGGCGATCTCGAGCGAACGGTCGTTGATGCGCTCGAAGTTCCAGGAGATGTACGGAATGTCGTGTTCGGTGCAGTACTGCTCGGCCCATTCGGGTGCCACGACCACGTATCGACGGTCGAATGCATCCAGGGCCTCCACCGCGGCGAGACTCCAGCCCAGTAGTGCGACGTAGCCCTTCTCCGGATTCTTCTCCAGTCGTGTGGGCTGCGGCATACATGGTCCTTTCCGTCGGAAACGTGTCGTCAGGTCGTCCCGTCCACCGTACAGAGGGCAGTGCGCAGGGCAAATCGCGCACGCGTGTCCCCGTCGCGACGTGCGGTGGTCACCGCCGGGCTAGCGCTGGTTGACGTCGACGGCGCCGCGGACGAGGTCCGAGAAGCCTTTCTCGTCGACGACGTCTCCGGAGTGGATGTCGATCGCACGGCGCGTTCCGGCGTCGAGGCTGGCGTTGAAGATGCCCGACGGATCGGCTACGGACGCGCCCTTCGCGAAGGTCACCTTGACTTTGTCCTTGTAGGTCTCGAGCGTGCAGAGCAGCCCGTCGAGGCTGAACGTGGGCACGCCGTCGGGGTTGGACGGCTTGCGCCACTTCACTTCCTCGGTGACGCCTGGGGCCGCGGCGAGAATCAGTCCTCGGAGGGTGTCCACGGTGTCGATCCGCCAGTCTGCGCTCATGGCGAAAGACTACTGGCGTCGGCGCCACAATCGCAGGACGACGTACGTGTTCGCGACGAGAACCGCGATGTACGGCACCACGAACAACGGCGTGCCCGACGGTGTCAACGCCGAGACCCAGTCGGCCGGGTCGCCGTCGACGACGGGGCGGAACAGGTCGGTGATCTCGGCGGTGACGAGAACGGTCATGCCGAGGATTGCAGTGATGTTGCCGAACGTCGACACCGCCCGGCCGGCCCGAAAATCGCCGATCATCACCAGTGCCGCCACGCAGGCGACGGTCATGATGGGAGCGAACACCGTCAGGCCGAACACCGCATACAGATTCCAGTCGCCCAGTGCGCCGGGAAGAAGATCCTGATGGTCGATCAGTGCTACGACCGGCATCGTCAGAACCAGAACGAGTAGCGGCGCAACTCCGACGGTCAATACCCATTCGATATCGCGAGGGCTGCGGGTGCGGTGCCCGACGGCCGTCGTTTGGGGGTATTTGTCCGCTTCGTGCACGGACCTACAGTGCCATACGCGCAGGTGAGATCGAAACGGTTCTCCGCAGGCCAGGCCCGGGATCTGCAAGAATCGACCGATGATCGACGACGTAGGGCTACGACGGGATTCGCTCGTGCGGATCCTGGAGGTCGTGCGCGGCCTGGGCGTCGGCGAGGGATTGGAAGTCACCCTCGCGCGCGTCGCTGCAGCCGTCGTCGATGTGCTGGGTTTCGGTGCCGTCGTCGTCAACGTCAAGGTTCCGGGCGGCGGCCTCGTCGTCTCGACGGCGACAGGCCCTCCCGAGGTCCGCGACATGGTCGGCGAGACGATGACGCACGAGGTGTGGCTGGGTCTGCTGGACGCATGCGAGCGGTGGGGAGAACTACGGTTCCACGAGAACCTGGCGGAGGTCGATGCTCTCGGAGGCGTGTCCTATCGTGACCCGCACCGAACTCACTACCTCTCCGCATCGCCGGATGGTGAGCGGAGGATCTGGCAGCCCGAGTACGCGCTTCTGGCACCGATGTGGGCCGGGGAGAACGCGCTGCTCGGTGTTCTGAGCGTCGATCTCCCGATCTCCGGGCTGATCCCGGACGCCGAGCAGTGTGCGATGTTGGAATTGTTCGCAGGCCAGGCCGGCGCAGCCATCGCGGAAGCGGCGAGGATCGGTGATGCCGAGGACCAGCAACTGCAGTACCGCGCAGTGTTTCTCGATTCGCCGATTCCGACGGCGATGCTCGGGCTCGACTCCACCGTCGTCGAGGTCAACAGGGCGTTCGAGGAGCTCACGGGGCGGATCGAGTGCGAGCTCCGCGGTCTCGATCTGACCGCGGTGTTCGGCGCCGAGACCAGGCACGCAGGCGTCGAGGACCGTCGCGTGTTACGTGTGGACGACGAGGAACGATGGGCGCACGTCCGGGTCCAGCGCATCGAAAGTGCTTACGGCACAAGGTTCGTGTGCACTGCCGAGGATCGCAGCGCATCACACCTCGCTCTCGACCACCTGCGCCTGCGCGCGGAGCGCGACGACCTCACCGGACTCGGGGTCAAGAGCCTCGCGATGACGGAACTTCGTGATCGGCTCGAGCATCAGGCCGAGGACGACCTCGTCGCATTCCTGTTCTGCGATCTCGACGGCTTCAAAGCCGTCAACGACGGGCACGGCCACCTCGTCGGCGACCGCGTTCTGACGGAAATTGCTGCGTGCCTGCGTGAATGCGTCGAGGACGGTGACCTCGTGTGCAGACTCGGCGGCGACGAATTCGGGATCGTCGCCACCAGGACAACGGTGGACGGCATCGAGGATCTCGCGCGCCGCTGCGTCGGGAAGCAGAGTTCCGTCCACGGCAGGATGTCCGTCGGAGTGTGCATCGTGCCGGCGGGGAGCGGCAGGACGGCCGAGGCGGTGGTCGAGGCCGCCGATTCGATGCTCTATCGGACCAAGGGCGACGGTGGTGGCACCTGGCGGAGCACCGTGCTCGGGCCGGCTGTCGGGAAGCTCAGCTGATTTCTTGACTCCTCTCGGCGGGCTGTGCGAACCTGAAACGGTGACCGAGCGATCGCTCGGTCGGCCCAACTTCGAGGAGCGCGCCGGTGTCGATCGATCTGACGTATTCGCCCCAGGTCCAGACCGTGATCGACAAGACTCGGACGTTCGTTCGTGAGACGGTGTTGCCGATCGAGGACAAGTTCCTCGGAAACATCGCCGATGCGGGTGGAGACGAACTGCGGATTTCTTTGCAGCAGGCAGCCAAGGACGCAGGCGTCTTCGCGCCGCACGCGCCCGTCGAATACGGCGGGCTCGGACTGAACATGAGCGATCGCGCTCCCGTGTTCGAAGAGGGCGGCTACTCGCTGTTCGGTCCCGCTGCACTGAACATCGGCGCCCCCGACGAAGGCAACGTGCACATGCTCGCCCACATCGCATCCCAGGGCCAGAAGGAACAGTTCCTCGCGCCCCTGGCGTCCGGCGACGTGCGCTCCGCGTTCGCGATGACCGAGCCGGCCCCCGGTGCAGGCTCCGACCCGTCGGCCTTGACCACGGCCGCAGTCAAAGTCGACGGCGGATGGAAGGTCGACGGGCAGAAGTACTTCATCACGGGCGCGGACGGCGCCGGGTTCTTCATCATCATGGCCAGGACCGCGGGCAAGCCGGGTGACCGCGGCGGTGCGACGATGTTCCTCGCGCCGGCCGACACCCCCGGCATCAAGGTCGGCAGGCACATCGGAACCCTGGACAAAGCGATGATCGGTGGACACTGCGAGGTGTTCTTCGACAGCGTCTTCGTCCCCGACGAGAACGTGCTCGGTGCCGTCGACGAAGGCTTCTCCTACGCGCAGGTCCGCCTGGGACCGGCGCGCATGACCCACGTGATGCGATGGCTCGGTGCCGCCCGCCGCGGCCACGACATCGCCGTCGATCACGTTGCGCGTCGAGAGGGATTCGGATCCACGCTCGGCGATCTCGGTATGGTGCAGAAAATGGTCGCGGACAACGAGATCGACATCGCCGCGACGCGCGCGCTGCTGGTGCAGGCCTGCTTCGCTCTCGACCAGGGATCACACGCTGGGAACGAGACGTCGATCGCCAAAACCTACGCGGCCGAGGCTATTTTCCGCATCGTCGACCGCAGCATTCAGATGTGCGGCGGCCTCGGAGTGTCCGACGACCTGCCGTTGGCCAGGTTGTCCAGGGAAGTCCGCCCGTTCCGCGTCTACGACGGACCCTCCGAGGTGCACCGCTGGGCCATCGCCAAACGAGTCGTCGGCGCAGCCAAGAAGGCAGCGCGTCAGGCCGCCGACAAATGACCGAACTCCCAGGAATGAACACTCCCGCTCTCGCCGTGTTTCTCGGCGAGAACGGCGTGGCACTCGACGGCGAGCTGCGCGTCGAACTGATCAGTGGCGGCCGATCGAACCTCACCTACAAGGCGTTCGACGACACGAACGCCTGGGTCGTTCGCCGTCCCCCGACGAGCGGTCTCACCCCGTCGGCACACGACATGGCCCGCGAGTGGGCAGTGACCAGTGCGCTGCAATCCACCGACGTACCCGTCGCCAGGACCGTGGCCTTCGACCGCGACGGAGATGTATTGGGCGCTCCGGCAACTGTTGTCGAGTTCGACCCGGGTACGGTCATCAGAACCCGCGAGGACCTGGACGCCCTGTCCGACGACGACGTCGCGGCCAACACGTCCGAACTGATCCGCGTACTCGCCCGCCTGCACCACGTGGACTACGACGCAGCGGGCCTCGGCTCGTTCGGCAAGCCCGCGGGATTCGTCGGGCGCCAGGTCAAGACATGGGCTCGCCAGTGGGAAGCCGTCAAGACGCGCGACCTCCCCGATGTCGAGAAGTTACGGGACAAACTGGAAGCGGCGGTACCGTCGTCGTCCGGTGCGTCCATCGTGCACGGCGACTACCGGGTCGACAACGTCATCCTCCGGCGCGAGAATCCAGGTTCCGTTGCCGCAGTGGTGGACTGGGAGATGTCCACCCTCGGCGACCCGCTCACCGACGTCGCCCTGATGTGCGTGTACCGGCAACCGGTGTTCGACGCGGTCCTCGGCACGGCTGCGGCGTGGACCAGTGACCGCTACCCGTCCGCGGACGAACTCGCCGAGATGTACAGCCGAGAAACCGGTTCCGGATTGTCCGACTGGAACTTCTACCTTGCCCTCGCCAACTTCAAACTCGGCGTCATCGGCGAAGGCATCACGCACCGAGCGTTGTCCGGCTCCGACTCCGGGCCGGGGGCAGCGTCGGCAGCAGAAGCAACACAGGAATTCATGGCGTCGGGACTCCGCGCGATCGAGGGGAAGAAGTGAAATCTGCACTGGTCACCGGTGGATCGCGCGGCATCGGTCTGGGAATCGCCACTCGCATGGCGCACCTGGGCTACTCGTTGACGATCACGGCGCGCGATGCCGCCGCTCTCGAGGAGGTCGCCGAAGACCTCGGGAAGGCAGGTGCTCCCCAGGTGGTGACGGTGGCCGCCGACCTCGCCGACCGGGACGCCGCCGACCGAATCACCGGCGCGCACGCGAACGCGTACGGATCCATGAACGCACTGGTCCTCAACGCAGGCGTCGGAACGGCAGGCCGCATCGAGGACTACCCGATGCGCCGCTTCGACAAAACACTCGACGTCAACCTCCGGGCGCCGTTCCACGTGCTGCAGAACTCGATCCCGCTCATGCGCACTGCCGTCGACGCCGACCCGGACAACGGAGCCAAGGTCATCGCCCTCGCATCCATGGCGGGCGTCTACTCCGAAGCAGGACTCGCCGTCTACGGCGCCACCAAGGCGGCCATGCTGTCGCTCGTCGAAACCCTGAACGCCGAGGAAAGCGCCAACGGCATCAGCGGAACGTCCATCGCGCCCGGTTACGTCGACACCGACATGAGTGACTGGACCAAGGACAAGATCCCCGGCGAATCCATGATTCGGGTCGACGACATCGTCGAACTCGCGGCCGGCATCCTGTCCCTCTCCTCCCGTGCAGTCGTACCTCGCCTGGTGGTCACCCGCGCCGGGGCCGGGCTGGGAGCGTAGCCGATAACAATCGAATGGATTGGTACACCCGCTTTCGATTGAAGACTCGCCGGTTTGCCACCCGGTCTGTGGACGAAGTTGCCCCACAATCGTTTTGGTGTGCAAAACTGCCGGTGGACACGGTCGTCGGAGCCGTCTCGAGCGCGGGGGTTTCATGGTTCACGCATGGCGTTTCGTTGTGTTCTGCGCGGTCCTCGTCGTGGGCTGGGCCGGTATCCCCACCCTCGCTGCCGCGGAACCGTCGGCCCCGAGGATCGACAGTCGAGTGGACGTCAGCACCACCCTCACCCAGCTCGCGGTGTACTCGCCGAGCATGGATCGAATCATCGACGTCCAGGTGTTGACCCCGGAGACCGAGAGCGGCCCCCGTCCGTCGCTGTACATGCTCAGCGGCATCGGTGAGGAGGACCCGACCAACAGCATGTGGCTGCGCAAGGGGGGAGCTGCCGAGTTCTTCCGCGACAAGAACGTCAACGTCGTGCTTCCGCTCGCCGGGCCGGGAAGCTTCTACGCCGACTGGCAGCGCGACGACCCGAAGCTCGGGCGGTACAAGTGGGAAACCTTTCTGACGCAGGAGCTTCCGCCGCTGATCGACGAGGAGTTCGACGGCAACGGCCGCAACGGTATCGCCGGCTTGTCGATGGGTGCGCAGTCGGCGATGATGCTGGCGTCGCGTAACCCGAGTCTCTACTCGGCCGTCGGTGCGTACAGTGGCTGCTTCGCCTCGGCGGAACTGTTGGGCCAGGGCAGTATGCGCGGGATCGTCACGGCCTTCGGTGGCAACGCGGACAACATGTTCGGGGGACCGCTCGACCCGGCCTGGGCGGCTCACGACGTATTGGTCAACGCCGAAGCGCTGCGTGGCACATCGATCTACGTCTCCGTCGGAACCGGGTTGCCGGGGCCGCACGAGAAATTCGAGACCGCCAAGGACTGGGACGTCGTTGTGGTGGGTGGCCTCATCGAGGTGGGATCGAACTTCTGCACGCATCGACTGGACGACCGGTTGCGTGAGCTCGCCATCCCCGCCACTTTCGATTTCGAGGACGTCGGCACCCACTCGTGGGCGTACTGGGTCGATCAACTGCCCAAGAGCTGGCCTACCCTCGCCGCCGGCCTCGGGTTGTGAGTTCGAGAACCGAGACCAACGTCTCCACTGCGCGAGGGAAGGCACGGTCGCTCGGTGCGGAGAATCCCACCAGGATTCCGTCGGGCATGACGTCGGACTCGACCTCGGCGGCGCTTGGATGCCTGAACCAGCCGAGACCCTCGACGGCGAGGCCGGCCTCACTCGCACCGGCCAGCACGTCGGACTCCGAGCCGGGAGGAAGCGTCAGGACGGCCTGTAGGCCGGCGGCGATTCCCATCGTTCCGATTTCGGGTACCCGCTCCCGCAGGGCATCGACGAGCGCGTCTCTTCGTCTGCGATATTTCAGTCTCATCGCCCGAACGTGACGGTCGTAGGCGCCGGTGGTGATCAAGTCCGCGAGGGTCAACTGATCCAGAGCACTCACCGTTGCCTCCCTGACGCCTTTCGCGTCCAGAATCGGGTCGAGCAGGTGCTCCGGCACCGCCATCCACCCAACACGTACGCCGGGTGAGAGAGACTTCGAGATCGAGCCTGCGTAGAGCACCCGATCCGGATCCAGGCCCTGCATTGCTCCCACCGGCGTTCGGTCGTAGCGGAATTCGCCATCGTAGTCGTCCTCGACGACAAGTCCGTCGGTGGCGCGGGCCCAGTCCACCGCCGCGGTTCTTCGCTGCGGGTGGAGGGAGACGCCCGTCGGGAACTGGTGGCTTGGCGTGAGCACCAGCGCAGCTGCCTCGATCGGCTCATGGGTTCGGCCACCGTGCTCGTCGACGCCGATCGGCACGGTCGGGCCCGAGGTGTCGAACAGGCGCCGGTGGAACGGCAGGCCGTACGACTCGACCGCGAACGGTCCGGAGACGACCGACGTGAGGATCTGCGCTGTCTGAGAGAAGCCGGAACACACGAGAATTCGTCGCGGATCACTGCGAACTCCGCGGGTACGGGCGAGGTACCCGGCCAGTGCGCGTCTCAGTTCGAGTCGGCCGTGCGGATCGCCCGGGCCGAACGCGTCGACGGGCGCGCCGCTGACCGCTCGGCGTGCCGCGGCCATCCACGCCGCGCGCGGAAACGCTGACTGATCAGGACGGCCCGGCCGAAGGTCGTGCTCGGGACGCAACTCCGGCCGCACCGTCGACGACGCCGCGCGCACCGATGCCGCTCCGCGATGCGCGACGCGGGTACCCGAGCCTCGGCGGGCGTCGAGCCACCCTTCGGACACGAGCTCACCGTAGGTCTCGGCGACCGTGTTGCGGGCGACGCCGAGATCGGCTGCCAACGCGCGGTACGACGGTAACCGGGTGCCCGGCTGCAGCCGCCCGGTCGCGATGGCGTCGCGCAGGGCGCGTCCGAGCGCGGACCGCCGCGAGCCGGTCGGGGCGAGATCCAGGTGAAGGTCGATCCCCGAATCGACCACGATTTCTGCCACGGAATTGAACCTTATTGCGGTCATCGAGGCGTCGTAGCGTTCCGGTCATGACAACACGCATCAACTTCGCATCCGCATCCCCGGCCGTGCGCACGGCGCTCGTCGCTCTCGACGTCGCCGGCCGCAACGGCATCGACCCAGCCTTGGCCGAACTGATCAAGATCCGAGCGTCACAGCTCAACGGCTGCGCGTTCTGCCTGCACATGCACACCACCGACGCCAGGAAGGCAGGCGAGAGCGAGGAGCGCTTGGCTCTCGTCGCGGTGTGGCGAGACGCGAGCAACTTCTTCGACGAGAAGGAACAGGCGGTACTCGCGCTGACCGAACAGGTCACGCTCATCTCGCAGGGAGGAGTGTCCGACGAGGTGTACGAGCGTGTCGCGCAGCACTTCGACGAGCACCAGATCGGTCAGCTGCTGGCTCAGATCTTCACGATCAACGCCTGGAACCGCATCGGCGTGTCCACCCACCTGGTGCCGGGTGTGAACAATCCGGGCCGCTCCGCCTGAGGGCGAGTGGGAATCGACGTAGTCGCTCAAGGGGAGCACGGAGATCGGAAAGGACAAACTGCACGTGTCGACGCCACGGGAATGGTCGATTTCTCCATAGGCCAAGCGCCCACCAACCCATAACGTGTCCCAGGTCACTCTCACCACCGAGAAAGCCGAGACACATGCCTGCAGACGCACCGAAACCCGAGATCGAAACGCGGGTGGTCAAGAAGGTCGCCCGACGGATCATTCCGTTCCTGGGCCTGGCCTACTTCGTCAACTACCTCGACCGAACGAACATCGGGCTCGCGAAACTCACCATGAGCGACGAGCTCGGCCTGACCGAGACGATGTTCGGGTTGGCGTCCGGACTGTTCTTCATCGGCTACCTGCTCTTCGAGGTGCCGAGCAACCTGGCGCTGCACAGGTTCGGTGCCAGGCGCTGGATTGCCCGCATCATGCTGACGTGGGGAGTGATCGCCGCGGGCATGGCCTTCGTGCCCACCGCGGGCTGGCTCTACGGTTTGCGCATTCTGCTGGGTATCGCGGAAGCCGGCTTCTTCCCCGGCGTGCTGCTCTACATGACGATGTGGTTCCCGCGTGCGTACCGCGTGCGGTTGATGGGCCTCTTCCTGCTG
This sequence comes from Rhodococcus sp. 14-2470-1a, assembly GCF_002259425.1. Taxonomy (NCBI): domain Bacteria; kingdom Bacillati; phylum Actinomycetota; class Actinomycetes; order Mycobacteriales; family Nocardiaceae; genus Rhodococcus; species Rhodococcus sp. 14-2470-1a. Next base: position 53,026 of record NZ_NPFZ01000028.1, read on the forward strand.
GCGCTCCCGATCTCCTCGGCTCTGGGGGCGCCACTGTCCAGCGCGATCATCCAGTACTGGGACGGGCTGTTCGGGCTCTCGGGATGGCGCGTGATGTTCCTCGTCGAAGGCCTTCCCGCGGTTCTGCTCGCCGTCGTCACCTGGTTCTACCTGACCGACCGGCCTGCTCAGGCGAAGTGGCTCGACGACGACGAAAAAGCATGGCTGACGGCCGAACTGGAGTCCGAGGACTCCGCGAAGGGTGGACACGTCAGTGGCTCGGTGACTCGAGCACTGCGCGATGCAAGGGTGTGGATGCTCGGCCTCGTCTATTTCGGTATCACCTACGGGCTGTACTCGCTCAGTTTCTTCCTGCCCAGCATCGTCGCCGGGTTCAAACAGACGTTCGACACCGACTTCTCGCTCGTCACAACCGGTCTGATCGTCGCCGTTCCGTTCGCCGTCGGTGCGGTGGCCATGGTGCTGTGGAGCAGGCACAGTGACCGGACCGGTGAACGTACCTGGCACGTCGCGATTCCAACCCTCGTCGGCGCTGTCTCCATCCCGTTCGCGCTGTACATGGACTCACCGTTCACGACGATGCTGGCGGTGACGGTCAATGCCGTCGGTGTCTTCTGCGCGCTCCCCGTGTTCTGGTACCTCCCGAGCACGTTCCTGACGGGGGCGGGTGCCGCCGCTGGAATCGCGATCATCAACTCGGTCGGCAACATGTCCGGCTTCGGCGCTCCCTACGTGACGGGGTGGCTGCTCGACACCACCGGAAACGCGCGCGCAGGGCTGTGGGTAGTGGGCGCGGTGATGCTCTTGGCCGTCGCGTTGGTTCTGATACTTCGCGGTCGTGTGGGCGCCCGACCCAGCCCCGTCGCCGCACCGCGCGAGGAATCAATGCGCACAAGGTAAGCACGTTTTCGTGACCAGGAAACGTGCAACGTGCTCAATTCGAATCCGAACTATTGATCCTTCTGATGATTCTTGATTGTGTTCCAGGTAACAGTGCAACTGTACGGAGGCCGAGATGGACACCGCAATTTCACGAGCGAGCGATGACGACCTCATCCAGCTCGTCACAGCCGAAGGCACGCGAACCGAGCCTTCCGAATTCACCGGCCTCGTCGAGGACATCACGACGGACAAGCTCCGCGACCTCTACGAGGACCTGATCGTCGTACGACGGATCGACGCAGAGGCCACCGCGCTCCAGCGGCAGGGAGAACTCGGGCTCTGGGCACCTCTGCTGGGACAGGAAGCCGCCCAGGTCGGATCCGCCCGCGCACTGCACCCCGACGATTTCGTCTTCGGCAGCTACCGCGAGCACGGGGTCGCGTACTGCCGCGGCGTCGACCCGACGGAAATGTTGCGGTTCTGGCGCGGTTCCACCCAATCCGGCTGGAACCCGTACGAGTACAACATGACAACGCCGGCCATCATCGTCGGATCTCAGGCCCTGCACGCCACCGGATACGGGCTGGGAATTAAATTCGACGGAGCCGACGGCGCCGTCATCACCTACTTCGGTGACGGCGCCACGAGCCAAGGCGACATCTCCGAAGCATTCGGATTCGCGGCAAGTTTCAACGCCCCTGTCGTGTTCTTCTGCCAGAACAACCAGTGGGCAATCTCCGAGCCGGTGACTCTGCAGACGCACATCACGATCGCCGAACGTGGCCGTGGATTCGGTGTTCCCGCGCTACGCGTCGACGGCAACGACGTGCTGGCCGTCCTTGCGGCCACCCGGATGGCATTGACTCGCGCACGCGAAGGCAGCGGACCGATGCTGATCGAAGCCGTCACCTACCGAATGGGACCGCACACCACTTCCGACGATCCCACCCGCTACCGGTCGGCGGCAGTCGACGACGAATGGAAGAAGAAGGACCCCATCGACCGCATCGAGCGACTGCTCGACGCCGAAGGAGCGATGGACGACGCGCTCCGCGCACGCGTCAAGGATCGGGCCGACTGGACCGCAGCCGAACTCCGCCGCGGATGCCTCGGCACCGTGGAGCCGACGGCGATGTCGGTGTTCGACAACGTGTACGCAGACCCCCATCCGTTGATCGCCGAGGAACGAGACGCCTACGCCACCTATCTCGCCGGATTCGAAGGAGCTCAGTCATGACCGCGACACTTGCCGCCCCGCAGCTTCCGCTCGGTAAAGCGCTGAACGCAGGCTTGCGTCGGGCGATGGAAGACGACCCCAAAGTAGTGCTGCTCGGCGAAGACATCGGCAAACTCGGCGGGGTCTTCCGCATCACCGACGGCCTGCAGAAGGACTTCGGACCCAACCGCGTCATCGACACTCCACTGGCCGAGTCCGGAATCATGGGCACCGCAGTCGGACTCGCCTTCCGCGGATACCGGCCGGTCGTCGAAATCCAGTTCGACGGCTTCATCTACCCGGCGTTCGATCAGATCGTGTCGCAGGTGGCCAAGCTGCACTACCGCACCGGTGGCAACGTCACGATGCCCCTGACCATCAGAGTGCCGTACGGCGGCGGAATCGGTGCCGTCGAACATCACTCCGAATCCCCGGAAGGCTACTTCGCGCAAACAGCCGGCCTACGCGTCGTCAGCTGCAGCAATGCCGCCGACGCCAACGTCATGCTGCGCCAGGCCATTGCGTCGGACGACCCGGTTCTGTTCTTCGAGCCCAAGCGACGCTACTGGCAGAAGGGCGAGGTCGACGTCACTGCGCCGATCGACGATGCGTACCCGCTGCACCGAGCTCGGGTCGTCCGTGAGGGCACGGACGCGACGATCATCGCGTACGGCCCACTGGTCGTCACCGCCCTCCAAGCAGCGGATGTCGCTGCGGGCGAGGGTCGGTCGCTCGAGGTGATCGATCTGCGTTCGCTCTCGCCACTGGACATGGACACCATCGCGGAATCGGTCCGCAAGACCGGCAGGCTCGTCATCACCCACGAGGCAGCGACGTTCATGGGTATCGGCGCAGAAATCGCTGCGCGAGTGCAGGATCAGTGCTTCTACAGTCTGGAAGCGCCCATCCAGCGCGTCGGCGGATTCTCGACCCCGTATCCGGCGGCGAAGCTCGAAGAATTCTTCCTCCCCGACGCCGACCGAATTCTCGACGCAGTGGACAGGACGTTCCCGGTATGACGAACAGCTTCCGCCTACCCGATCTCGGCGAAGGACTCACCGAGGCCGAACTGATCAGCTGGTCGGTGAAGGTCGGTGACACCATCGCACTCAACCAGGTGATAGCCGAGGTGGAAACCGCCAAGGCATCGGTCGAACTGCCGTCGCCGTTCGCCGGTACGGTCACGGCACTGCGCGCCGACGAAGGCTCGACAGTCCAGGTGGGCAGCGTCATCATCGAGATATCCGAAGGCTCGACCGAGATCGTGACCGAAGAGCCAGCCGAGAAGGAAGAACGTGTCCCGGTTCTCGTCGGATACGGCGTTGCCGGCGAAGGCGTGAGCCGACGCGGCAACCGTCGCCCGGCGGCCCCCGCGTCGCCGCCGCCGTCGAACGGTAGACCGCTCGCGTCCCCACCGGTCCGATTCGTCGCCAAGCAGCAGGGAATCGACCTTGCGGACGTATCGGCGACCGGTGCACACGGCGAGGTGACCCGCGATGATCTGGCTGCGTACACCGAGCGCGACACAGCCCCGGTCTCGGGCACGGTGAAGAACGAAACCCGCACTCCCATCAAGGGAGTTCGCAAGCACACGGCGGCAGCCATGGTGTCGAGCGCCTTCACCGCGCCGCACGTCACCGAGTTCATCACCGTCGACGTGACACCGTCGGTGGAACTGTTGGAAAAACTACGCGGCACCAAGCACTTCCGCGACATCAAACTCACCCCGCTGGCGCTCGTCGCCAAAGCACTGCTGGTCGCTCTGCGCTCCAATCCGAGTCTCAACTCCGAGTGGGACGAACAGAATCAGGAAATCGTCACCAAGAACTACGTCAATCTGGGCATCGCTGCCGCGACACCCAGAGGGCTGATGGTCCCGAACATCAAGGACGCACACACCCTCGGTCTGAAAGACCTCGCGCACGCGCTGACCCAACTGACCGTGACGGCCAAGGAAGGCAAGACCGGCCAGGCCGACCTCGCCGACGGCACCATCACGATCACCAATGTCGGTGTCTTCGGTGTGGATTCGGGGACCCCGATCCTCAACCCAGGGGAGGCAGCGATCCTCTGCTTCGGCGCGATCCGTCGTCAGCCGTGGGAGTTCGAGGGAGAGATCGCTCTGCGCTCGGTCACGACGCTGAGCCTGTCGTTCGATCACCGTCTGGTCGACGGTGAGCAAGGATCGAGATTCCTGGCCGACATCGCGTCGATCCTCGCCGACCCGATGAACCTGGTGGCGTTGGCATGAGCGACGTCGTCGTCCTCGGAGGCGGATCGGGCGGGTACGCAGCTGCATTTCGTGCTGCGCAACTGGGACTTTCGGTCACCCTGGTGGAGAAGGACAAGGTCGGAGGAACCTGCCTGCACCGCGGGTGCATCCCGACCAAAGCCCTCCTGCACGCGGCGGAGGTGGCGGACACCGCCCGGGAGAGCTCGTCGGTGGGGGTTCGTGCGAACTTCGAGGGTATCGACATCGGCGGCGTCCACGCGTACAAGGACGGCGTGGTCTCCAAGCTGTACAAGGGCTTGCAGGGCCTCGTCAAGGCTCACAAAATCGAATTCGTCAGCGGTACAGGTAAATACGTCGGAAACAGGACCGTCGACGTGGACGGCCGCAGGATCACCGGATCATCGGTTGTCCTCGCGACTGGGTCGTACGCGAAGGTGCTCCCCGGAATCGAACTCGGGCCGCGAGTGCTGACCAGCGACCAGGCGTTGACCCTCGACTACGTCCCTAAGCGGGCCATCGTGCTGGGCGGGGGAGTCATCGGCGTCGAATTCGCCAGTGTGTGGGCATCGTTCGGCGTCGAGGTGACCATCGTCGAAGCACTGCCCCGACTGGTTGCAGCCGAGGACGAGTGGGCGTCCAAACAGCTCACCCGCGCCTTCAAAAAACGCGGCATCGTCGCACGGACATCGTCGCCGTTCACCGGCGTCAAGGAAACCCCCGACGGTGTGACGGTGACCCTCGACTCCGGGGAGACGCTCGATGCCGATGTTCTGTTGGTCGCGGTCGGGCGCGGGCCCACTACGTCCGACCTCGGCGGCGTCTCGATGGATTCGGGATTCGTCGGCGTCGACGGCAACCTGATGACCTCGGACGACGGAGTCTACGCCGTCGGTGACATCGTGCGCGGACCACAGCTGGCGCACAGAGGATTTCAGCATGGCATCTTCGTCGCCGAGCACATCGCGGGTCTGAAGCCCGCTGCAGTCCCCGACGAGAACATCCCCCGGGTCACGTACTCGAACCCCGAAATCGCGTCCGTCGGACTGACGGAAGCGCAGGCGATCGAGCGTCACGGTTCTGCGGATTCCGTCGTCTACGACCTCGCCGGCAACGGCAAGAGTCAGATCCTCGGCGCGTCGGGCGGGGTCAAGCTGGTGCGGGCCGGGGGCTCAGTCGTCGGCATTCACATGGTCGGCGCACGCGTCGGCGAACTGATCGGTGAGGCGCAGTTGGTCGTCAACTGGGGCGCATACCCCGAGGAAGTCGCGCACCTGATCCACGCTCACCCAACGCAGTCCGAGGCCTTCGGCGAAGCTCACCTCGCACTGGCGGGGAAGCCGCTGCATTCCCACTGAGGTGTCTTCTGTTACGCCCGTGAAAACTAATCCTCCCAGCGTCCCGCATACGTAAATCTACGGACGTGCCCACTGCCGAGTAGTTCCTACTGTTCAGCCATCGCATCAATCGGATGCGCATCACCGATCTCGGTGAGGCAAGCAGAAGGAGGCATGATGGGACGTCTGTCCGGATCAGTGGCCATCGTGACCGGTGCGGCGGGCGGTATCGGGTTGGGTATCGCCGAGCGTTTCGCCTTGGAGGGCGCAACCGTCGTCGCGACCGACGTCCAAGGCCTGACCAGGGACAGTGCGGTTGCGATCCGTCAGCACGACGTGACCGACAGAGGCCAGTGGTCGGCACTGTTGGAGGACGTGCTGGCCGCCCACGGCAAGGTCGACGTACTCGTCAACAATGCGGGCGTCGCCGGCTACCACGACATTGTGGAGACACCCGTCGACGAGTGGCAACGCATCGTCGCTATCAACCAGACCGGCGTGCTGTTCGGTATGCAGTCCGTCATTCCGGCGATGCGCGCCAACGGCGCAGGGTCGATCGTGAACGTGTCCTCGATCTGTGGATCGACAGCTGTGCCCGGTGTCGCGGCCTACCACGCCACCAAGGGCGCGGTGATCACCATGACCAAGAACGCGGCCGTGAGCTACGCCCGCGACGGGATCCGCGCCAACGTGATTCTTCCCGGCTGGATCAAGACGCCGATGACCGTCGGGCAGACCGACGAACTCAACGCTCGCTACCTCGACGCCACACCGCTCGGACACGGTGCAGATCCCGAGGATGTCGCCTGGGGCGCCGTCTATCTCGCGTCGCGCGAATCAGCCTTCGTCACCGGCGTCGAACTGCCTATCGACGGCGGATACCTCGCGCAATGAGCGCCCCTACCCGAGAAAGCGAACGCTCCACCATGAACAGGTTGCACGGCAAGGTCGCGCTGGTCACCGGCGCGCAACAGGGAATCGGACGCGCGACGGCCGAAGCGTTCGTGGCCGAAGGTGCCACTGTCTACGCGGCCGACCTGACCGACAGTTTCGAACGGATCGACGGTGCACACTCCATCGCCCTCGACGTCTCGCAGGAGGCGGCCTGGCAGCGCGCAGTCGAGGCCATCCTCGCCGAGCACGGCAGCATCGACGTACTGGTCAACAACGCAGGCGTCATCGCATACTCCGGGATCGAGGAGATCGATGTCGACGAGTGGGACCGAGTCATCGGCGTCGATCAGACCGGTGTGTGGCTCGGTATGCGCGCGGTCGTTCCGTCCATGCTCGCGGCAGGCGCAGGCTCGATCATCAACCTGTCCTCGGCATGGGGGGTTGTCGGTGGCGTCGGCGTCGCGGCGTACCAGGCTGCCAAGGGAGCCGTACGGTCCATGACCCGAAATGCGGCAATCACTTATGCGCAGCAGGGAATTCGAGTGAACTCGATCGTGCCCGGGTGGATTCGAACGCCTCTCGCCGAAGCTCAGGATCCGGAGATCAACGCACGCGTCATCGGTGGAACGCCGATGGGACGGGGCGCGGAACCGAGCGAAATTGCCTACGGCTGTGTCTATCTCGCCAGCGACGAGTCCTCCTACGTCACCGGAACCGATCTGGTCATCGACGGCGGCCTGCTCGCTCGCTAGAGCCCGAACGAGAAAGAGATTCATTATGAGCAGGACAGTCACCGTTTCCGCGGTGCAATTCGAAATGCGCGAGCTCGACGGTTTCGACGCCTTCGCCGCACAGGTCCGAGGGCTGACAGAGCAGACGGACGGTAGCGACATCGTCGTGTTCCCGGAGCTCGTCACCGAGCCGCTGTTCACCGTCAAGCCCGGGTGGCAGTCCGATCCGATCTCCGAACTCGGACGTATCTCGGAGTACACCGACGACTACCGCGCCTTGTTCGCGGACCTCGCCCGCACTCGTGGTCAGAACATCCTCGCCGGCACACATCTCGTGCGCACCGAGGAGGGGCTGCTGAACACGGCCTTTCTGTTCACTCCGGACGGTACCGAATACCGGCACGAGAAGACTCATATCTTCCCGGCCGAGGCCGACTGGGGAACGGGTGAAGGAGACCGACTCGATCCGATCGATCTCGGCAACGTCACCGTCGGAATCGCGGTCTGCTACGAGGCCGAGATACCGGAGGTCAGCACGGTTCTGTCACGGCGCGGAGCCGAACTTCTGCTGATGCCGTCGTACACGTTCACCGAGGCCGGCTTCTATCGCGTCCGGCACACCGCGGCAGCGAGATGCATCGAGAACCAGGTCTACGCAGTACACGCACCGATCGCAGGTTTCGCCGGAGCACCACTGTCACCGGGCTGGGCGAGGGCGTCGATCCTGAGCCCGTGTGATCTGGACTTCCCCGCTGACGGTGTGGTGGCCGAGGCCCGGACGAACGTCGAGGACGTCATCACGGCCACGTTGGACCTGGACCTGCTTGCGGAGAACCGAAAGACGGGAGCGGCGACGACGTTCTTCGATCGGCAGCGCCGGAACCCGCTGTATCGCACATTTTCCGCAGACCTACTCCCCGAATAGAAGGAGACCTCGACAAATGCCTCTGAACCTGCCCGAAGGTAAGAAGATCGCCGTCAACATCGGCTGCGATTTCGACGCACACAGTGTCTGGATGGGAACGTTCGGCAAGACCAGCCCCAGCTACCTCTCCCGCGGTGAGTTCTGCGCCGAGGTCGGTGTGCCGCGGATTCTCTCACTGTTCGATCGCTACAAGATCGCCGGAACCTGGTGCACCCCCACACATTCCATGGAGACGTTTCCCGACGCCTTCCAGAGCATCGTCGACGCAGGACAGGAAGTCGCTGCTCACGGGTGCTACCACGAATCGGTGCCGTCGCTCGATCTCGACACCGAACGGCACCTCATGGACAAGACCCTGAAGCTGCACGAGAAGTACGTCGGAAAGCGCCCGCGCGGATACCGTTCGCCGGCTTGGGACTTCACCGAGCACACCATGTCGATCCTCGAAGAGCACGGTTTCGAATGGGACTCCTCGCTCATGGGCCGCGATTTCGAGCCGTACCATCCGCGTCCGGTGGAGGTGCGCTGGGAAGAGGGAAGCGTCCTCGGCGCCCCGTCACCGATTCTCGAGTTCCCCGTGTCCTGGTTCCTCGACGACTTCCCCGCGGCCGAGTACATCCCCGGCGTCAACCAGGGCTTCGAGTCGACAGCGTCGATGTACGAGCGCTGGAAGGACCACTTCGACTACTGCTACGACAACGTCCCAGGCGGAGTCATGGCCCTGACGGTGCATCCGCAGACCATTGCTCGCGCGCACCACATCATCATGTTCGAGAAGCTCCTCGACTACATGTCCGGTCACGACGGCGTCTGGTTCGCGTCCCTCAGCGACATCTACGACACGTGGACCGAGAACTGAACGCCCCTTCCAAACTCAAAGGACCATCATGAAGCTTCGCACCATGAGCATCGCAGCCGCGGCAGCAGTGCTCACCGTATTGCCCGCCTGTTCGGTCGACGCAGTCGCCGACTCCTCCGGCGAAGGGCGCGAGCAGACAGTTCCCACTGTCGACTCGGCATCCGATCTGAAGATCGCGTACTTCTCCGCCGGAGCGAGCAACGCCTACCTGCAGGCCTCCATCGACGAGGCGAAGAAGACAGCCGACGAACTCGGCGCCGAACTCGATGTCTTCGACGGACAGTTCAACGCCCAGACTCAGTTCGATCAGATGCAGAATGCGATCACGAGCGGAAAGTACAACGCGTTCGCTGTCGAGCCGAACGACGGAAACCTCGTGTGCAACATGCTGACTCAGCAGGCACCCGAAAAGAACATCATCGTCTCGGTGTTCAACCTCCCCATCTGCGGCCGCGCCACCAACAGTGGCGAGGAGACTTGGGAGCCCGGCACCGTCAACTACGTAGGCGGGCAGACCCTCGACGTCTACGAAGCATGGGTGGAGAAGGTCAAAGCCGACCATCCCGACGGCGCCAAGATCGCGCTGATCTCCGGACCCGACCTCAACGCGAACACGCTGTGCTTCTTCGATGCAGCACAGGCGTTCGACGGTGACGGCCGGTACCAGGTCGTCGCCAAGCAGACCACCGACTACACCACTCCCAAGGGTTTCCAAGCCGCACAGACGATTCTGCAGGCCAACCCTGATCTCGACGTCGTGATGTCGAACTTCTCCGGCATGACGCGTGGGGTCGTGCAGGCGACCGCAGGCCGCGATGTCTCGGTGTACGACTTCGGTGGCGATCAGTGGGCGCTCGACAACGTCTCTTCCGGTGCCATCACCAGCAGCGTGATGATGCTTCCGCGTCTCGAGACCCGCATGGCGATCCAGGGACTCGCCGACACCGTCGAGAAGCGCGACACCGCGCGGTTCGTCGATCTGTCCACGTCGGACTCCCTCCCCGGTACACCGTTCGCCGAGCGCAGCAACGTCGCCGACTTCACGGCCGAGTACTAGAGGCGCGAGATGACTGTGAACGAAACGCGGTCGACCGCGATCGACTGCATCGAGGTGAGCAAGACCTACGGCGCCAATCGCGCAGTGAAGTCGGCGACGGTGCAGATCGAAGCAGGCAGTGTGCACGCTCTGGTGGGGGAGAACGGCGCAGGCAAGTCCACTCTCCTCGGCATGATCAGCGGCCGTGTGGAAGCCAGTTCGGGTTCCATCACGGTGTTCGGCACCGAACTGCACGGTGGCAACCCCCGGGAAGTACGCCAACTCGGTCTTGCGGCCGTCTACCAGGAACTGACGATGGTGCCCGCGCTCGACGCGGTGGCCAATGTATTCCTCGGACAGAATCTCACCCGGCGGGGCATTCTCGACGGGAAGGCGATGCGAGCCCGATTCACCGAGATGTGCGTCGACTTCGACGTCGACATCCCGGCGGGCGTCCCGGTGCGTGAGTTGTCGGTGTCCACCCAGCAGATTCTCGAGATCATGCGCGGTGTCCAGGCGGACAGCAAGGTGTTGATGCTCGACGAACCCAGCGCGGCTCTGGCCGAGCACGAGCGGGATACGTTGTACCGGGTGCTCGACCGCCTACGTTCACAGGGCACGACGATCATCTTCGTAAGCCACAACTTGGAAGAAGTTCTGGCACTTGCGGACCGCATCACCGTGCTGCGAGAAGGAACGATCGTACGCACCGCGGACCGTGCCGAATGGGATCGAAAGCGTCTCATCCAGGAAATGGTGGGCCGCGACGTCGAGGTCGCTGTGCGTGCCGAACGCCGGCCGCTGGGCGAGGCAGTGCTGCAAGCACAGGACGTGTCGTTGCCGAACGTCCTGCACGGTCTCGACATCACCGTCCGCCAGGGCGAGATAGTCGGGTTGTGGGGACTCGTCGGGTCCGGCCGGACGACGTTCATGCGCTCCATCTGCGGCATGGAACCGGCAGCCACAGGTCGGATGACACTCGACGGTGCCGAGATCGCCTGGCCCAAGAGTCCTCGCGCGGCCATCGACGCAGGGCTGGTTCTGGTTCCGGAGAGTCGACGTGCCGGCCTCGTACTCAACATGGACGGTGCCAGCAACTACTGGCTCGGCCGCTCGACACGCACGTTCGGATGGCTACGTCCGGGACGAGAGCGTGATGGTGCGTCGGAACCGGTGCGGTACTTCGGATTCGACCCCGGTCGTCTCGGCGAACCGGTGGTCCACCTCTCCGGCGGCAACCAGCAGAAGGTGTTGCTCGCCAAGTGGGCTGGGCACACACCGAAGGTCCTGTTCGTCGACGAACCGACGCGCGGTATCGATATCGGTGCCAAGTCCGAGGTGCTCGCCTCGCTCGTCAACTTGGCCGAGGAAGGCGCATCCGTCGTGGTCACGTCCTCCGAACTCGAGGAAGTTCTCGCAGTCGCCGACCGACTGCTCGTGTTCGCGCACGGGCGGATCGTCGACGACATTCCAGCAGGTTCACCGACATTCACGGTGGCCGACATCGTCAAGCTCGGCTTTCGAGAGGATGCAGCATGAGTACGTCAATCGACACCAACCCGGTCGCGAGCAGTCCCGCTCCCGACAAGTCTTCGAAGAAGAAGACCAGTCCCAGCACCTTCCTGGTGAAGTACAGCATGCTGGTCGTGCTGGTTCTTCTCGTCGTCGTCGCGACGTTCCTGTACGACGGGTTCCTGGCGCCGGCGAACATCCGGGACATCCTGGTCCAGAACGCAGCCGTCGGAATCATCGCTGTCGGTATGACATTCGTGATCATCTCGGGTGGATTCGACCTGTCCGTGGGCGCAACGTATGCACTCGGTTCGACAGTGTTCGCCGGCGTCACGATCTCCACCGGTTCGGTGGCATTGGCCGGCGCGGCAGCGTTGGCCGCGGGTCTACTGTGCGGATTGGCCAATGGATTGTTGGTGGCGAAACTTCACATCAACCCATTCGTCGCGACGCTCGGTTCTGCGTCGGTGATCTCGGGGTTGGCCTACATCTACTCCAACTCCGCACCGTTCATCGTCTCCCAACCCGGTTTCCAGGCACTCTCGAAGTCGCACACGCTCGGCATCCCGACTCCGATCTTCATCCTGATCCTGACGATGGTCGTCGGCGGCATCGTGTTGGCCAAGACGACGATCGGACGAAACGTGCAGGCCGTCGGTGGTAACACCGAAGCCGGCTGGTTGTCGGGACTGAGGGTTCCGTCGATCACTGCGAGCGTGTACGTGCTCACCGGCGCGCTTGCCGCGATCGCGGGGATGATCGACGCGTCGCGCCTAGCCGTCGGGCAGGCGGATGTCGGTGCGAACATCGCGCTCGACGCCATTGCAATCGTTGTCGTCGGTGGAACGTCGCTGCGCGGCGGAGAGGGCGCGATGTGGCGCTCCGCGGTCGGTCTGCTGATCCTCGCGACGCTGACCAACGTGTTCTACAGCCTCAACGTCAGTCAGCATTGGCAGCTCATCGCCAAGGGTCTGATCGTGATCGCCGCTGTCGCTCTCGATTCCGCTGCACGACGCCGATCCTAGGGAGTTCCATGTACAAGGCTCTGGTGGGCGGGGAGCGATTTCGATTCGATTCGCTGAAAGAGGTGTTGGCGAAAGCGAACGAGATCAAATCCGGTGACGAGCTTGCCGGCATCGCGGCTCGATCCGACAGCGAACGGATAGCAGCGAAGATCGCATTGTCCGAGGAGACCCTGGCGAGGATCCATGGTGAGCCCGTCATCGAGGACGCGATCACCGACGCCGTCCACGCCGCGCACGACGAAGTGGGCTTCCGTTCCATCTCGGCGTTGACCGTGGGCGAGTTTCGTGAGGTCGTTCTGTCCGAGAGTTTTCCGACGGAATGGAACGGCGGACTGGCGTCGGCGATCGGTCCTGAAATCGCCGCAGCAACAGCAAAACTGATGAGTGACCTCGATTTGATCGTCGCAGCATCGAGGCTGCAGGTGGTGACCAAGTGCCGCAACACGCAGGGTGAACGCGGCGTCTTCGGGTGTCGAATTCAACCGAATCATCCGACCGACGACGTCACTGGAATCATGTTGTCGGCGCTGGACGGTCTGATGTACGGCTGCGGCGACGCCGTCATCGGTGTGAACCCGGCGACCGAGTCGCCCGATACCGTCGGCCGGGTACTGCACGCGATTCACGACCTGATCGAACTGACCGGAGCACCGACCCAGTCCTGTGTGTTGTCGCACATCACGACCCAACTCGCAGCGCTGGAACGCGGCGCCCCCGTCGATCTGCTGTTCCAATCGGTAGCGGGCAGCGAGGCAGCGAATCGGAGCTTCGGGATCTCGCTCGACATGTTGGCCGAAGGGCGCGACGCCGTGGCGGAATCCCATCGGCGTCGCGCACACGAGTTCGTCGGCGAGCAGTTCATGTACTTCGAGACCGGACAGGGGAGCGCGCTGTCCGCCGACGCACACCACGGCGTCGACCAACTGACGTTGGAAGCCCGGGCGCAGTCCGTCGCGCGACTCTACGACCCGTTCCTGGTGAACTCCGTGGTGGGATTCATCGGCCCCGAGTATCTGGCCAACTCGCGTCAGATCACCCGAGCCGGACTGGAGGATCACTTCGTCGGCAAGCTCATGGGACTCCCGATGGGGTGCGATGTCTGCTACACCAACCACGTCGACTCCGACCAGAACGACAACGACAACCTCCTGGCCCTGCTGGGCCTGGCCGGGTGCATGTTCGTGATGGGCGTCCCGGCAGGGGACGACGTGATGCTCAATTATCAGTCGACCAGTTACCACGACGTCGCGAGCGTCCGGAAGCTGCTCGGGAGCGGCCCCGCTCCGGAGTTCGCGTCGTGGCTGTCCGAGCAACGTGGCTGGGACCCGGCGCAGGGGATCCTCGAGCTACCGGAGCAGTGGTGGGCGGCAGTCGGTGCGCGCAGCCTTCCAGCGATCGGCGCGTGATGGACGACCTCGTCGAGAACGGTGGGGCGGCGGCTCGGCAAGCCCTGGAAACCGTGACTCCTGCGCGAATCCGAGTGGGACGGGCCGGTACGTCGTACCCGACCTCGCTGTTGTTGCAGCTTCGAGCCGACCACGCCAGTGCCCGCGACGCGGTCCATTCCGCGGTCGACTACCGCTCCGGGGAACTCGAGCGGGTGCTGGCAGGTCGAGATCCCATCCACCTCGTCAGTGCGGCCGGATCCCGCGAGCGATACCTGGTGCGTCCCGATCTCGGACGCGTACTCGACACCGAGTCACGGTCCGAACTGCGGCATCGAGGAACGAAAGACGCCGACATCCAGATCGTTCTGGGTGACGGTCTTTCCGGGACTGCCGTCGCCCGCCAGGTCCCACTCGTTCTGCCCGGTCTGCTGGACGGTGCGAGTGCGCGAGGATGGACAGTCGGGAGGGTGATCACCGTCGAGAACTGCCGCGTCGGGATCATGAACGATATCGGCGCTTCGCTCGGCTCGGGCGTGGTGGTTCTCCTCATCGGTGAGCGACCAGGGCTGCGTGCGGCGGACAGTCTGTCTGCGTACATGGCGTGGCGACCGGGGCCGGGCAACACCGACGCCGACCGCAACCTCGTCGCGAACATCCATGCACGTGGGGTGGGCCCGGTCGATTCGGTCGCTCGGATCCTCGACTTGGCCGCCCAGATGCACAGCCGTCGCTACAGCGGAGTGGCGATCAAGGAAAATCTCGCGCTCGCCGCGGAAGATCACACTGCTGGTCGAACGGATTTAACTCGTTCGACACAACTGACGCCGGTTTCCGGATTAGTGTCCTGACCAGGGCGGGGAAGCTCGAGTTCTAGGTCGGAAAGGCTCTTCGCCAGTGAAGCTACATCATCATGCGGACACCACTGTCGCGGCGAGCTATCTGGTTCGTCCCGACGGCACCGTCGAACATTCCTGGGTGACCGAGCCGGGACCGCTGTCGACGATTCCCGGTGACGTCGCGGCCATCGCCGTCGGAGTCATGCGTGACGACCTCCTCGAGGCGCGCTTTCGGTGGATGTCGCCGAAGAAGCAGCTGCTCGCCGTGTGCATCTCCCTCGTCGATGCCGGTGCGGAGGCACGCGCCGAGGTGTCGATACGCGAGGACGCAGAACTCGTGTGGGGGCTCACCGCACGGGAGGTCGACGTCGTCACCCTCCTGGCCGGTGGCCTGACGAACCAGGACATCGCCGACCGACTGTGGCTCAGTCCGAGGACGGTCACCACTCACGTCGACCGAGTTCTCGCGAAGCTCGGGGTCAAGAGTCGAACCGCGGCCGCGACCAAG
This sequence comes from Rhodococcus sp. 14-2470-1a, assembly GCF_002259425.1. Classification (NCBI taxonomy): domain Bacteria; kingdom Bacillati; phylum Actinomycetota; class Actinomycetes; order Mycobacteriales; family Nocardiaceae; genus Rhodococcus; species Rhodococcus sp. 14-2470-1a. The sequence continues at coordinate 68,405 of NZ_NPFZ01000028.1, forward strand.
GCATTGGACGAGGGCATGACGCGGTTGCCCGTGCCTGGCGGGACCGACGGTTTCGAGCATCTCGCTCTCGTCCGGGCATCCGCCACGGTGCCGGGCAGAAGGCTGGTCCCTGCATCGCGACGTATCCGTTTGCAGCCACTCGTGATCGGCTCGGCTGTTCCGATCACCGGAATCGCACGTGCCGACGGCGAGGAAATGGTGCGCGGCACCGAACTGGCACTCGCGGAGATCAACGCCCGTGGTGGTGTCTGCGGTCGACGTGTCGAACTGGCCACCGCCGATGTGGACATCGTGTCGGAGTCGAGCATCGAGAAGGGCATGCTCGAATTGGCAGGCAAAGGCGTCGACGCCATTACCTCGGGTTATTTCGCGTGGCAGGAAGTGGCGCACGAAGTCGCAGCCGATTACGGGGCACCCTATCTGCACGCTGCGACGCTCGACGCGATGGTCCAACGTGTTGAGCACGACCCGTCGCGGTACGGACGGATCTTCCAGGTCTGCCCGAGTGACACCAACTACGGCCCCGGGTTCGTGGAATTTCTTGCAGGCCTGAAGAGGCGGGGACAGTGGAACCCGTCGTCCAAGCGGTTGGTGGTGTTGCTCGGAGCGTGGAAGGTGTCCAACTTGGGACTCGATCGAGCTGCCGACCTGGCTCAGGAACAGGGGTGGTCGCTCGACATCGTCCGGGTCGGTCCCAGCACGCAGGACTGGGTCGACGCCGCCAGCCGTGTGCGGTCTCTCGCTCCTGCAGCACTGTTGATCGGCCACTACTTCGTCGACGGCACCGTCGCGACCATCCGAGCACTCCTGGACAACATGCCGGATACGTTGATCTACAGCCTCTACGCGCCGTCGATCCCGGAGTTTCGAGAGCAGTTGGGCGAGCGTGCCAACGGGATCCTGTGGGCGACGGTGACCGGAACGTACTCGGATCCGGTGAGCAAAGGCTTCGCCGAGCGTTACAAGCGCGCCTACGGAGTGTTCCCCGGACGGTCGCACGCCGGAATTTCCTATGACCGCACGATGATTCTCGCCGACGCGTGGTCTCGGTCGGCATCTCCGCGGGACTACGGAAAGGTCTCGCACGAGATACGCAGTCTCGTGCACCGCGGTGTCAACGGCTCGTACTGCCTCGGCGGCAAAGGGCAGGCTGCCGTCGCGTACCCGTTGGCGTCGGCGGATGCCTCGTTGGCCCAGGCGCATCTGGTGTATCAGATCCAGGACGGCAAGCACCGAATCCTCAGTCCGGACCCGCAGGCGGACAGTGCGTTCCAGCTTCCACCGTGGTTCAGGCAGTCGCCTACCCGGTGAAAACCTTGCCCGGATTCAAGATGCAGTGTGGGTCGAGGGCGTTCTTCACCGAGCGATGCATGTCGAGGACGATCGGGTCGAGTTCCTGAACCAGTCCGTCCATCTTGAGCAACCCGACGCCGTGTTCACCGGTGACGGTGCCGCCGAGTTCCAATGCTGCGTCGATGATCTCGGCGAAAGCAGTCTGCGCGCGTTCGCGCGCAGGAAGATCGTCGTGCGGGGTGATCAGCAGAGGGTGCAGGTTGCCGTCGCCCGCGTGGGCGATGTTGGCGATCGTGGTCTCGTACCGCCGGCCGATCTGCTCGATCCGTGAGAGCATTTCCGGCACATGTCTCTTCGGGACACACACGTCCTCGGTGAGGACCGGTCCGAGACGCTCCATCGCGGGGTAGGCCAGTCGCCGTGCTGCGAACAAGGCGTCGGCCTCCTCCTGGTCGGTCGAGACGGCCGACCACGTGGCACCTGCTTCCTCGAAGCAGGACAGCATCTTCTCTGCTTCTTGGTCCCCGACGATTCCTGGGTCGTCGATCCGGCCGAGCAGGACGACGTTCGCTTCGACCGAGAGGCCCATGTTCTTCCAGGCGTCGACGGCGATGAGGCATTGTTTGTCGATCAGTTCCAGCGCGGACGGCGTGAGTCCCGCTGCGGCAACGGCAGCTACGGCTCTTCCCGCGTCGACGATCGAGTCGAAGTATCCGGCGATCGTCCGCTGGGGATCTTGCAGGGGCCGCAGTTTGACGGTGACCTCGGTGATGATGCCGAGGGTTCCTTCCGACCCGACCATCAGTCCGGCAAGATCGTATCCGGCAACACCTTTGGCGGTCTTGCGTCCGAGCCGGACCAGCTCGCCGGTTCCGGTGACCACCTGCATGCCCATGACGTAATCGCGGGTGACGCCGTATTTGACGCAGCACAGGCCTCCGGCGTTGGTGGCGACGTTGCCGCCGATGGTGGACCAGGGTGCGCTGGCCGGGTCCGGCGGATACCACAGTCCCTGTTCTGCACAGGCGGCCCGCAGGTGGTCGTTGACGACGCCCGGTTCGACGACGGCGTACCGCTCCAGCGGATCTATCTCCTTGATGGCGTCCATACCGTCGAGGGCGAGAACGACGCACCCTTCGGTCGCGTTGGCTCCGCCGGACAGTCCGGTGCCGGCGCCGCGCGTGACGACGGGGGCGCCGTGCGTCAGACAGGCTCGTACGACGGCCTGGACTTCTTCTGCGGTACGCGGCCGGACGACCGCCACCGGCACGGCGTACGGAGCCCACTCGGCCTCGTCGTGTTGGTAGGACGCGATCACGTCCGGATCGACGACGATGCGGTCCGTGGGAAGGGAGTCCAACAGCTGTTCGACGAGCGTCATGTCTCCGAGTTTATCTGTGAGCTGGGTCTCCACCAATGTAGGTTCTGTCCATGGGGTCGGATAGATCATGGATGGATTTGCTGCTCGACGACGCTTCGATCGACGAGCTCGAGGCGCATCGCCTCGCCTTCCCCGGTCCCGACGCGCACGCTGCCCTGCGGCTTCGTGCGTTGCTGGACCAGCGTCGCCAACGCAGCACCGAGCTGGCGGCTCTGAACGACATCGCAGTGCGGTTGACGACGGCACGTGACGACCGTGTCCTGCTTCAGGAGGTCGTCGACCAGGCGCGCCGGTTGTTGGGAGTCGATCTCGCCTACATGGGCTCGGTGTACGACGACGAATTCGTCATCGAGGTCACCAGCGGTGCTCTGACTCCGAATCTGATCGGGATCCGGTTGGCTCAGGACGAGGGGTTGGTGGGCGTCATCGTGCGCGGAGCGTCTCCGTCGTGGACGCCCGACTATCAGAGTGAGCCGGCGTTCCGGCACATCACCGGTGCGGACAGCGCGGCGCGGTCGGAGAACATGCGGGGGCTGCTCGGGGTACCGCTGAAGGTAGGGGATCGGGTCATCGGTGCGTTGTTCGCGTGCAAGCGTCAGGAGCGTGACTTCGCGGACAGTGAGATCGCATTGCTGTCCGCTCTTGCCGCGCACGCTGCGATTGCCATCGAGAACGTCCGCGCCATCGAACGGCTCGAAGTGGTGAACGCCGAGCTGTCGGCACGGACCGCCGAACTGGAACAGACACTGCAGTGGGACAGGACGCTGACTCAGGTGGTGCTGCGCGGGGGTGGGGTGGGTCGTCTCGTTCGGGAGGTGGCGACACTGTCCGGTCGACCGGCGTTCTTTCTCACCGACGCCTCGTCTGTTCCGGAGTCTCTGGAGGAACGGGTCGTTCCAGTCGAGATCCTGTTCGGGCAATGCCGCGACGGCGCCGACATCGTCGCCGACGACTTTGTCATTGCCCACCGTGTTGCCGCTGCGGGCGAGTTTCTCGGTGTCCTTATCTCGGTGGGTCCGGACGATCAGCAGACGCGGCTGCTCCTGGACCGCGCGGTGCCCGCCATCGCGTTGTCGCTCGCCGAGGAGCGCGCGGCGGCCGAAGCTGCCAGGCGGGCGCAGGACGCGTTTCTGGTCGATCTGCTCTCTCATCCGGCGTCGACCACCGACGACGAGCGACGGCAACTTCGCCTTGCCGGCCTGTCCCCGGGCGCTTCGTACTGCATCGCCGTCGCGCAGGGAATGGTGTCCCGTACCGAGATCGGCAGATCGGAATTCCCGGTGGGTACGGTTGTGGCAGAACATGGTTCGAGGGTGCTGGTCGCGGTGCCCGCGCAGGAATCGGCTGTGGTTCGGCCGATGTTCACGACGGGTGCAACGGTGGGGATCTCGGAGCCTGCCCGTGGGGCGGTCGCGCTGGCGGCTGCCTACCGCGAGGCCCAGCAGACCGTCGACGTGTTGATCACGCTCGGACGAGATGGCGAGGTGTCGTCGGCACGCGGACTCGGTATCTACCGAATCCTGCTGAGCCACATGGCTCGTGAGCATCTCGACGAACTGACCGAGGAGCAATTGGGTCCGCTGATGGCCGAGCAGAGCAAGCGGGGCGTTCCGTTGCTCGAATCGCTGTCGGTGTACCTCGCCCACGGGCGTCACCATTCGGCCACCGCCGCAAGCCTTGGAGTGCACGTCAACACGCTCTACCAACGACTCGACGCCATCGACCGGCTCATCGGTTCCCAATGGCGTGACCCGGACAAGGCACTGGACCTGCAGGTGCTGATGCGACTCCGACGAAGCGCGGATCTATTGGGGAAGTGAACCGAGAAAGTCCAGCAGTGCAGCGTTGAATTCCATGGGGCGGTCCATGTTGGACGCGTGACCGCAGTTTTCGAGCACCACGGAGCGTCCGAGTGGGTTTCCGGCAATGGAGTCCGCTGCGTGCGTACACGGCCAGAACTGGCTCTCCCTACCGGCGACCATCAGTACCGGGACGTCGACGGTGGCAACGACCTCGCGCCAGTCCGCTACTGCGTGATCGTGCAGAAGGGCTTTCATCGGTGGCGTATCGGGTGAGACCATCTTCGGCATCGCGCGGAGCTTCGCGACGAGCTTCAGAATTGGCAACGCGGACTTCCACTTCGGCAGACCCTTTCCCGTGTCCGGTACCCCGTCGGCGAAGAACGTGTCCTTGTTGGAGTCGGTCAATCCGAAGAACCCGTTGGACCATTCGGCATCGTTGATCATCTTCGGGGTCTGATCCACCGACACGACGGCCTTCACACGGCCGGTGCCGAACTGCGAGACGTACGACCAGATGGTGCTCGCGCCCATGGAGCCACCACACAGCACAGCATCGTCGACGCCAAGCGACGCGAGGATATTCTCGACGTCCTGACCGTGCCTGGCCATCGTGGCACCGTGCTCGGGAGACTCCGAGTCACCATGCCCTCGGCGGTCCAGAGCAAGAACTCGATATCCGGCTTTCACCAGTGCGTCCTGCTGCATCACCCACGTCGTCGCGGGAGCGCAAAAACCTGCGATCAGAACGATCACGGGCCCGGCGCCCTCGTCGATGTAGTTCAGAGTCACATTGTCGTTGGTGACGACGGTGGGCATGGGCACTCCTTCGGGTCGCTCCCGATGCAACCACGGATCAGGCACCTACGACATGGAGGATTCCTCTACCGAGCGCATCACACCGGCGCGGTCAGGTCGTCGATCGGGCGACGGCTGCGGCCGGATGCTGTTTCGATCGCCAGCCCCTCACGTGCCCAGTACTCGAAACCTCCGATGAGCTCGCGGACGTGGGTGTAGCCCAGTCGAGTGAGAGCCAGCGCAGCTCTCGTCGAGCCATTGCACCCCGGACCCCAGCAGTAGACGACGATGTCCGCGTCGCGATCAGGAAGTGCGCGCGAAGCATGTTCCTGCATGTCGAGTGTCGGTATGTGCAGTGCTCCAGGGATATGGCCTTGATCCCACGACTGTCGGTTTCGGGTGTCCACCACGATGGGGGCACTTCCGGCCGCACGTGCAGCGGCAAGGTCGGAGGGGTCGGTCTCGAAGGCGAGCTTCGCGGAGAAGTAGTCCCGGGCGGCTGTGTTCATGATCTTCAGTCCACTGCATTCACGAACTCAGCGGAACGGCGTACCCACGGCAATCGGGGGTCGATGGACTGGATTCGACGGTATTCTTCCGTTCATGCCGTCGAAAGCACAGCTCGTTCTCGATGACACCGATTGCGCGATCATCGCCGAGCTGCAACGAGACGGCCGACAGAGCGTCGCCGACCTCGGACGCGTGATCTCCCTGTCGGCCAGCGCCACCGCGGACCGAATCCGACGGCTCACCGACCACGGCGTCCTGACGGGGTACGTCGCGACGGTCTCGGCCGAGGCGCTCGGGTACGACATCGCGGCCTTCGTGCGGCTCGCGTATCCGTCGGGCAACTACAAACCCTTGCACGAGGTCATCGACACCACCCCGGAAATCATCGAGGCCCACCACACCACCGGGGACGACTGCTTCGTGTTCAAAGTCGTCGCCCGCACCATGCGTGACCTCGAACGGATCACGGGTCGTCTGGCCACCCTCGGCAGCATCACCACGAGCGTCGTCTACTCGAGCACCTTGCCCGGTCGTCCTATCGCACCGGCTCGATAGCATCCCTGAATTCCCGCGGCGAGCACCCGAACCGGCTCCGGAACGCGCGGCTGAAGTGCGCCGGGTCGGTGAACCCCCACGACGCTGCGAGAGCACCGATGGTCGTGTGAGCGTTCTGAGGTTCGCACAACGCACGCTTGACGCCGTCGAGTCGCTGCATCCAGATCCATTCGCTTGCGGTGCACGGCTCACCGGCGAAGGCGCGGTGCACTGTGCTGAGCGACAGATGCAGTGCGGCAGCTACTTTTGCCACCGTCAGGTCGGGATCACGCAGGCCGGCCGTCATCGCACGCTTGATCTCGTCGAGGCGTTGCGATGCCGCGTGCGGCGCGGGCTTCTCGACACCGGTGAGCCCGACGAGACCGGCGACGAGGATGTACTCGACACTCTGCGAGACGGCCTCGGCGGAGGCCGCGCTCATGTCGACGTCGTCCATGATCGAGGAGATCATGCTGACCAGAAGTTTGCCGGCACCGTGACGACCGGACACCGCTCTCGCGGTCAGCTCGTTGGTGTCCCGCACGAGGGTGCGCAGCGTGGCCCCGGGAAGCATGAGGACGTACTGCGCGAACGGGTCGTCGAAGTGCAGGCTGTAGGGCCGGGTGCTGTCGTAGAGGGCGAAGTCGCCGGGTTCGAGAATCGCCGTCCGATCGTCCTGCGCGATGATCCCCGTTCCCGACGTCTGCACGCTCACCAGGAAGTAGTCGGCGCTCGTGCGGGAGATACCGGCTGGGGTACGCAGCACGTTCTGGGCCGTCGCCGCCACTCTGGACAGACCGAGCGTCGCCAGATCCGTCGACTCGATCTTCCCGGATATCGCCGACGCATCCTGGGGCACCGTGCAGTCCAGGTCGACGTAGGTGCGGCTCACCGCCGCCGTCCAGAAATCGATGCTGTCTGCCTGGTCGACGGAATCCGTGCGCAGAGCGTCAGCCATGTGGGGTACCTCCAGTCTCATCCCAGCGTAGATCGCGCCGACGCCGTACGCAGGAGACCGGTGCGATCATGGCAGCCGACGTACTCGAAGAACTGCTCGTCGGCGGACGCGACCGTGACCTCGTGGTAGAGCCGTAGCTGCGCGGCCGGCCCCATCGTGGACAGGTAATTCAGTGCCGCGCCGAAGATGGCGACGTGCGTCGGATGGGACTCCGCCCAGGCCTCCAACTCGGCCAACGAGCGCCACCAACTCATGCCGAACGACTTGTCGAGATCGTATCCGTGCTCGTCGACGACGGTCATGTACCGGCTGGCGAAGCATCCGATGCTCAGGCCGTCGTCGCGCAGGAAGTCCATCCCGGGCCGCAGGACCGGTTCGACGTCCCGCAGGTACATCTCACGTTCGGTGCCCGCGGTGTCCGCCCAGTCCTGTCCGGACCTGATGAGGCAGATGTTGTCGTGCGGAACGATCCGAACCTTGTTGCCGTCGCGGACGATCTCCGGCATACCGGACGGTTTCAGAGCATCATGCTGCGACCGGGGAATTCGATCGCGAACGCCGCCCCAGTAGGCATGTTCCTCGATCTGTCCGCTCAGGGAATCAGTGAGCGTAGCAACGCCTTCCAATCGTCCGGTCGACGAGAACAGTGTCTCGTAGCGGTCGACCGTCGGACGGATGACCTCGACGAACCGTCCCGGCGTGTCCGTCCACGCGATGCCCTTGGACAGATACCAGCGGTCGAAGGTCAAGGTGTCGTCCCAGTAGCCGATGAACACCGTCGTGTCGATGCCTTCCTCGTCGACGTACCGTGCACGATCGCTGCGCGGCGGCCCGTCGACTCCCCATGGGCTGTCATCCGGAGTGCCTTGTATACCGAAGTACGCCATGACCACTCGCGTCGTCGAGACCGGGAATCGAGCGACGTACGACGGGAACGGCGGTTGGTAGGACTCGGGTGTCCGGCGGGGGCAGGTGCGTTCTCTGGCCAAATGCTCCGGGATCGCGGATTCCAGATCAGACATGTGCCGGGGCCTCGTCACGAGCGAGTTGCTCGACGATTTCCAGGCGAACTTCAGCGGTGACGTCTTCGGCATTTGCGACGACGTCGTAGCGGGTGGCGGTGGTCTGCTGAGCGCCGGAGACGACTCGATCACCAGGAGTCTTGTTGAGCCACAGTCGAGTAACGTCCGGCCGGGAGTAATGTCCGGCCGGATCGGCCGCTGCCTTGGCGATCGAGATGAGGCTGGTGTCGATGTCGGCGAAGACGAGTCCTTCTTCGTCGTGTGCGAGAGGTTCGTGCATCAGCTGGCCGTCGGGCGCGAAGATCCTGGCGTGTCCTCCGCCCGCGGTGAGCATTGCGCGTTTGGCGTCGTCGGTGCACATGATCTCGATCATCTCGGGGGAGACCGTCGCGCACGGGCTGATGACGAAACAACCACCTTCGACGGCGTAGATGCGGCTCGCCGCGGTATTGACCTCCGGTCCGAGGGCGTACGCGGCGCCGGTGTACAACGAGAAGCTGGGCCAGGCGCCGACGTGGACCTGCTCGTTCTGCGAGTACATCGCGTACTTCGACAGTGGCTGCAGGTGCTCCCAGCAGCACAGTGCGCCGACGCGTCCTAGATCGGTGTCGTATACCGAGAGGTCGGAACCGTCGCCCTCGCCGTAGACGGTCCGCTCGACGTGGGTCGGCTTGAGCTTGCGACGCATCGCGACGGTCTTGCCCTCGGCGTCGATGATCCATTGCGCGATGTAGAGGCTGGCCTTGTAGCGTTCGCTGAGGCCCATCACGACCATGATGTGGTTGTCCTTGGCGGCCTGCGCGATTCGGTCTGCCTGCGGTGTTCCGTACTCGAGCGAATTGTCGAAGTAGCGCTGCGTGAACTGAAAGCCCCAGGCGGGGGCGTCGAGCCAGATGTACCAGGGGTAGCCGGGCAGGTAGGTCTCGGGGAAAGCGACGAGCTCTGCCCCAGCACGTGCGGCGTCCTCGATCAGGCCGATGGCCTTGTCGATGGAGGCATCCAGATCGAGGAATATCGGTGCTGCCTGGACGGCTGCGGCGCGGAACTGATGGTGCGTCATTGGTTGGCCTTTCATTGGGGGAGTGCCCTAGTTTTGCCTGCGAGAAGGCCCTCGGATGGCCTGAGAATGTCGAGAAATTTGACTCTGCGTTGCACGCGGACGCGCCGAAACAGAGCGGTAATCGCTGAGGTAGATCCCGGGAAACAACTCGGCTGAATTGGACAGCTGCGGCCGATGGATGGCCGAGTGCGCATAACGACAACATCTGTGCGCGCAGCGACAAGTCTTTGCGGGGTGCCCGAGACGAAGCTATGACCTAGGACACACTCGGAAAGAAGGTCAGCAATGACGTTGCAAGCAGCAGTTCTCTGGGAAGCCGGTCAGGACTGGAAGATCGAGGACCTCACCCTCGATGCCCCGAAGTACGGCGAAGTGAAGGTCGAGTTGGCCGCGTCGGGCTTGTGTCACTCCGACGAACACGTACGAGACGGCAGCGTGCCCGTCGGACTGCTTCCGTTCATCGGCGGACACGAGGGCGCAGGGATCGTCACCGAAATCGGACCGGGCGTGACCTCCGTCGAGGTAGGAGACCACGTCGCACTCGGCTTCATCCCCGCTTGTGGTCGATGCAGGGCCTGCGCGAACGGCCAGTCCAGCATCTGCGACCTGGGCGCTCACCTGCTCGAGGGCTACCAGGTCAGCGACGGTACGGCCCGCCATCATGTGCGAGGCCAAGACGCAGGCATCCAGTGCCTCCTCGGCACGTTCGCGCCGCAGACCGTGGTCAACGAAGCGTCGTGCGTCAAGATCACCAACGACATCCCACTCGACAAGGCCGCGCTCGTCGGCTGCGGCGTCACCACCGGCTGGGGTTCCGCTGTCTACGCCGCGGGAATCTCCGCAGGCGAGACCGTCGTGATCCTGGGCATGGGTGGCGTCGGCTGTGGCGCTGTTCAGGGTGCTGCTTTGGCGGGCGCACGCCACGTGGTCGTGGTCGACCCGTCGCCGTTCAAGCGTGAACAGGCCAAGATCTTCGGTGCGACGCATACCGCAGCCAGCATCGACGAGGCGCTGCCTCTCGTGAACGACCTGACCTGGGGAGCGCTCGCGGACAAGGTACTCATCACCATCGACGTGGCGAGCGGCGCGATCATCGCACCTGCCATGAGCCTGGTGGCCAAGGGTGGAACCTGCGTGAACGTCTCGGTCGGAGACGTAACCCAGACCGAGACCTCGCTCAGCCTGTTCGACCTGACGGCCATGCGCAAGACGCTCAAGGGTGCGTGGTTCGGCAACGCGAACATCCGCTTCGACATCCCGCACCTGCTGCGCCTGTACATGGAGGGTCAGCTGAAGCTCGACGAGATGATCACGCGCACCTACACACTCGACCAGGTCAACGACGGGTACGCGGCCATGCGCAACGCCGAAAACGTCCGCGGACTCATCTTGTACTAGGAAGGCTCGACACATGACTGCAGTACTCACGACTCTTCCCGACAACACCGCCACGCAGCTGTTCGTCGCCGGCAACTGGCACGACGCGTCCGACGGTGGAACCTTCGCGGACCTGAATCCCACTACGGGTCAGCTGCTCGTCGACATTGCCTCCGCAACGGCTCAGGACGTCGATGCCGCGGTACGAGCTGCCCGCGCACAGCTCAGCCGTGAGTGGGGATCGACTCCAGGAGTCATCCGCGGAAAGCTGCTGAACAAGATCGCCGACCTGATCGAACGCGACGGCGATCTGCTTGCCCGCCTCGAAGCTCATGACGTGGGCAAGCCCGTCGGACAGCCCGCAATGCTGGACATCCCCAACGCGGCATCCACATTCCGGCACTTCGCTGGCTGGGCCGACAAGATCCAGGGCACGACGATCCCGACGGCCGGCTACTTCGGGCAGCCGACGCACTCGTACACCGTGCGTGAGCCTGTCGGAGTGATCGGTGCGATCATCCCGTGGAACACCCCGCTGATGATCGCAGCCTGGAAGTTGGCTCCCGCGTTGGCGGCCGGCAACACGCTGGTCGTGAAGCCGCCGGAGGACGCGCCGCTGTCGATCCTGCATCTGGCGCGACTAATCGACGAGGCAGGAGTGCCCGCCGGCGTCGTGAATGTCGTTCCAGGCCTGGGCGAGGTGACCGGCGACGCGCTCGTCGGACATCCCGGCGTCGACAAGATCAGCTTCACCGGAAGCCCGCGCGTAGGCCGGATCATCGCCAAGAAGGCCGCCGATACGTTCAAGAGAACCACACTCGAGCTCGGTGGTAAGTCGCCGCAGATCATTCTGGAGGACGCCGACCTCGACGCTGCCATCAACGGCACCGCGATGGGACTGTTCTTCAATCAAGGTCAGGTCTGTGCCGCGGGTACCCGTGTGTTGGTGCACCGTTCGCTGTACTCGCAGGTGGTCGACGGCCTCTCCGCGGCAGCGTCGGCGCAGGTGCTCGGAGATCCGTTCGACCCCGCCACCACGATGGGTGCGCTCGTCAACGCCAAGCAACGCGACTCGGTGATGGGATACATCCAGGCAGGGCGTGACGGTGGGGCCAGGGTTGCCGCCGGTGGTGGGAGTCCGGAGCGTGACGGATTCTTCGTCGAGCCGACGATTTTCGCGGACGCGAACAACGACATGAAGATCGCTCAGGAGGAAATCTTCGGTCCTGTCGGCACGGTCATCCCGTTCGACACTCCCGAAGAGGCGATCAGCATCGCCAATGCGACGGATTACGGCTTGGCGGCGTCGATCTGGACGCGCGACGTCTCGCGTGCGCATTCGCTGGCGGCGCAGGTTCGCTCCGGCGCAGTGTGGGTGAACGGTTGGGCTGCAATCGATCCGGCACTTCCCTGGGGCGGCATGAAGAGCAGTGGCACCGGCCGTGAGCTGGGTTGGGCCGGTATCGAAGCCAACACCGAGGAGAAGGTCGTCACCATCGTCCTGTGACCCGCTGTGAGTGGAAATGCGTCCTACAGGGCGCATTTCCATTCACAGACTGGCGAGGCGCGCCTGCCGTGGTGACATTCCGTAGGCCTCTTTGAACACTCTCGAAAAATGAGCCGAGTCCACCAGACCGTGACGTGCGCAGATGGTTCCGATGCTGTCCCGCGCGTGCCGAGGATCTTCGAGGTCCCGTCGACAACACTCCAGCCGGCGAGACCTGATCCATGCTGCGACACCGCCGTCCGATTCGAACAGTTTCTGCAGGTAGCGCGGGGAAATGTGTTGGGCTGCTGCGACCATCGCCGTATTGAGGCCGGGATCGTTCAGGTTGGCCTCGATGAACGACTGCGCTCCGGCCAAGATCACCGCACCCGGTGACTGGTTCTCGTGCGGAGCTCGCTCGTCCAGTGCTGCGCTGACGAGATCGAGAACGGCATCCTCGAACAACCTGGTCGACGGGGAGAAGCCGTCGGACAGGCCTTTTCGCAGTCCGGCGAGGAACGGCGAGACGAGCGACCCGACGCCGTCGTCGCCCTTGATTCTGAGTGCAGACACATGCGATAGATCGTTGGGCCTGATCTTGAGCGACTCACGCGGAAACATCAGGACGAACATCGCGAAGTCGCTTGCGAAGTGCAGGTCGTAGGGCTCGCTGGTGTCGTACACGGCGAAGTCGCCTGGTTCCAGCACCGCTTCACGATCTCGCTGGACCACGACGCCTCGGCCGCGTAGCTGCACACCGACCTTCACCAGGCCCGGATCGCTGCGTCGAATCACCGCACGAGTTCTGCGGACGTCGACGCATCGACCGGATACTTCGCTGATGTGCAACGACCCCATCGATCCGGAGTGCAACCCGCCGTCGAAGCAACCGTCGGACGCGGACGAGGAGGCGTCGAGCGGCACGAACGCCGCCGACACCTCCTCACGCCACCTGTCGAACTGCACTCACGTCACCTTTAGCTCGGACGGTTGTCGATCAGACGACGAGCTTTGCCGATGGAACGCTCGAGAGCCGCGGGCGCAACCACGTTCACCTGCACCGTGACGCCGATGCGGTCCTTCACCAGCTTCCTGAGCGTCGCGGCCGCCACCGGATGGGCCTCGGGTGTGGCATCCGGGCGAGCCTCGACGAGCACCGTCAGCGAATCCATGCGACCCGCACGCTCCAGCACACACTGGAACTGCGGGGCCAGCGACGGAACCGTCAGGATGAGCTCCTCGATCTGTGTCGGAAACAGGTTCACTCCGCGCAGGATGATCATGTCGTCGGTGCGGCCGGTGACCTTCTGCATCCGGCGCATCGTGCGAGCGGTGCCCGGCAGCAGCCGCGTCAGGTCGCGGGTGCGGTAGCGGATGATCGGCATCGCCTCCTTGGACAGCGACGTGAACACCAACTCACCCTCCTCGCCGTCGGGCAGGACTTCGCCGGTCACCGGGTCGATGACTTCCGGGTAGAAATGATCCTCCCAAATATGTAGTCCGTCCTTGGTTTCTACACATTCCATCGCAACACCCGGTCCCATGACCTCGGACAGGCCGTAGATGTCGACGGCGTCCATGTCGAGGGTCTTCTCGATCTCCTTGCGCATCTCCTCGGTCCACGGCTCGGCACCGAAGACTCCGGTCTTCAAGGATGTCTTGGCCGGGTCGATGCCCTTCTTGATCATCGCGTCGACGATCGTGAGCATGTACGACGGCGTGACCATGATCGCGTCGGGCTCGAAGTCCTCGATGAGCTGGATCTGACGATCGGTCATTCCGCCCGACATCGGAATGACTGTGCAGCCCAAACGCTCTGCGCCGTAATGGGCGCCGAGACCGCCGGTGAACAGGCCGTAACCGTAGGCAACGTGAACTTTGTCCGACGGCTTGACGCCACCCGCGCGTAGGCTTCGAGCGATGAGGTCGGCCCAGTTGCTGATGTCGTTCGCGGTGTAGCCGACCACCGTGGCTTTGCCGGTCGTTCCCGAGGACGCGTGGATCCGCGAGACCTTGTCCTGGGGAACCGCGAACATGCCGAACGGGTAGTTTTCGCGCAGATCCTTCTTCGCGGTGAACGGGAATTTGGCGAGGTCGGATAGGTCCTTCAGATCCGTCGGGTGAACTCCGGCGTCGTCGAATGCCTTCTTGTAGTGCGGCACGTTGTCGTACGCGTGCTGAAGCGACCATCGAAGCCGTTCGAGCTGGAGTGTCGAAATGCGATCACGTGATGCGAACTCGATGTCGGGGGTATCGGTCGGGGCGGACAAGACGCTGGTCATGGCGGTCTCCGGAGGGGTCAGGCGTCGAAGTCGACGGTCACGGTGTCGCTGAGGGGGAATGTCTGGCAGGTGAGCACGAAGCCGGCGGCGACCTCGTTCTCCTCCAGGGCGTAGTTGCGGCGCATGTCGACGTCACCGCAGGTCACCTTGGCGCGGCACGTGCCGCAGACGCCGCCCTTGCAGGCGAATGGCAGGTCCGATCGCAGCAGTTCCGCGGAATCGAGGATCGACTCGTCCTGCGGGAGAGTGCCCGTGACGCTTCGGCCGTCGAGGGTGATGGTGACCTCGCTGCTGGGTCCGGTCACGCCGGGCTCGCGATGCTTCTCCTGCGGTGGGGGAACGTCGTCGACGTAGAAGAGTTCGGCGTGTACGTTGGATTTGGCGACGCCGAGTTCACCGAGAACGGCTTGCGCATCGGTCACCATCCCGAACGGACCGCACAGCCAGAAATGATCTATCTCGGGTGTCGCGACGACCGAGTCGAGGATGGCGCGGAGCCTGTCGGCGTCGAGCCTGCCGCTGAACAGTTCGACCTCGCGAGGCTCCCTGGACAGGACATGGATGACGTCGAACCGACTGCCGTACTGGTCTTTCAGATCGGCGATTTCCTCGGCGAACATCACCGATCTGGTGCGCCGGTTGCCGTACAGCAGAACCACTTCGGCGTTCGGGTTGGCCAGAACGGATGCGGCAATCGACAGCATGGGGGTGATCCCGGAGCCTGCCGCGATGAGTACGTGCCTGCCGCCTGCGGCAGGATCGGCGTGAAAGTTCCCGGTGGGGCCTTGGACGTCGATGCGGTCGCCCGCCTTGACCTCGTGTACGAGCCACGACGAGAACAGTCCGTCGGTCACCTCACGAACGCCGACGCGGGGGCGTGCACCCGCCGGAGCGCAGATGGAGTAGGACCGCCGATGTTCGACACCGTCCACCGTGCGCGAGAGCATCAGGGACTGGCCTGGGCGGAAATCGAATTCGTCGCGCAGGTCTTCTGGTACGTCGAACGTCACGGCAACGGCGTCGTCGCACAGTGATTCGACGTCGGCAACGGTCAGCGTGTGGAAGGGCCTGTTGCGATTGGGGGCGACGACGGGCTCGGCGGTCACAGTCATCAGATCTCCTTCACGTGGTCGAAGGGTTCGAGGCAGTCGTCGCATCGGTACTGGGCTTTGCACAGGGTTGCGCCGAACTCGGAGGTCAGTCGGGTGTTCATCGACCCACACCGAGGACACGCGAGCTGGCGTGGCTTGACGGTGAGGGTAAGGGGCACCGGACCCGACGTCCGCGCGGGCGCAGGCCCCGGCGTCGAATAGCCGGTTTCCCGGAGCTTCCGGAGGCCGTCCTCGGAGATCCAGTCCGTGCTCCACGGCGGAGTCAGGCTGGTGACGATCTCGACGTCGGTGTAACCGTGGTCTTCGAGCTTGTGGGCGATGTCGTCGCGCATCGTGGCCATCGCCGGGCAGCCCGAGTAGGTGGGGGTGATGGTGACGAGCACGCTGCCGTTCTCGCGGACCTCGACGTCGCGCAGTACGCCCAGATCGTCGAGGGTGAGCAGCGGCATCTCGGGGTCCAGGACGGTCGCCGCGATGTCGCGAGCAGAAAGTTCCATTGTCGTCACCAGACTCCCTCCGGATGTGCACGGGCGACGACCTGCATCTCCGCGATCAACGGGCCGAATACCTCGGTGTGGATTCCGCGTCGGCCGCCGCGGCCGCCGATGGTGCCGACTGACTTGCCCTCCGGCGCTTGCAACTCTGCCGCGTGCAGGACCTGCGCGATCACGGAGTCGAATTCCTCGCGCACATCACGCGGATCCACTGCGACGCCGACCGTCGCCAGGGCGATCTCCTCGTCGGTGGGGACGAACAGCTCGGAGACGTACGGCCAGATGCGGGTGATGGCCTCACGGACTCGACGCTTGGATTCGTCGGTCCCGCACCCGAGGGTCACGACCCAGCGTGCTGCGTAGTCGCGGTGGTAGGTGAGCTCTTTGACACCCTTGTCGGCGACGGCCGCGAGGACCGGATCCCGTGAGTCCTTCAGACGCGAGAACACAGCGAGGCGCCATGTCGAGAACATCAGCAGACGAACGAGGGACTTCGCGAAGTCGCCGTTGTCGAGCTCGGTGAGCCGGACGTTACGGAAGTCCGCTTCGTCACGGAAGAACGCCAGAGCGTCCTCCGCGGGCGCGGGCGAGCTCTCGGAGACGAACGGGATCACGGCCGGATCGGCCTTGGCGGCGCGAGCGAGCAGGAGACGTGCCTGCCCGAGCAAGTCCAGCCCGACGTTGGCCAGCGCCACTTCTTCTTCGAGTTCCGGTGCGCGTGTGCTCCACTGAGCCAGGCGCTGTGAGCTGATCAGCGCATCGTCCCCGAGCATGAGGCAGTACGCGGCCAGAGCTTCGAGGTCGACGTCGTCCGGAACCGTGGTGTCGACGCCGGCGAGCGGGTCGTCGAAACTGGTACCGAATGCCCACTGCCCATGTGAATCCTCGTCGACGAGGCCCTCGTAGGCGTTGTCATGATCTGTCATTGCAGGCCTCACATGTGGGGAACGTTGTCGGGAATCTCGTAGAACGTCGGGTGCCGGTAGACCTTGTCTCCGCTCGGAGCGAAGAACGGATCCTTCTCCGACGGAGACGATGCGACGATCGAGTTGGACGGCACCACCCAGATGCTGACGCCTTCGTTGCGGCGGGTGTAGACGTCCCGTGCATGACGCAGTGCCATGTGGTCGTCGGCGGCGTGCAAGGATCCGACGTGCACATGATTGAGCCCCCGCTTGCCACGGAGAAACACTTCGTACAGGGGCCAATCAGCTTTGACCTGAGCCGGTTTGGGCTCTACCGGAACGTTCTCGGTCGGAACCGCGCCGTGGCCGCCCTCGGCAGTGAATTCAGTCATGATGCATTCCTTTCGGCGAAGGCCGTCGCTGCCTCGCGAACCCATGCACCGTCTTCGTGAGCTGCGCGACGGTTCGCGATGCGCTCGACGTTGGAGGCGCCGTTGCCCTTGATGACCTGCATGAACTCGCTCCAGTCGGGCTCGCCGAAGTCATGCGACTTGCGCTCGTCGTTCCACTTCAGGTCGGGATCGGGGAACGTGACGCCGAGTGCTTCGGCCTGAGGGATGGACATGTCCACGAACCGTTGGCGCAGTTCGTCATTGGTGTGGCGCTTGATTCCCCACTTCATGGACTGCTCGGTGTTGGGGCTCTCGTCGTCAGGCGGGCCGAACATCATCAGAGCAGGCCACCACCACCGGTTCACCGATTCCTGGACCATGGCGCGCTGCTCGTCGGTGCCGCGCATCATCGTCGCAAGCAGTTCGTATCCCTGGCGCTGGTGGAACGACTCTTCTTTGCAGACGCGGATCATCGCGCGCGCATACGGTCCGAAGCTGCTGCGGCACAGAGGAACCTGGTTGCAGATGGCGGCGCCGTCGACGAGCCACCCGATGGTGCCGACGTCCGCGTACGTCAGGGTGGGGTAATTGAAGATCGACGAGTACTTCTGCTTGCCCTCGATGAGCTTGACCGTGAGGTCTGCGCGATCGGCCCCGAGCGTCTCCGCGGCCGAGTACAGGTACAGGCCGTGGCCTGCCTCGTCCTGCACCTTGGCCATCAAGATGACCTTGCGGCGCAGCGACGGCGCGCGGGTGAGCCAGTTGCCCTCCGGCTGCATCCCGATGATCTCGGAGTGCGCGTGCTGGGCGATCTGGCGGATGAGCGACTTACGGTAGCCGTCGGGCATCCAATCGCGGGGTTCGACGCGCTGCTCGCGGGCGATGGTCTCGTCGAAACCGTCCTGAAGCGCATCGGCTTGCAGGGTCTCTGACGTGGTCATAAGTCCTACTTTCATTACCGAATGATCGGTCGAAAACTAGTATGCAACGAAGTGGCGTGGATTACAAGGGGAAGCGGAGCCGCTAGTGACCCTGAAACACCGGCTTCGCCTTGGCGAGGAACGCGTCCACAGCGGCCTTGTGGTCGACGGTCTGGCCGAGGGCGGTCTGCGCCCGAGCCTCGCGATCCAGTGCGTCGAACAGGCCGGAAGCAGAGGCGCGCACGAGAGATTTCACGTGCCGATATGCCTCGGTGGGGCCTGTCGCGAGTCTCCTGGCGATCTGCGCGGCCGCGTCCCGCACCTCCTCGTCGGGAACCACGCGGTGCACCAGGCCCCAGTCGAGAGCCTGCTCGGCGGTGATCTTGTCACCGAGCAACATCAACGCGCCGGCCCGTGAGCTGCCGAGCGACTCCACCAAGGAATAGCTGAGCCCGGAATCGCTGGCCAACCCGATTCCCGTGAAGGCGGTCGCGAACGACGATCCCGTGCCGGCAACTCGAACGTCCCCGGCCAACGCGATGCCGAGGCCGGCTCCGACGCAGGCTCCGGGGATGGCGACGACGACGGGAACGTCGAGATTCTTCAGCGACCTGATCAGAGGGTTGTAGTGAATTCCGACGGTGTCCATAGCGGTCTTGGGATCTGCCTGCAGGGCTTCGACGTGCTCAGCCAAGTCCTGGCCGACGCAGAAGTTCTTTCCCTCGGCGGTGACGAGCACGGCGCGAGCGCCTGACACCCCGTCGACAGCCTCTTGGAACGCCACCTTGGTCTCGACGTTCAGCGAGGACCGCTCCAGGGTGATGGTCGCCAACCCGTCGGATATGTCCAGTCGTACGGTCATTTCTTCTCCCAGTCGTGGAATCCCTTACCTGACTTACGTCCGAGCTCACCACGCGCCACCTTGTCCCGCAGCAACCGAGGTGGAGTGAAACGGTCGCCCAGAGTCGACGCGAGGTGTTCGGCGATCGCCAGCCGCACGTCGAGGCCGACGAGGTCCGTCGAACGTAGCGGCCCCATCGGGTGCTTGTATCCGAGTTCCATTGCTCGGTCGATGGACTCGGCATCGGCGACGCCTTCCTCGAGCATGCGGATTGCTTCGAGCCCCAAGCACACTCCGAGCCGGGACGTCGCGAACCCGGGGGAGTCGTTGACGAGCACCTCGGTCTTGCCGAGCAACGAGACCCATTCGCGGACGTGCTCCACGACGGCCGCCGACGTGGCCGGCGCTCGGACGATCTCCACCAACGTCGACGCCGGAACCGGATTGAAGAAGTGCATACCGATGAAGCGCGAAGGATCGTTCACCGCCGCACCGAGCTCGGCGATCGAAATCGAGCTGGTATTCGACGCGATCACCGTGCTTGCCGACACGGTCTTGTCGATCAGCGCAAGCACCTCGACCTTGAGCGACGGGATTTCCGGTACGGCCTCGACGACGAGTTCGAGATCGGTGGGCAGATCGGTCGGGCCCGCGACGGTGGTGACACGCGCAAGGATCGCGGCGGGATCCTCGTCCAGCTTTCCGCGCTCGTGAGCCCGGGCCAACCCGGTCTCGACGCGGCCGAGCGCCGCTGCCTGGTCTGCCGCTTCGGCTATGGTCACGGGGGCGCCGAGAGCGGCGAAGACCTGGGCGATTCCCGCGCCCATCCTGCCACCACCGACGACACCGACGCTTACGGGAACTGTCATTTCTTCTCCAAGAATGCCGTCATGCGGCGTTGTTTGTCCTCGGTCTCGAACAGAACGGCTTGAGCGATGTCGTCGGCCCACGGGTGCGAACCGGGTGCATCGAGGATCGTCTTGGTCAGTTTCAGGGCCAATGGTGCTTGCTTGACGATGCGATCGGCGAGCGTGTGTGCCGAAGCCAGCGGATCGTCCACGATCTCCATCACCAACCCCGATTTCGACGCTGCGTCGGCGTCGAGCAAGCGGCCTCCCAGGAGGACCTGTTTGGCGACGGACACCCCCACCAACGTCGGCAGCCGGTAGCTCGCTCCCGCGGCCGCCATGATTCCGAGGCCCGGCTCGGGATTACCGAAAACAGCCGTAGCGGAAGCGATTCTGATGTCGCAGGCATACGACAGTTCGGCGCCGCCGCCCAAGGCGTAACCGCGGATGGCGGCGATCGTCGGCAGCGGAAGAGAAGCGATGCGGTCGAACAGGTTTCGGTTGATGCCACGCAGAGCGTCGTCGCGCGTGCGTCGACGGAGCTGGTTGATGTCAGCACCGCCGGCGAAGTGCTCACCGCGCCCGGTCAGGATCAGTACACGAGGATCCCGCTCGATCAGCGCGCACACGTCGTGCAGCTCCGAGATCATGTCGGAGTCGATCGCGTTGCGCTGCTTCTCTCGTGCCAGCGTGACGACGACGCGATCCGCACGTTCGTCGACGACGATGGTGTTCACGGCGCCTCGATCAACATCGACACACCCTGCCCGACGCCGACACACAGCGTCGCCAGTCCCCGCGACGCCTTCTCGCGTTCCATTCGGCCCAGGAGAGTCAACAGGATGCGCGCTCCCGATGCCCCGAGTGGATGTCCCAGTGCGATGGCACCGCCGTCGGCGTTGACGATCGTCTCGTCGAGCTTCAACTGTCGGATGACGCCGAGAGATTGCGCGGCGAAGGCCTCGTTGAGTTCGACGGCGCCGAGGTCGTCGATCGCCCACCCCGCACGTGCGAGTGCTTTGTGGGTCGAGGGCACGGGTCCGAGGCCCATGACGTGGGGTTCGACGCCTGCGCTCGCGCTGGTGACGATGCGGCCCCGCACGTCGAGGCCGTACTTGTTCACTGCCTCTTCGGATGCGACGACCAGCGCTGTGGCGCCGTCGGTGAACGGCGACGAGGTTCCGGCGGTGACGATGCCGTCCTGCCGAAACACCGTCTTCAGTGTGCCGAGCTTGTCCAGAGTTGTTCCACGCCTCGGTGTTTCGTCCTCGCTGACGTCTCCGGTCTTCGTGGATACCGACACGATCTCGTCGACGAATCGTCCTGCATCCTGCGCGGCGACCGCGCGCTCTTGGCTGCGGAGGGCGAAGGCGTCGGACTCCTCGCGGGTGATGCCCTCCTGGCGGGCCACCTCCTCCGCGGTCTCGCCCATGGACAACGTCGTCTTGTCGTCGAAGCGAGGATTCGTGAAACGCCAGCCGAGGGCCGTGTCGAAGATCTGGCCGGGCTTGGCCCACGGCGTGCCGGGCTTGGCCATCACCCATGGGGCACGAGTCATCGATTCGACACCGCCCGCGACGATGACGTCTGCTTCTCCGCTGCGGATGGTGGACGCGGCACTCGCGACCGCGGTGAGCCCGCTCGCGCACAACCGGTTGACGGTGTAGCCGGGCACGGTGTTCGGCAGGCCCGCGAGAAGTACCGCCATGCGTGCGACGTCGCGGTTGTCCTCGCCGGCCTGGTTGGCTGCGCCGAGGATGACCTCGTCGATCCTGTCCGCGGGGACGCCCGCTCGGCGCACTGCCTCGGCGACGACGCACCCGGCGAGGTCGTCCGGACGGACCGTCGCGAGCGCGCCGCCGTATCGACCGTGCGGTGTACGCGCGCCCGCTACCAGAAATACTTCGCCCACTGTTCGCTCCTTCTTCAGTTCCTTTCAATTAATAACCGAACATTCGGTCGTCACGCAAGGGTGGGCGGCGTCGGTGCTGTGGAATGGGGCAGCGCCTGGGAGGATGTTCGACATGACAACTGCACGGACTCCGCGCCGGACCGGTCTCCCGGGACGCCCGGGTTACGACCTCGACTCGTTGCTTGCCGTCGCAGTCAAGGTCTTCAACGACAAGGGGTACGACGGCACGTCGATGGAGGTCTTGGCCGGACGGCTCGGTATCACCAAGTCGTCCATCTACCACCACGTGTCCGGCAAGTCCGAGCTTCTCGAGCTGGCCCTGTCGCGAGCGCTCAATGCGTTGTTCGCTGTCACCACGGAGGAGCGGGCCACTACCGGTCGATACATCGATCGGCTCGAGTACCTGGTCCGGCGTAGCGTCGAGATCCTTGTCGCCGAGTTGCCGTACGTCACGCTGTTGCTGCGGGTGCGTGGGAACACCGAGGTGGAGCGTCGTGCCCTGGCCAGGCGCCGCGAGTTCGACGCCTTCGTCAGTGGCCTCGTGGTCGCGGCCGCGGAGGAGGGGGACCTGCGCGGCGACATCGATCCCGCTCTGGTCTCGCGCTTGCTCTTCGGCACGGTCAACTCGCTGATCGAATGGTACAAGCCCCGGACCGGCGGGTCCGCCGACGCCCTGGCCGACGCCGTCGTCGCCTTGACCTTCGACGGTTTGCGTCACCGCCCCGCGTGAGACGTTCCTTGACATCTCCGCGCCGGAGCGCGATGGTAATTACCGACCGAACGTACGGTGAGACGGAGAGATGCTGTGAGCAGATTGCTGGAAAGCTACGCACAAGGTCGCTGGTTCGCCGCGAGTGACGAGGGCACTCCGTTGCTCAGCGCGATCGATGGAACCGAGGTCGCTCGGATTTCGTCCACCGGCCTCGATGTCGCAGGCATGGTGGACTACGCCCGCACGGTAGGTGGCCCGGCGCTCGCCGCGCTGACGTTCCACGATCGCGCCGGTCTGCTCAAACAGGTCGGTCTGACGTTGATGGCAGGGAAGGGCGAGTTCTACGAGGTGTCGACCCTCACGGGCGCCACCGAGCGCGATTCCGGCGTCGACATCGACGGAGGATTCGGGACCGTGCTGAGTTACGCGAGCAAGGCTCGGCGTGAACTCCCCAACGACACCGTCTATCTCGACGGCGCCGTCGAGCAACTCGGCAAGAAGGGCACGTTCCTCGGCCAGCACATCTACACGTCCCGTCGCGGCGTAGCGGTGCAGATCAACGCGTTCAACTTCCCGGTGTGGGGGTTCCTCGAGAAATTGGCGCCTGCGTTCATCGCGGGCGTGCCGTCCATCGTGAAGCCGGCGAGCCAGACCGCCTACCTGACAGAACTCGTCTTCCGGCGCATCATCGAGAGCGGAATTCTGCCCGAGGGATCCGTACAACTGCTGGCCGGCAGCGCCAGGGGAATCATCGATCACCTGGGCGGGCAGGATTCCGTCGCGTTCACCGGTTCTGCCGACACAGCGACGCAGCTGCGTGCGCACCCGAACGTTGTCGGCGAGGGTGTGCACTTCACCGCCGAAGCCGATTCGCTCAATGCGTCGATTCTCGGCACCGATGTGACGCAGCAGGATCCAGAATTCGACCTGTTCGTCAAGGGTGTCTTCACCGAGATGACGGTCAAGGCCGGACAGAAATGCACCGCCATTCGGCGCGTCCTGGTCCCACAGGCGCAGGTCGACCCGGTCATCGACGCGCTGGCGGCCAAGCTGGGGAAGGTCGTCGTCGGCGATCCCCGCGACGACGGCGTCACGATGGGTGCGCTCGCCAGCATCGATCAGCGCGACGAAGTCCTCGAATCGATTCGTGGCCTGACCAAATCGGCCTCGGTTGTCTTCGGTGCCCCCGAGGCCGTCGACCCGCGCCCGGGCGCATTCATGGCGCCGGTCCTGTTGAAGGCCGGAGACTCGTCTGCACCCGAGCCGCACGAAATCGAAGCATTCGGCCCCGTGTCCACGGTGATCGGATACGACGACACCGCGGATCTCCTTGACCTCGTTGCCCGCGGCAAGGGCTCCCTCGTCGCCTCGCTCGTCACCAAGGATTCGGCACTCGCCCGCGAGATCGTGCTGGGATCAGCGCCGTACCACGGTCGCATCCTGGTGCTCAACACGGGCGACGCCCGAGAGTCCACCGGCCACGGATCCCCCCTGCCGGTTCTGGTGCACGGCGGACCTGGTCGAGCGGGTGGCGGTGAAGAACTCGGCGGCATGCGAGGCGTGCTGCATCACATGCAGCGCACAGCGATCCAGGGCACACCGGATGTGTTGACAGCCGTCGGCAACAAGTGGGTGGCTGGTTCGGCTCGGATCACCGGTGACATTCATCCCTTCCGTAAAGACCTCGGTGAGCTGCAGCTCGGCGACACCATCGTCGGAGGTCCTCGTCAGGTCACCCGTGCGGACATCGACCATTTCGCCGAGTTCACCGGCGACACGTTCTATGCCCACACCGATCCCGAAGCGGCATCAGCCAATCCACTGTTCGGTGGCATCGTCGCGCACGGGTACCTCGTCGTCTCGCTGGCGGCCGGACTGTTCGTCGACCCCGCGCCCGGCCCTGTTCTCGCGAACTTCGGCGTCGACAACCTGCGGTTCCTGACACCGGTGAAAGCCGAGGACTCGCTCACCGTGACGCTCACGGCGAAACTGATAACACCTCGTCAGAGTGCGGACTACGGTGAAGTGCGTTGGGATGCAGTGGTAGTGAATCAGGAGGGTGACCCCGTCGCGACATACGACGTGCTCACACTCGTCGCGAAGCCGGAGGGAGACAAGTGACTGCCCGAGTAGTCGTGTGTTACGGCACACCAGAAGATCCGGCCGCATTCGACGAGCACTACACCTCGGTGCATGTCCCGCTTGCTGCCGCGGTGCCGGGATTGATCGAATTCACCTACGGCAAAGCCAGTTCCATGGACGGATCCGAGCCGCCGTACTACATGATCGCGTACCTGGTCTTCGCGGACGAGGCGTCCCTGAAGGTCGGTCTGGGATCAGCCGAGATGAAGGCCGCAGGCAAGGACGTCCGCAACTTCGCCACCGGTGGAGCGACGATGTTCACGCAGGAGGACGTGCGGGTCTCATCGGTGGATCGGTAGTGATGGGACAGAACAGGATCGCTCACGAGATGTTCGCCGCCGACGTCGCATCCCGCACACTCGGAATCGAGTTGCTCGAGCTGAGGGACGGCCACGCCAGGATGTCGATGGTCGTCACCGAGGACATGGTCAACGGTCACGCCATCACGCACGGAGGATACGTGTTCATCCTTGCCGACACGACGTTCGCGATGGCGTGCAACAGTTACGACGATGCCGCAGTGGCGGCGCGTTGCGATATCCGCTATCTGCGGCCGACGAAGGCCGGAGACGTTCTCGTCGCCGACGCCGTCGAGCGTGCACGCTTCGGCAAGAACGGGATCTACGACGTCACCGTCACCAGCGGTGAACGAGTAGTTGCGGAGTTTCGAGGCGACAGCAGGACGGTTCCGTCCTCGAGGGGAATTTGAGGGACTGTGACGTTGCGAATGCGGTGATCGGCGCTGAATACTTGCTCACCATGCGCTACAACAAGCTGGGTCGGACCGACCTCGAGGTGTCCGAGGTGTCCTTCGGGACCGCGCCGCTCGGAGACATGTTCGGATCTGCCGACGAGGATCAGGCCATCGCGTCGGTGCACCATGCCCTGGATGCCGGGATCAATTTCTTCGACTCGTCGCCGTACTACGGCGGGGGCCTGGCGGAGGAACGGCTCGGCGCAGCCTTGGCGGGCAGGCGCGAGGACGTCCTGATCGGCACGAAGGCCGGCCGATACGGCAACGAGGACTTCGACTTCTCGCCACGGAAACTACGGGAAAGCATCCACACCAGCCTGAAGCTGCTCCGCACGGACTACATGGATGTGCTGCAACTCCACGACATCGAATTCGTGCCGTTGTCCCCGGTGTTCGAGGACTCCTACGCGGAACTGGTGAAGCTGAAGGACGAGGGATTGTGCCGCTACATCGGCATGACCGGGTACCCGATGCACACGTTGACGCGCGCTGTCACCGAGACCGACCTCGACGTCATTCTGTCCTACGCGCACTACACGCTGCTCAACACCGAACTCGCGACCGCATTGAAGCCCGTGTGCGACGAGCGAGGCGTCGGCGTGATCAACGCTGCGGCAGTGGGATTGGGCCTGCTGACACCCGGAGGCGTCAAGCCGCACATTCCCGCGACCGACGACGTCAAGGCGGCGGCCGCACGGGCTCGCCAGTGGGCGGCGGACAACGGACAGGACATCTCGTTCCTCGCCAATCAGTTCTCGCTGCAACGATCCGGCTGCCCGACAACCGTGATCGGCACGACCAAAGTCCATCACCTCGATTCCGCTATCCGCGCCGCGACGGAACCCATCGACACCGACGTCCTCGATGCAGTGCTGGCTCTGACCGCAGATGTGCACGACGTGTCCTGGCAGAGCGGACTTCCCGAGAACAACGGCTGACCTCAGCTCCCGGCCGGGCGCCGCCACATCGACGTCATCACGGCGCCCGACGCCAACGGGAACGTCTCGGTCACCTCGAACCCGAACTTCTCGTAGAAGGTGACGTTGTCGGCCGACGTGCACACGAGATAGGCGTCGTCGCCGTCCGAATCGCAGCGCGCGAGCCGGTCGAGCAGGAGCGTCGAGACGAAGCCCCGGCCCCGAGCCGACTGGGTACTACCCAGATTCGCCAGATACCACGCCGGTTCGGAAGGATGATGGGCATCGAGCGTCGACCTGACTCCCACCGCCGCGCCGACTCGGGTCCGCAACGCGGGAAGCAGCGCCGGCAACGCGCGCGCGGTGCGCAGCAGCGACGAGTGCTGCCGACCGGGCGGATCCCACACCTCGACGGCAACGGCTGCCCCGTCCTCCTCGACGAACCGCACCCCGCCTCCGGCGATGTGAAAGTGCCGCAGCGACGCGGTGAAGTAGCCGGTCAAAGCCGCGTGCCGTCGCGCGCGGCCGGGCCAGATGGACGCCATCAACGGATCGTCGCGGAAGGCGTCGGCCAGAACCGAGGCGCAGGTGGCGGCGTCGGCGATGGTCGCGGTGACGATTCGGCCAGTCAAGAGTCCCCCCGGGGAAATCATTCGGAACAGTCGGTTCGCACTAGGGTGGCTGTGTGAAATCGAAACCGGATGCCGCGGCGCCGCAGCGCAACGTCGACGCGGGGGCACAGCCATGGATGCTGGTGGAGACGCTACATCAGGACAGAGCGACTCTGGTCTCCCTCGGCGGACGACTACGCGAGATGTCGTCCTTGCCGCGCGCCGTCAGGTCGACGGTCGGTGGTCGATCGTCGGCACAGGTCTGGGCGGAAGTCGCCCGGTCGATCGACGTCGTCCGTGAACACGCCGCCTCGCGAGACGTCACGATCCCCACCGGCAGCGGACGCACCCGCGTCGTACTGCATCCCGTCGTCGGCCCGTCGGGTGCCGTGCACGGCATTGCGTTGTGGGTCGGCGACGCAGAGTCCGCCGTCCCGCAGCGGCCCGAGGACGCGCTCGCCGTGACGTTCGAGTCCGAGCGCCGCGCGTTCGTCGTCGACGCGGACTGCCTCCGCGCACTTGCCACGGACCTGCCCTCCGACATCCGAACCAGCTTCACCTCGCCCGAAGTGTTCCGGAAGATCGACGTCGACGACGCGGTGGGCGCCATCGGCGCGCTTCTCCAACCCGCTCCCGACGACGGCGCGACCTGGACCGGCCTGGCGTCGACGACGCACCTGCCCGGCGTTTCCCGCCTCGACCTCGTGTTCACCGCCGACGACGACGGGTCGACATGGCGGGGCCTGGTCCACGCCGTCGAGTCCGAGACGGTGGCACAGCCGCGGCTCGAGACCGCGGCGTTCGCCGCTCTGGGGCAGGTGTCTCCGCAGATGGCGCTGGTCCTGATGGACGTCACCCACAACCGACTGATTCGGTGGCTGACCGATCCGGTGCCACAGATCCAGTGGAAAGGCATCGTCGACGACAGAGACACTCCGCACCCGGACGACGTCACACGCATCTTCGCCGCCGCGTCGGGGATGTACGCGGGCACGGAAACCAGTACCTCCGTCGACGGCATCCGCCTCCGTCGCATCGGCGGAGGATGGACCGTCGTCGACGCTCGCGCGGCGCTGCTGCCGCGGGAGAAGTCGAGCCCGCGATTGATGCTGGTGCAGATGACCGTCGTCGGACACACCGACGACCCGGATCCTGTTCCCGTCGACGACACCGGGCACCCCAGCCTGCTCGACTGAACCCGGCAGAGTGGCCATGGTGCAGAGTGGTCGACACAACGGTGTACTAGAAAAGGATGTGACGATGGCAGGACAGCTGTGGGCACTCGAAGGGGGAAGCCCGGACATCGACCAGGACGCGTGGATCGCGCCGACGGCTACCGTGGTGGGCCGCGTGAAGGTCGGCCCGACGTCGGGAATCTGGTACGGCGCGGTGCTGCGTGCCGAGTTCGAGGACATCACCATCGGCGCGGGCAGCAATCTGCAGGACGGCGTCGCCGCCCACGTCGACCCAGGCTTTCCGCTGACGGTCGGTGAGAACGTCAGCGTCGGCCACAATGCTGTGCTCCACGGCTGCACCATCGGCGACGGCAGCCTCGTCGGAATGGGCGCGATCGTCATGAACGGCGCCGTCATCGGCGAGGGCAGCCTGGTGGCAGCCGGTGCATTGGTGCTCGAAGGGACCCAGGTGCCGCCGCGTTCACTGGTCGCGGGTGTGCCCGCGAAAGTTCGGCGCGAACTCACCGACGACGAGGTGAACCACAACGGACTCAACGCCGCCGTCTACCGCGAACTACTGAAGCAGCACGGCGGAGCCCGTCCGTTGTGACACTCATAGGAGCATCACCTGAGGAGGCCGGTCAGTGCGTGGGCATGTTCCAGCAGGAGGGTGCCCAGTTCGTGGTGCCGATCCGGGCGAAAGCGAGTCTCGACGCCGGTGAGACTGAGGGCCCATGCGGGCTTTCCTGATCGGTCGAACACCGCGGCACCGATGCCCCAGCTGCCTTCGACGAGCAGCGCGGGGTTGACGGCATAACCCGTCGTTCGTGTTGCGACGATGCGCCGCCGGAGCTCGGCAGTCGCGTGTTGCGGGCCCCACGCCGGCTCCAGGTCGACACTCGTCAGGTACTGATCGATGTCGCGATCCGGTAGATGCGACAGGATCACCAGGCCCGCCGACGCCACTCCGAGCGGCAGCCGAATCCCCTCGTACAACACGTGTGACCGCAGGGGAAAGCTGCCGTCCTCGCGGAGAAGGCAGACGGTCTCGTCTCCACGCCGAGCAGACAGGAATGCACTCTCACCGCTGGCCGCAGCCAGAGCATGTACGACGCCGCGCGCTGGGCCGGTGATGTCGTATCTGCTGGCGGCCGCAGCGCCGAGGAGATACATCTCGGGTCCGAGGGTCCACGAACCGGTGGCGGAGTCGCGGTCGAGAAACCCCTCGTGGGCGAGCGAAGTGAGCAACCTGTGCGCAGTCGGTCGGGCGAGGTCGGTGGCGCGTGCAAGTTCCGTGGTCGACGCCCCGGCCGGTTCGGCCGCACCGACGGCTTTCAGAAGCGCGGTCGAGCGCGCGACGACGTTGGGTTGCATAGGGGCAACCCTACCCGCTGCGTTCATTCAACGAACGCAATGCTCGACGCTTTTCGGTGAACGAGCAGTTTCGGACAACCTTTACGGATCATCACCACGTCAGGGTCTACTGAAGGTGCGTTTACTGAATGAACACGTGAGGAGTATTCGGATGGCAAGGAAGGTGTACCGGTCGGCCGCCGCTGCCGTGGCCGACATCGGCACAGGCGCGCGGATCGCGGTCGGAGGATTCGGACTGTGCGGAATCCCGGACGCACTGATCGACGCGATCAGCGAGACGGACGCCTCCGAACTCGAGGTCTTCTCCAACAACTGCGGCGTCGACGACCACGGATTGGGCATCTTGCTGTCCCTCGGCAGAATCCGCCGAGTCACCGCGTCCTACGTCGGCGAGAACAAAGAATTCGCGCGGCAATACCTCGCAGGCGAACTCGAAGTCGAACTGACCCCCCAGGGCACCCTCGCCGAGCGACTGCGCGCCGGAGGCACCGGCATCCCCGCATTCTTCACACCCGCAGGCGTCGGAACCCCCATCGCCGACGGCGGAATGCCGTGGCGCTACGACGCCGACGGCGGCATCGCCGTGGCGTCGCCGCCGAAGGAAACCCGGGTGTTCGGGAACAAGCGCTACGTCCTCGAAGAAGCCATCGATGCGGACTACGCGCTCGTGCACGCCGAGATCGGTGACACCGAGGGCAATCTCGTGTTCGACAAGACGGCGATGAACTTCAACCCTCTGGCCGCGATGGCGGGAAGAATCACCATCGCCCAAGTGGAGACGCTCGTCGAACCCGGTGAGATCGACCCGGGCGCAGTGCATCTGCCCGGCGTGTTCGTCCAGCGCATCGTCCACACAGGACCGCAGAACAAACGCATCGAAAAGCGCACCGTCACTGCAGGAGGACAGGCATGAGCTGGACACGAGACCAGATGGCTCAACGCGCAGCAGCGGAGATGGTCGACGGTGAATATGTGAACCTCGGAATCGGCTTGCCCACACTGATACCCGCCTATCTGACCGACGACGTCACAGTGGTCCTGCACTCGGAGAACGGCATCCTCGGCACAGGCCCGTACCCGACGGAGGAGAACGTCGACGCCAACCTCATCAACGCAGGCAAGGAAACCGTGACGGTCAATCCCGGTGCCGCCTACTTCGATTCGTCGTTGTCCTTCGGCATGATCCGCGGCGGTCACATCGACACGGCCGTCCTCGGCGGCATGCAGGTCTCGCGCACCGGCGATCTCGCCAACTGGATGGTCCCCGGCAAAATGGTCAAGGGCATGGGCGGCGCCATGGACCTCGTGCACGGTGCACGCCGAGTCATCGTCGTCATGGAGCACACCGACCGCGAGGGCAACCCCAAGATCCTCGACGCCTGCACCCTGCCGCTGACCGGCCAAGGCGTCGTGAACCGCATCATCACCGACCTCGCAGTCCTCGACGTCGTCGGTGACGGGACACTTTCGCTCGTCGAGTTGGCGCCCGACGTTACGCGTGCTCAGGTGGAGCACGCAACGGGAGTAGCGCTCGTCTGAATTCGTGCTAAGGTTGAACCTTCAACTTAAGTAGTCGAAGGACAGCCCATGACGTCTGTGATGAATCCGCCGGTCGCCGGCGGTGCGTTCGATGCGTTTCTCGCCGACACAGCCCCCGCGAGTCTCGGCCAGAAGCTGTGGACAGCCGCCGACGGACCGCTTCCCGCGCTGTACATCAGCCACGGTGCACCGCCGGTGTTCGACGACCCCCTGTGGATCGACCAGCTCTTCACCTGGTCACAGGCCATGCCCAAGCCCAGAGCCATCCTCATCGTCAGTGCGCACTGGGAAGAAGCGCCGCTGAGTCTGTCCGCCATCGACGCACCGCTGGTCTACGACTTCGGCGGCTTCGCGGAGCGATACTTCTCGATGACCTACGCGACGCCCGACGCCACCGCGCTGGCCGACCGAGTGGCCGCGATGATTCCGGCATCGGCGAACCTGCACAGGCATTCGTCGCGTGGACTCGACCACGGTGCGTGGGTTCCGCTGAAGGTCATGTACCCGTACGGCGACGTGCCGGTCCTCCAGCTGAGCCTGCCGACGGATTCTCCCGACGCCCTGCTGGACATCGGGCGACGGCTGAAAGCGCTTCGCGCAGAAGGTGTACTCGTCGTCGGTTCCGGATTCATGACCCACGGGTTGCCGTTCCTCTCACGCGAGAACTTCTTCACCAACACCGTTCCGACCTGGTCACGCGACTTCGATCAATGGTCCGCCGAGGCGCTGGCCCGGGGCGACGTCGACGCGCTGGCGAACTTCCGCACCCGAGCTCCAGGAATGCCGTACGCGCACCCCACCGTCGAGCACTTCACACCGCTGTTCGTCACGCTCGGGGCCGCATCGGATCCGGAAGCCCCTGTGCACACCGAGATCACGGGCTTCCAATTCGGTTTGGCGAAACGCTCCTTCGCGGTCTCCTGACGGATCGTTAGGGTGGAGGAATGTTCGTCAACTCCGCCCGAACGTTCGTCGCCGACGCCATTCGAGGGCTCGTCGCCTCCACCGCAGACATCTCCTGGCATCCCGATCCAGGCTTCCTGACCCGGGAAGAACCACTCGCAGCGGGACAGGTAGCTCTCCTGTCCGGCGGCGGTAGCGGCCACGAACCGATGCACGCCGGATTCATCGGAGCCGGAATGCTCGCCGGGGTCTGCCCGGGGCTGGTGTTCACCTCACCCAACGCACTCCAAGTGCACGAGGCATCGAAGTCCGTGAGCGTCGGAGGCGGCGTGGTGCACATCGTCAAGAACTACACCGGTGACGTCATGAACTTCTCGATCGCGCGAGAGCTGTTGCGCGAGGACAACATCGAATCCGACTACGTACTGATCGACGACGATGTCGCGACCGAGCGGGCCGATGGTGACGGGCCGGGCAGACGCGGAACCGCAGCGACGGTGATCGTGGAGAAGATCTGCGGCGCCGCGGCCGAACGCGGAGACACACTCGCCGACGTCGTGGCACTCGGACGCCGAGTCGCGGCGAACTCACGAAGTATGGCGGTGGCACTTCGGGCATGCACGGCACCGGGCTCGAACGAACCCTCCTTCGACCTGCCCGACGGCGAAATCGAACTCGGCATCGGAATCCACGGCGAACGGGGCACCTCACGCGTACCCGACATGCCCGCCCAGGACATCGTTGCTGCACTGACGCAACCGGTAATCGATTCGCTGGGCTTGGAACGCGGCGAATCCGTCATCGCCTTCGTCAACGGACTCGGGGCAACCCACCCGATGGAGCTGCACCTGCTGTACGGCGAACTGGCGGAGTACCTGTCCGACAAAGGAATCGAGGTGGCGCGTCCACTCGTCGGCAGCCTGGTCACCGCCCTGAACATGGCCGGCGCATCGATCACACTCGTCCGCGTCGACGACTCCGTTCTCGAACTTTTCGACGCCCCGACCGACGCTCCGGCATGGCCCGCTCTGGTGCGTGACACAGTGCTGGGGGAGCGTACGGGATTCGGCCCGAGCTTCGCCCCGAGCGAAAACGACTCGCCGCGAAGCGAGTGGGTGTCGGACTGGATGGCGTCGTGGGTGCAGCGAGTGCTCACCGAAGAACCCGCACTGACCGATCTCGACCGCCGCGCGGGTGACGGAGACTTCGGGACCAACATGGTGTCCGCGCTCGAACAGGTGGATCTGGCGCAGATCCGTGAAACCTATTCTGCGCAGACGATCTTCGAAGCCGTGTCCGCTGCGTACCTCGGCCATGCGGGCGGCACCTCCGGAGCACTGTTCGGTATCTGGTTCCGACAGTTCTACCTCGCACTGCACGCCGAAGACCTCGCCGCGATCACCACCGCCGCACGCAACGGACTGGAGAGAATCACCGAACTCGGGGGCGCCCGCGTCGGCGACAAGACCATGGTCGACGCCATCGCCCCGGCAGTCGACGCCCTCGACAACGCGACGGACTTGCGCACAGGTCTGACCGACGCAGCTCGCGCCGCGACCGAAGGAGCGCAGTCGACCGAGAACTTCACCGCCAACAGGGGGCGAGCGTCCTACGTCGGTGACGCCGCCCGAGGCGTCGTCGATCCGGGTGCGCTGGTCATTGCGTGGTTCTTCGAAGCGGCCGCGGACGCTGTTCGGGGCTAGGGGTTGGGTGTGGCGTAACAGTTGCGCATTCCCCAGGCGGGATCCCGCCTGTCAGAGGCGCGATTGTCACACCACACCCGGGTCAGGCGAGGGATTCGACGAAGACCGCGGCGATCTGTTCGAGACCGGCCTGGTCGTCGGCATCGAAGCGGGCGAGCAGGGGACTATCCAGGTCGAATACTCCGACGAGTGTGTCCCCGTCGTACAGCGGCACCACCAGTTCGGATCGGGTCGCACCGTCACACGCGATGTGACCGGGGAACGCGTGCACGTCTTCCACGCGCTGGGTCTGTCGCGACGACGCCGCGGTACCGCACACTCCCTTGCCGAGCGCGATCCGCACACATGCAGGCAGACCCTGGAACGGTCCGACGACCAGCTCTGTGCCGTCGAACAGATAGAACCCGACCCAGTTGACATCCGGGACGGAGTTGAAAACAAGGGCAGACAGGTTGGCGGCGTTGGCAATCCGATCCGACTCGCCGTCGACCAGTGCCCGCGCCTGCTGCGTCAGCTGTGCGTACTGCTCGGACTTCGTACCTTCGAGTGCAGTTGCGGTGAACGACATGGCCCGATTCTAGGTATCGGCGCTTCGGAGCCTCGCGCGCACCGCGAAACCGAGCGTCAGGAGGTAGAGCGACATGCCGGTCACCTGCAGCCGCTGAGCGATACCGAGGCCGTACGAGCCCGGAAGATTGTCGGCGATCATCAACCACGCTGTCGCCAGCGACGTCACGATCAACACGACGAGTCCCACCGTGCGCAGCAGCGCAAGAATGCGGTACCGGAACGCCGCAACGGTGAACGCAACCATGGCAGTGAACACCGCGAACACAGCAACTGTGCTGGTCAACGCGTGAATGTGATGCAACTGAGGAAACAGCCCACTCGGTTCCACCGGGCAGGACGGATCGTTCCCCGCAACACACTCGATCGGCAACTGTGAATCGGCAATCGTCGCTGCCCCGAAAACAACCAGCGCACTCCACCCGACATTCGTCAACCGACGACGAGGCAACGTCAACCCCGCCGCACCCGCAACGATCAGCAGAACCCCGGTGACCAAATCCGCCGTGCTGAAAAAATGCCGATACGGCTGATCAGCCGCATCGAGTTCACTGAGGAACGAATGCGCAGGGTCCAATCCCGTATCGAGAAAGAACTCCGCCACCCACGCCGAATACAACACCCCCGCCAGCACCAGCAACACCGTCAGCGCAGTGATCCTCCGTCGTTCCACTCGATCGACAGTAGTTCCACGCTCACCCGCTGTGGTGGGTGCACCTTTTCCCGGACCGAACGTGGCGTTCGGTCAGTCAGACTGACCGAACGCCACGTTCGCTCCCGAAGGGGGGCGAGGATTCGAGGGCGTGCAGGACGAGTGCTGCGGCGTCGGTGACGGGTTCGTGCTCCCAGACTCGGACGACGGTCCACCCTTCGGCTTCGAGGCGCGCGTCGGTGTCGCGATCACGCGCGACGTTCGCGGCGAGTTTGTCCGCCCACCACTGGGCGTTGTTGCGCGGTTCCGTCGCATGAACGGGGCAGCTGTGCCAGAAGCAGCCATCGACGTACACGGCAACCTTTCGGCGAGGAAAAACAACGTCGGCCCGACGCCTCATACCCTTCAGCGGGGCACGGTCGACGAAATATCGCAGGCCGAGCCGGTGCAGTTCTCGTCGAAGCGCAACCTCAGGCTTGGTGTCGCGTCGCCGTTGCTTGCTCAGCCGCGCACTCGTAGCGGCATCGGTGACCGGTCTCCCCACACCCCCACGTTACGGTCTCACCTAGCCGTCTTCGCTGTCCTCGGGCTCGGACCAGGTGGGCGCGAATTTGTTGCGGCGCTCGACTTCGCCGTGGACGACGGAGACGAAGTCGTCGAAGGACAAGGTCTGAGTGTCCGACGGCCTGCCGTTGCGGGGAGGGGATTCGTCGACGTCGAAGAACCGGACTTCACCGTCGGGGTCGTAGAGGCCGATGAAGACTTTTTCGAACAGGTCGTACCGAGTGTCCTCGGCGCCGAGGTCGACCCACATCTTGCCGGTTCCGCCGACGACAGCGCGTTTGCCGCGACCCGACCGCTTGGACAGCGTCGTGACGTGGTGCGCGAAGGAGGACTTGCCGATGTCGCTGGCCTTGGAGGCGTCACCGTCGTCGCACGTGGCGAAGGGCTCGAACATCACGGCGATCAGCACGCTGTACGGCTGGCGCTGGTGCAGGACCATGGCCTCACCGCGCAACTCGTGGTCGTTGCGGACGATGTTCTTGGTCCAGCGGCCGAACTTGCCGGTCCGGGGGCTGAAGTCCCGGAAGCTGTACGTCTTGATGGAGACGCACAGAATCAGTCCCAGCGTGGGGTCGAGCGCTTTCACGTCCAGCCGCTTGCGGCCTTTCGCGACGTCGACCTGTGCTTCCTGGCCGACGCCCATCGCGTCGGGAGTGATGTTGGGATAGTGCGGGCGCAGGGCGTCGGCGACGGTTTGCGCCAGGTGGTTCGAGAGCCGCTGCGCGTAGTTCTTCTTGTCGCTGCGATCGGCGTCCGGTGCAGGCTTGTCGCCGGCGAGGGCAAGCGGCCGGGCCAGTGCCGGTGGATCGGGGAACAGATGGTCGCTCATGCGGCCGGGACTGCACGAGACGTCGGGCTGGGATGCCCGCCCATACGGTCGAGGTGGGACTCGACGTCGTCGAGAAATCCCGGTTGGAACCGAAGATTGCCCATCCGAGCGCGCTTGAGGAATCCGGCCGTCGCCCGGGCCGAGAGCAGCTGGGAATCGTCGAGAAAGTCGCTGAGGTTCTCGTAGGGCTCGTGCACCGGCCACGTCGAGCGGTGCACGCGGTACGCCGAGCCCTTCGCGCCCCACGCGGCGGCGGGCCAGGCTTGACCGGGGAGGATCTGAACGTCGTCGGAGTCGTCGTGGACCTGCGGGCGCTCGATCTGCGCGGCGACCCACGACGCCATCCGAACGCTCACCGCGTTGCCGACGAGCTTCCATCGGTGCCCGGCCCTGACCCCCGGCAGACCGAGCGCCGGTGCAGTCCAGTCCGGGTCGAACCCCTGCAGTCGCTCCGCGCCGATGATCCCCGGCGTGACGATCTCGCCCGACGGCAACCGAACAGCCGGGGGACTGGCGATACCGAGGGACGAGCCGCCCTTCAGCGTCGGAACGGCGTTGACTGCCCAGCCGAGCCCACGGGTGCCCTCGGTCCAGTAGAAACCGCACGGCTGCTCCGACGGGTCACCGTCGGGAAGCGGGCCTTCGTCCTGCGCGAACAGGATTTCGCGGGGGTCCTCGGTGCGGGATGCGAGCATGAGGACTCGCTGACGGCGTTGCGGAAGACCGAACGACCTGGCGTCGACGACGCGGTAGGCCCACATGTACCCGAGATCCGACAGGGCGTCGGTGATGTGACGCATCGCGGCGCCGCGGCCGAGTTGCAGCATGAAGGGAACGTTCTCGATCAACAACCATCGAGGCCCGTTCCGGCGCTTGACCAGACGGAAAACCTCGTCGACGAGCCCGGAGCGTTCCCCGGTGATGCCCGCCGTGCGCCCCGCCTGCGACAGGTCCTGGCACGGAAATCCGGCTGCGACGAGCTCGGTGCCCGACGGCAGCGCTCGGAGCTTGGTGACATCACGGTGAAGCGGCACATCGGGAAAGTGAGCAGCGAGAACCGCGCCGGCGCCGGGGTCGATTTCGCACAGCAATTCCGTCGACCAGCCCTGCTCCGAGAGCCCCAACTCGAGCCCGCCGATCCCGGCGAACAGCCCGACCATCGATCGCGAACCCACGTGCACCCTTCTCTCCCGTAACCGAAACTCGTGGAGAACGTTACTCGAGAAGTGCGACAGGTTTTCGCAGGCGCACGGTAGCAGGGCCGAGGCGTGCTTGACCTGAACAATGGTTCAGGTTCGACGATGGAATCCAGCAGTCGAAAAATCGGTTGGTCGAAGTGCTGTCGCGATGAAACCATTCACGCACGGCCGAGTAGGGAGCAAACGTGTCGACGGGTGTACTGGAAACGCAGGAGACGACGGCTGCAGTGCCGAACCTTCGGCAGGACGCACCCAGTTCGCTGGCGAGGTTCGTACCGTTTCTGGCCCCGTACAGGTGGTACTTCATCGGGTCGATCGCTGCGTCCATCGTCGCCACGCTGACGGGTCTGGTGATTCCGCTGGTGCTGCAGGGCGTCATCGACGGCCCCATCACCGACGGCAATTTCGCCGGTGTGTGGTGGCCGGCGGCGTTGGTGCTGTTGCTGGGCACGATCGATGCCGTGGGTATCTGGATCCGGCGCTACTTGGTGTCCGGGCCGTCGAGTCAGTTCGAGATATCGGCCAGAGCAACGGTTTTCGAGAAGTTGCAGCGGTTGTCGGTATCCGCTCACGAGGGCTGGGAATCGGGTCAGCTGCTTTCCCGCGCCATCGCCGACCTGTCCTCGCTGCGACGGTTCGTCGCGTTCGTCGGGCCGTTCATCATCATCAACAGCGTCACGTTGGTGGTCGGCCTCGGAGTGCTGTTTCTCCAGTCCTGGCAGCTCGGGCTGATCATGTTGGTCACGTCCGTTCCGCTGGTCGTGATCTGCACCAGGTTCGAGACGCTGTACCGGGTCGTCGCCCGCGATGCGCAGGATCAGGCAGGCGACGTGACCACCACCGTCGAGGAGTCCATCCAGGGCATCCGGGTGCTGAAGGCGTTCGGCCGCAGCGCCCACCTCGGGCGTCGCTTCCTGCGAGAGGCCGCGACGTTGCGTGGGACGGAGATGAAAAAGGTTCGCTACCTTGCCATTCTGTGGTCCTTGATCGTCGGGATTCCACCGCTCGGGATCGGTGCGATGCTGGCGTTCGGCGCGTATTCGATCGTCCAGGGGACGATGACGGCGGGCATGCTCGTCGCGGCCATGGCAATCGTCGCGTTCCTGCTCTGGCCGATCGAAGCATTCGGGTTCCTGCTGGCCGAGCTGAACAACGCGCGCACTGCCGCGGACAGGTACTGGGAAATAATGGACACGGCGGAGACCATCACCGAACCCGACGACCCGGTCACCCTCCCGCAGGACACGCGCGGTGTCCTCGAATTCCGCCGCGTCGGATTCGCGTTCCCCGACTCCGACTCCGACGCAGCGCTGCTCACCGACGTCGACTTCCGGATCGATCCGGGTGAGACGGTTGCCCTCGTCGGCGTCACCGGTAGCGGCAAGACCGCGCTGACCAATCTGGTTCCCCGGTTGTTCGACGTCACCTCGGGTTCCATCACTGTCGACGGCATCGACATCAGAACCATGTCGCTCGCGGATCTTCGGTCGGTGGTGTCGGTCGCGTTCGAGGACCCGGTGCTGTTCTCGGCAAGTGTCCGCGAGAACGTCGCGTTGGGTCGACCCGATGCGACCGACGCCGACGTCGACGAGGCTCTCGGCGTCGCGCACGCACGCGAGTTCGTCGACGCACTGCCGTGGGGACTCGACACCCGGATCGGTGAGCAGGGAATGAGCCTGTCCGGCGGACAGCGTCAGCGACTCGCGCTGGCCAGAGCCGTTCTCGGCAAGCCTCGAATCCTCGTGCTCGACGACCCGCTGTCCGCGCTGGATGTGGGCACCGAGGCGCTCGTGCAACGCGATCTACGACGCGTACTGACGCACTCGACGACTCTGCTCGTCGCGCACAGGCCGTCGACTGCCGCACTCGCAGACCGAGTGCTCTATCTGGAGAACGGAACAATCGTGGAGCAGGGTACGCACGAGCGCCTGTTGGCGACGTCGACGCGGTACCGCCACGTGATGGGGTCCCTCGATGACTGACGAGAACGAGAACGATCAGAGCCCGCACGACGACACGGTCGATTGGCGCGGAGTTGCGAACGAGGAATCCGACATCGACCGCACCGGCAACTCGATTCTCGCCGGCCGATCGAGGCAGTTGTTGGCGTCGCTGGTGAGGCCGTACCGGAAGCAGGCGTTGCTGGC
The DNA here is from genome assembly GCF_002259425.1 of Rhodococcus sp. 14-2470-1a. Lineage (NCBI taxonomy): Bacteria > Bacillati > Actinomycetota > Actinomycetes > Mycobacteriales > Nocardiaceae > Rhodococcus > Rhodococcus sp. 14-2470-1a. The sequence continues at coordinate 108,117 of NZ_NPFZ01000028.1, forward strand.
GCTCGCGATCATCGTCGTCGACAACATCGCGTTCGTCGCCGGTCCGTTGTTCATCGCGTACGCGTTGGACCACGGAGTGTCGGCTGCGATCGAGGGTAGGTGGGCGCCGCTGGCGTGGACCGTCTTCGGCTACATCGCATTCGGCATCCTCGGAACGATCACCACGTACACGTTCCTGATGGTGTCCGGACGGCTGAGCCAGGCAATTCTGTTCGACCTCCGCGGCCGTGTGTTCGATCATGCCCAGCGGTTGAGCTTGTCCTTCCACGAGCGTTACACGTCGGGCAAGCTCATCTCGCGGCTGACGAGCGACGTCGAGTCGCTGCAGACGCTGCTCGAAAGTGCCCTGAACGATGCATTGTCCGCGGTGCTGTCCATCGTCAGTATCGCGATCATCCTGGTGTATCTCGATGTGCCGCTTGCGTTGGTGGTGCTCGCGGGGTTCGTGCCGCTGGTGTTGATCACTCGGTGGTCGCAGCGTAGGCAGCGCACCGGTTACCGGCGGACGCGAGTGGCCATCGCGAAGGTCGTCGTCCACTTCGTCGAGTCGATGGGCGGTATTCGCGCCGTTCAGGTCTTCCGGCGTGAGAGAAGAAACAACACGATCCTGAACACCGAGGACACCGAATACCGCGACGCGACGACGGCTGCCCTGCGGGGAATGGCCACCTACACCGGCGCCGTCCGATGGATCGGAAACGTCACTCTCGCGATCATCCTCGTGTTCGGCAGCTACCGAGTGATCAACGGACACTTGGACATCGGAGTGCTCGCCGCGTACGTACTGTATCTGCGTCGGTTCTACGGCCCGCTCGACGAACTCGCCATGGTCTTCAACGCCTACCAGTCGGCAGCGGCCGCGCTGGAGAAGATCTCGGGTGTGCTGGAAGAAGAACCGTCGGTGCACGCGCCGACGGATCCGGTCGAATTGCACAGTGCGCGAGGGGACATCGAATTCGACGCGGTCCGCTTCGCCTACACCGGCGACCGCGTCGTGCTACCGGAATTCTCGCTGCACATCCCGGCCGGGCAGGTGGTCGCGATGGTCGGTGCCACCGGCGCCGGAAAGTCCACGCTCGCCAAGCTGCTCGCGCGGTTCTACGACCCGACGCAGGGAACTGTCCGTCTCGACGGCGTCGACCTCCGAGAACTGGGCGACGAGAACATGCGTCGACACATCGTGATGGTCACGCAGGAGTCGTTCCTGTTCTCCGGATCGGTCGCGGACAACATCCGCCTCGGCAAACCGTCGGCGACGGACGACGAGGTGGCGGCCGCAGCCGACGCCGTCGGGCTCACGGAATTCATCTCCACGTTGCCGGACGGAATCGACACCGACGTCCGCAAACGCGGTGGACGGCTTTCCTCCGGTCAACGTCAACTCGTCGCGTTCGCGCGGGTGTTCCTGGCGGCGCCCGCGGTGATCGTGCTCGACGAGGCCACCTCCAGCCTCGACATCCCCAGCGAGCGGCTGGTCCAGCGTGCGCTGGAGACGATTCTGCAGGGCCGTACGGCGCTGATCATCGCGCACCGGCTTTCCACCGTCGCCATTGCCGACAGGGTGCTGGTGATGGAGAACGGACGGATCGTCGAGGACGGAACGCCGTCGGAACTCATCGAGGAGAAGGGGCGATTCGCCGACCTGCACGAGCTCGCGGTGGCGTCGACCTGAGTGTCGTCACCAGGGTGCGATGGGCGGCTTGACCCACATGATCTTCTCGTCGGCGTGCTTCGGGGAGGCCGACGGGTGACTCGAATTCGACGCCGCCCACTCGTTCTTGCGGTCGAGGAGTTCCGCGGTCATCGTCCACGTCTCCAGCGTGCTCGGGGGAGTGATGTCCGCGGCCCTCGCGAGCTTGCGTCGGGCGGCGTCGGTCATCGCGAGCAGTTCGCTGCCGTCGATACCGCGCTCCCAGATGTAGCGCGCCAACGCCGTTGCCTTGTCCTGTCGAGATTTCGCGGCCTGTTCGGAGTGCGCGAAGTCGAAGCCACCTCCAGTCATGTCGATCACAATAATGCGCCTCGAGAACGAAAAATCACCACAGCTTGTTCCGATGGCCCCCCTGTCGCTTAACGTAGTCGGGTGACCACTCCAACTTCGGGTGCAGAAGCCGCCCCTTCCGTGACCACTTCGACCTGGCCGGCGATTCTGACCTGGCGAGCACACGACGTACCCCGCATGGAGTCGGTCCGCGTCCAGCTGAACGGAAACCGAATCAAGGCGTCGGGCCGCATCATCGGCGGGGCCTGCGACGAACATCCGGCGTTCAGTGCGTCGTACGACCTGGTGACCGACGAGAACGGCATCACTCGCAGGCTTTCCCTGCGCACCGCGGTCGCCGGCGGCGAGAAGCAGGCATCGGTCAGCCGCGACAACGAGGGCTACTGGATGATCGAGGGGTCGCACGCGTCGCAGCGTTCCACCTACAACGGTGCGCTCGACGTCGACGTTGTCCTGAGCCCGTTCTTCAACACCTTGCCGATCCGCAGGCTCGGTCTGCACACCGACTCGTCGGACATCGTCGTACCGGTCGTGTACGTCAATCTTCTGGACCTGAGCATCCAGGAAGCAGGCTTGACCTACAGCAGCGGCGCCGACGGCATTCACGTGCTGTCGCCGGTGTCCAGTTCGTCGGTGACAGTGGACGCCGACGGCTTCGTTCTCGACTACCCGGGGCTCGCCGAACGGATCTGACGCACGACGCCGCCCCGTCGGCCGGCTGCCCGGAATTCTTCGATCCAGTTCTCGTCGCCCGGCTCGATGCCGGTGATGTCGAAACGTTCGTGCTGCTCGTACTGTCCGCGCGCGGCATGGCCGGCGGTGACCAGCGTGCGGGTCGACCCTTCGTCGACGAGTTCCCTACGGGCTGCAGTCAGCAGGTCCAGAGCCGCATCGAGCGCGTCGGTGAGGGCGACGGCGTTGCCTTCGCACATGGCCCGAACCAGATCGGGCGCCGACGACGCCACTCGCGTCCCGTCTCGGAACGAGCCGGCGGCCAACCCCAGCGCGAGGGGGTTGGCTGCCCCGACCTGGGCCAATGCCTCGGCCAGCAGGTGAGGCAGGTGCGAGATGCGTGCGACGGCGCGATCGTGTTCCACGCTCTCGACCGGGATCACGACGGATCCGCAGTCCACGGCGAGCGACGCGACCTGACGCCACACATCGGGATCGGCCCCGTCGTCGACGCCGACGACCCACACCGCGTCCTGGAAGAGGTCGGGATCGGCCGCCGCCCAGCCGGACCGATTCGTTCCCGCCATCGGGTGCCCGCCCACGTAACGCGACGACAGCCCGCGACGCGCGACCGCCGCGGCGACCTCTGCTTTGACGCTGACGACGTCGGTGATCGGGTTGTTCGGGGCGTGCTCGGCAATGGCGGCGAGAATGCCGTCGACGGCGGGCATCGGCACCCCGACGACGATCAATGCGCCGGTCTCCGCCGCCCGGGTGAGTGCTGCCGTCAGGTCGGTGCCGGTGTCGAACCCGGCGTCGGCCGAGCCGGCGATGGCGTCGGCGGAACGGTTGTATCCCCACGCGGTTCGTCCCGCACGAACAGCAGCCTGCAGGACCGATCCGCCGATCAGCCCGAGCCCGAGTACACAGACATCAGTGTTGGTCACGGCACCCAGTTTCACAGGTGGACACGGTGGACTTCATTTCGAGGCGGTAAGGCGACTACCGTTGCGCGCATGGCTGCACAGCGCGGGAGTAACAACTCCGCCAAGGCGAAGAAGTTCGACGGTCCGAGCAAGGAGACATTCGACGACCTCGAAGGGTTCGGCGTTGCCGTCGTCCGCGAGGACGGCAAGTGGCGCGTGACCCCGTTGACCACGGCTGCGTTGTCCTCCCTGTCGACAGCTGAGACCGAACTGCGGGAAATGCGCAGCTCCGGGGCGGTCTTCGGACTCCTGGACGTCGACGACGAATGCTTCGTGGTGCTGCGGCCCGCACCGTCGGGCACCCGTCTTCTTCTGTCCGACGCCAGTCTTGCAGGCGAGTACGACATCGCCGCCGACGTTCTCGACGAACTCAACATCGAGATTCCTGACTTCGACCCGGACGAACTCGACGACATCGAACCGTGGCCCGAAGGCGACATGGGCCTGCTGTCGGATCTGGGGCTGCCGGAGGCCGTCATGGGCATCATCGTCGCCGAGACCGACCTGTACCCGGACGAGCAGCTCGGCTCCATCGCAGGCCGCCTCGGATTCGCCGACGAGTTGTCCGCTGTGCTGGACAAGCTGCCTCGGTGACCGACGAGGACCTCGTTCGCGCAGCGCTGACCGCTGCGCAGGGAGCGTCCGACCTCGACGTACCCGTCGGTGCCGTCGTGTACGACGCCGACGGGCGAGAACTGGCCCGCGCGGCCAACGCCCGTGAAGCGACCGGCGATCCAACGGCGCACGCCGAAGTTCTTGCACTCCGCGCCGCAGCGTCGCTTCACGGCGACGGCTGGCGACTGGAAGGCTGCACGCTGGCCGTCACGCTCGAGCCGTGCACGATGTGTGCGGGAGCTCTGGTGCTCGCACGGGTCTCGCGCGTCGTGTTCGGGGCATGGGAACCGAAGTCGGGCGCCGTCGGCTCGCTGTGGGACGTCGTGCGGGACCAGCGGCTGGCCCACCGCCCCGAAGTCCGTGGCGGCATCCTGGAGAACGAATGCGGCGACGTCCTACGCCGGTTCTTCGACGCCAGACGCTTATGAAACTCTCATGTTTGTGGCCTCTACCTGTGGGTAAACCGTCGTCGGGGAACGCGGAACACGCGTTCTGAACGACGCATCCTCAGGAGGCAAAAATGGGACTCGACGACAAGATCGGTAACAAGGCCGAGGATCTGGGCGGCAAGGCCAAGGAAGCCACCGGCGCAGCCACCGGCAACGAAGAGCTCCGCCAGGAAGGCAAGGGCGATCAGCTCTCGTCCGCAGTCAAGGACGGCGCCGAGAAGGTCAAGGACGCAGCCTCCAACATCAAGGACAAGCTCACCGGACACTGATCCGGCCGCTTGACCAGGCGATTTAGCCACAGGCCGCTACTGCGGTATTGTTCTTCGCGGTGGCGTGTCCGAGCGGCCTAAGGAGCACGCCTCGAAAGCGTGTGACGGGTAACCCCCGTCCGAGGGTTCAAATCCCTCCGCCACCGCCACAACTCCCCATCTGCATCACGCAGGTGGGGAGTTTTTTTGCGTCACTGTCTCGCGTCGATCTACACAACAAACCACTCGGTTGATTAGGGTACCCTGCCCTCATGAGCAGAGGCGTTGAAGGCATCATCATGAAGGCGTACAAGACGGACGACTACAAGTTGACCGTCACGTCCAGCGAACACGTCAGCGACAAGTACGTTCGCGTCGGCTTCGACGGCGGCGGATTGCTGAAGAACCACCCGGTCCACCCGACGCAATGGGTCCGCCTGTGGATCGACGACGGCACCGGCAAGGAACGCCAGCGTGGGTACACGCTGACGCAGCAGGACCCCGCAACGGACACATTCGTCATCGAATTCGCCGTCCATTACGGCCCCGCGTCGAAGTGGGCCGAAACCGCCGAAGCCGGTGACGTCCTCGAAGCCACCCTGATGCGCGGAAACAACGGTTCCAGCTTCGAGATCCCCGAGCCTGCGCCGTCCGAGTTCTTGCTGTTCGGCGACACCGCATCGCTCCCGGCGATCAACACCATCCTCGACACCCTCGGCGACACTCCGGCGAAGGTATGGCTCGAATGGCAGTACGAATCCGACCCGACCCTCCCCGTCCACGCAGGACCCAACACCGAAGTGACCTGGCTCCAGCGCGTCGACGACGGTCGTCTCCTGCGCGAGCAAGCAGAAGCTCTCACCCCAGCGGCCGACGCCTTCGCCTGGGTCGCATGCGACGGCCGAACCACGCGCTCGATCGTCAAGACCTTCAAAACCGTCCACGGCTTCGCGAAGGACCGCATCAAGTCACAGGCGTACTGGAAGTAGGGCCGGCTCTCCTTCTCGCTTGAATGACCCATTCATGTTGTCTGTCAACATGAATGGGTCATTCATGCGTTCGGGGGTCGCGTCGAACTTCGTTTGAATGAGCCTGCCAAGCTGTCTACGCGTGTGAATGGACCATTCATGCGATGGGTAAACGGTTTGCAGCAAACCTTGCCCGCGTCTACTATTTCCTAGTGTTATTAGGCAAAAGCCGGTTCAGGCTAGGAGGGAGGTAACGATGGCACGCGCAGGCCTCAATGCTGCTCGCCTCACCGCGGCGGCCGCGGACATGGCGGACGAGATCGGGTTCGAGAACGTCACTGTTCTTGCCCTGGCCAAATCGTTCGGCGTGAAAGACGCCAGCCTCTACTCGCACATCAAGAATTTGCGAGATCTCCGGCAACGGGTGGCTGTCGCCTCGCTGTCCGAACTGGCCGATTGGGTATCCGACGCCGTGGCGGGGCGGGCGGGCAGAGATGCGCTCGTCGCGTTCGCCAACGCGTACCGCGATTTCGCCCGTCAACATCCAGGGCGATACAACTCGACTCGATACGAGCTCGACGCGGACGTAGCGCTCGCGAGTGACGCACGCAAACACTCGCACATGTCGCGCGCGATCCTACGCGCGTACAACTTGCCCGAACCCGACGAAACCGATGCAGTCCGATTGCTGGGCAGCACATTTCATGGCTTCATCGAGATCGAGAGCTCGGGGGGATTCGGCTACGGCATCCCCCCGCGAGAATCCGAACAGACGTGGCAGCGAGTACTCGACGTACTCCACCACGCACTCGAAAACTGGCCGAAGGCCTGACGTTCCGGGAGAACACACATGCAGTCCATCACCGAGAAAGAGATCAGACAGTCGTTCGTGAACTGTTCCAAGGGCGACGCCAAACGAATGAACCTGCCATCCACCCTGACCGACACCGACTGGGAACAGCTGGATTTCCTCGGTTGGTCCGACCCGTCGTACGCAGGTCGAAGCTACATCGTCCTACCCAAGGGCGACGAGCTGGTCGGCGTCGCGCTCAAACACGAATCCGGCGGATCCGACCGCGCGCAGATGTGCACCATCTGCACGACGACGCACTCCCGCGGCGACGTATCGCTCATGACCGCCAAGAAGACCGGCGAATCAGGGCGGCGCGGAAACACCGTCGGCACCTACATGTGCACGGACCTACTGTGCTCTCTGTACGCACGAGGCAAGAAGACCCCGGCGCTGGGCAACCGGTACCGCGAGAACCTCAGCACCGAGGAGCGCGTCGTACGGGTTCAGGAGAACATCGAATCATTCATCGCCAGGCTGTACACCTGACAGCTGTACACCTGACAGCTGCTTCACTCCTACCTCCTTGGTTCAGCAGCTGCCGCGACCGGCAGCGTCCAAACCGCGGAGCATCTGCTGCTGGTCCTCGGGAGGGACCGTCGACCAGCTCGAATTGGCCTGCAGCTGTGCGGAAATCCCGTCGACGGTCACGTTTCGTGGAGCGCCGGTGACGGCGAGGGCATCGATCGCGGCAAGGAACTGCTGGCAGGTCTCGACGTACAGTTGCTCGCCGGTGGGCCGGTTCGACCCGTCGCCCTGGTCGATGGGCAATTGCACGGGTGCCGGTGGGGGAGCGTCCGCCGGGGTGGTCTCGGGTACGAAGGATTCGGCCGGAGCGGCAGGCGGCGGCTCCGCAGTCGTGGAAGGGGCGGCCGTCACCGTCGTCGACGTGGAGGATGTGCTGGGCGCGGCCGAGGACTGCTCGTCCGAGCCGCATCCAGCAAGGGCGAGCATCAACACTGCGCCGGTGACGATGGTCCGCTTCATGGCCAACTGTGTACCAGACGTCACTCGACATCGGCCGCGTGGGCAGCAATGGCGACGACCGTCGTGCGCCACGCAACCGAACCGCTGTTCGTGAAGTCCCCGTGCCCGGCTCCCGGCAGAACGACGACGTCGACGGTATCGCCCGCGGCACGTGCGGCGTCGGCATAGGCCGTGCTCTGGTTCACGGACACGGTCTTGTCGGCGTCGCCGTGGATTGCCGTCACCCGTGTGCCGATGGGCAGATGCTCGATCGGTGAGGCGACGCGATACCGGTCCGGAACCTGATCGGGCATACCACCGAGGAACGCGGGCACGAGTTTGTCGCCCCCGATGTTCGCGGCACGTGCCATGTCGAAGACGCCGGCCATGATCGTCGCGCTGCGGGGCATGATCTTCGGCTGCGCGCCAGGAGCCGACGCATCCAGGGTGTGACGCCCCGCCAACCACGCGGCCAGCTGGCCGCCGGCCGAGTGGCCGGCCACATGAACGCGGCCCAGGTCCAACCGGCCACCCGCAGCCTCCTGGACCGTGTTGGCCAGCGCCTCCGTCGCGTTGTCGACGTCGGCGAGCGTGTCGCGGTAATCGCCGGTGCCACGGCGGTATTCGATGTTCCACACGGCAATTCCGCGATCGGCAACGGCTTCCGAGATCGGTCCGAAGTACGACATGTCGTACCGCTGCTGCCACCCGCCACCGTGCACCATCACGACAACAGGCAGGGAGTCCGCGCCGTTGTCCGGCAGATACAGGTCGCCCACGTTGTCCTCGTCGGCGCCGTAGAGCAGTCTGATCGGCGGATCCGCCAGGGCCGGGATCAGTGCGGGAGAAGGCGTCGGAATCGGGGGCGGCGTGTGCACGGTGGATCCACTGCATCCAGCCGTCAACGCTGCCGTCACGAGGAAGGCCGCTAGTCGTGTGAATTTCACCGGCTGCCACCGGTCCAGGCGAGAAGTTCGTCGGCCGACCAGGTGTTGACGACGCGTTCAGCCGGCACGCCCCGAGCTTCGGCGCGTAGGGCCCCGTAGCCCTGCCAGTCGAGCTGCCCGGGCGCATGTGCGTCGGTGTCGATCGAGAACAGGCAGCCCCGCTCGAGGGCGACATCGATGAGGCGCTCCGGCGGGTCCTGACGCTCGGGCCTGGCGTTGATCTCCACCGCGGTACCGAACTGCTTGCATCCCTCGAACACCACGTCGGCGTCGAACTTCGATTCCGGTCTCGTTCCCCGGCCACCCTCGACGAGCCTGCCGGTGCAATGTCCCAACACGTCGACGTGGGGGTTGGCGATTGCGTTGACCATGCGGCGGGTCATCGACTCGGAGTCGGCCCGCAGGTTCGAATGCACGCTGGCGACAACGATATCCAGTTCGGCCAGCAAGCCCTCGTCCTGATCCAGGCTGCCGTCGTCGAGGATGTCCACCTCGATACCGGTGAGAATGCGGAACGGCGCGAGTTCCTCGTTGAGTTCGGCAACGACGTCGAGTTGCTTCCTCAGCCGATCGGCCGACAATCCGTTGGCCACCTTCAACCGGGGTGAATGATCGGTCAACGCGCAGTACTCGTGACCGAGCCGGGCTGCGGTGCGCATCATCTCCTCGATCCCGCTGCCGCCGTCGGACCAGTTGGAATGGGTATGCAGATCCCCTCTGAGGGCAGACCGGAGATCGTTGTCGCCGATCGGCTCGGCCTCGGCACGCTTCTCGGCAAGAAAGTCCGGTACGTCGCCCGAGAGGGCCTGACGGATGATGAGCGATGTCTTGGCTCCGATGCCCGGCAACGCGGACCACGAATCGGCCTTCCGACGCTCGGATCGCGCAGTCTCGCTCAACGATTCGACCACGTCGGCTGCACGCCGATACGCCTTGACGCGGTGAGTGTCCGCGCGCGAGCGCTCGAGCCAGTAGGCGATCTCGCGCAGAGCTTCGATCGGGTCCATGTCCCTATTGTCCAGCAGCGGGGTGGCAGCCCGACACGGCGGTATCGGACAAACTTCTCAGCAAGTTGCCAGGTGCACGAACCCCCACAGGGTTGAAGGTGCAACTAGCATCGCGAGGCATGACAAAGAAATGGTGGATAGCCGGCGCACTCGTCGTCGTGATCGCGCTCGGTGCGTACTTCGGCCCCAAGATCTATGCGTCGTTCCAAGAAGACGACGCGCCCGCCGCGACGGTCTCGACCGAGGGAGCGCAAGCCGCCTCCACCGACGACCTGGACGGAACATGGACCATCGTCCCAGGCGACGCGTCGAACACCACGGCCGCGGGATACACCGTCGACGAGGTGCTCAACGGCTCCGACGTCACAGTTGTCGGCACGACCCCCGAGGTCAGCGGCGACGTCACGATCACGGACAACACCCTCACCGACGGTGAGGTGACAGTGCAGACGGGGTCGATCACCACGGACAGCGACCGTCGCGACAACCAGTTCCGCGGCAACATCTTCGACACCGCCACCTATCCGACGGCGACCTTCACCTTCGACTCGCCCGTCGACCTGGCATCACTTCCCAAGGACGGAACGACGGCCACCGTCACCGCGAACGGAACGTTGACCCTGAAGGACCAGTCCCGTCCTGTCTCCGTCGAGATGGAGGTCCTGCAGTCCGGTGACACGCTCATCGCGTCGGGAAGCATTCCGACGACGTGGACGGACTTCGGCATCGAGCCTCCGTCGCTCGGATTCGTGACCGTCGAGGGCTCGGGATCGGTCGACTTCCTGATCAACCTGAACTCGAACTAGTCTCTTTCGCCTCGGCCCCGCTCGGCGTCCACCCCGGCGGGCCGAGGACGAAACCGAACCGTTCACGCCACGACCGCGATGCCGCTACATCCCGTGCGATGGAGCGGTATTCGTGTGTCTGGAGTGTCCAGATGTTGAATGTGTCGACCTTCTTCGTCAGGCCGTAATGCGGCCGCGCCACCTCGTCGGCGTAGCTGCCGAACAGCCTGTCCCACACGATGAAGATGCCGCCGTAGTTCTTGTCGAGATACTGCGGATCGTTCCCATGATGGACCCGATGATGCGACGGCGTGTTGAACACGAACTCGATCACGCGAGGCAGCTTGTCGATCCGTTCCGTGTGAACCCAGAACTGATACACCAGGTTGATCGAGAAACCCACGAACACCATCCACGGCGGAATCCCCAACAGTGGCAACGGAAGCCACATGACGATTTCGCCACTGTTGTTCCACTTCTGGCGAAGAGCGGTGCTGAAGTTGAAGTACTCACTGGAATGATGCGCCTGATGCGTCGCCCAGATGATCCGCGTGCGGTGCGCAGTGCGGTGATACGCGTAGAAGAGGACATCGACGCCCACGATGAGAATCACCCACGTGTACCAGGCGTCGGCCGGCAAATGCCACGGAGCGACGTACACGTACAAGGCCGTGTAACCGAACAGGGCCAGCGTCTTCCACACCGTCGTCGTCGCAATCGAGACAACACCCATCCCGAGGCTGGCCCGCGCATCGGCCCCCTTGTAGCTGCCCCGGTCGCCGTCCTCGAGCTTGATCGCGGCACACCACTCGATCACCAGAAGCAGAGCAAACGCCGGAATCGCCAACGCCACCGGATCACGTAACGGCTCGGGGAGTGCATTCCAGGCCGACTGAACCCACTCGCCCACCATTCGACTCCTTTGCGTGACACTTGTAGCTGAAGTGTAACGCTTCGACGTGTCGTGGAACACACCCTGCCGACCCTCTTCGAGACCGAACGTGGCATTTGGTCACTTGGAGTGACCGAACGGTTCATTCGGTCCCGAGGGGTTCGGGATTCGCCTATTTCCTATTCGAATGGTAGGAATTAGGGACCATTCGTCGGCCGAGGAGATTGCTGTGCACATTACCGCCAAGGCGGATTATGCCGTGCGGACTTTGCTGGAGCTGGCGGCCGCGGATGGGGTTCCGGGGAAGGCCGAGGCGCTGGCGGGTGCGCAGAAGATTCCGCACAAGTTCTTGGAGTCGGTGCTGTCGGATCTGCGGCGTGCTGACCTGGTGCGCAGTCGGCGAGGGCCCGACGGAGGGTATTGGCTTGCTCGGCCGGCGTCGGAGATTTCGGTTGCGGATGTGATCAGGGCGGTGGAGGGGCCGTTGGCGTCGGTGCGCGGGCAGCGTCCGGAGGATGTCGACTACCCGGGCCCCGCGAAGCCGTTGCAGCTGGTGTGGCTGGCGGTGCGGGCGAACATGCGCGCGGTGTTGGAGGAAGTGTCGCTGGCGGAGATCGTTGCCGACGATGTTCCCACGTTCGTGTTCGAGCTGACTGCCGACCCGGCGGCCTGGGCGCGACGCTGACTCACGTCGGGGTGTGAGCTGATACACCCGTGTGCGTTGGGTGTGACTCAATCGTCAAACTTGCACCCTTCTGCAATAGTGCAGAACTCTGCAACTTCCGTACCTTGGAGTTCGTGACCGCTCCCCGCACTGGCCTTCGTGATCTGAAGAAGGCCGCCACGCGCGACGCTCTAGGCCTCGCAGCAGTTCAGTTGGCGAAAGCGCGGGGACTCGACGCCGTCACCGCCGACGCCATCGCCGCCGAGGCGGGTGTGTCGACGCGGACCTTCCACAATTACTTCGCCAACAAGGAAGAAGCGGTTCTCCACCACATCGAGGCTTCGGCGCTCGAATGGTTCGAGATGCTGCGTGATCGCCCTGCCGACGAGCCCATCTGGGACGCGATGAGACACGTCGCAGTGTCGATCGTGTCCGATCCGGACAAGGACCTCGCGGAGACCTTCGCCGTTGCGCAACTGATCGAAGCGACGCCGAGTGTCATGGCCCGCAAGCTCGAAGTTCACCACTCGCTCATCCGAGTTCTCGGCGAAGCAATTGCCGCGCGTACCGGCACGGACATCGACCGTGACCTGTACCCGAACCTTCTCCAAGCTGCCGTCGGCAATGCCGTCACAGCTGCCTTGACGATTTGGACCGCCGACCCTGAAGGAGATTCTTCGCCGAAACAGCTCGTCGAAGACGCATTCGACCAACTGCAGGCCGGGCTTCCGGACCCTCGCGAAACGAAAACCAGCGCACCGAACACAGACTTCAGGAGCTGACCTGTGGCTACATTTCTCTATCGAGTCGGTAAGTTCGCCTTCCGACGAAAAGGCATTGTCCTCGCCCTATGGCTGGCGATTCTCGTACTGGCAGGCGTCGGCGCCGCCACTCTGTCCGGCCCGACGGCCAACTCGTTCAACATCCCCGGCACTCCGGCGCAGGAAGCTCTCGACCTGCAGAGCGAGCGATTCGGCAACGCCGAGGATCCGCTGACGGCGGTATCGGCGCAGTACGTCTTCAAGGCGCCGGACGGCCAGACTCTCGACACTCCGGCGTACACCGCCGCGATCGACGCGACCATCGCGGACATCGACCAGATCGCCGACGTCGACGCCGCCGCCAAGCCCGGTGGGGCGCAACCGCTCGCCAACCCGGTCGCGGGCAACACCGCCATCGTCGAGCAGTACAGTTCGCTGGCCGAGCAGGACGGAACCCCTGCCGACACCGCCGCAGCCAACGCGGCTGCACTGTCGCCGCTGAGCCCGAACGGCAACATCGGCACGCTCGAAGTTCCGCTGTCCGTCGAGCTCGCCGACGTCACGGAGGACCTGCGCACCTCGCTCGACGAGGCTGCTCAGCCTGCACGTGACGCCGGATTGACCGTCGAGCTGGGCGGCAGCGTCGCCCAGGATGCATCGCCGCCGGGCGGCACGTCCGAGCTCGTCGGCCTTGCTGTCGCCGCCGTCGTCCTGCTGATCATGTTCGGTTCCGCCTTCGCGGCCGGCCTCCCGCTCGTCACCGCCATCGTCGGCATCGGCATCAGCAGCTTGACGATCACCACGGCGTCGGGATTTGCGGACCTGTCCACCTTCACCCCGATCCTCGCGGTGATGATCGGCCTGGCCGTCGCGATCGACTACTCCCTCTTCATTCTCGCCAGGTACAGGCACGAGCTCACGCTCACCGACGACCGAGAGGAAGCCGTCGGACGGTCGGTGGGTACCGCCGGATCTGCGGTCGTGTTCGCCGGCGCAACGGTGCTCATCGCGCTCGTCGCACTGCGTGTCGTCGGCATCCCGTTCCTGTCGCAGATGGGTTACGCAGCCGGCTTCGCAGTGTTCGTCGCAGTCCTGATCGCGCTGACGTTCCTCCCCGCGTTGCTCGGTGTGTTCAAGGGCAAGGCGTTCGGCGGCAAGATCAAGTTCGTCAACACCACCGATCCCGAGGACCCGAACGCACCGCCCACCAACGGTCTCCGCTGGGCACGTGCGCTGGTCAAGCGTCCCGCGATCGGCCTGATCGGCGGCGTCGTACTGCTCGCCGTCATCGCAGGCCCGACGACCGGCCTGTCGCTGGCACTGCCCAGCATCGCCACGTCGGACCCGTCGACCTCGGTCCGAAAGGCGTACGACCTGGTCGACGAGGGCTTCGGGCCCGGCCGCAACGGACCGCTTCTCGTCATCGCCGACGCCTCCGCAACGCCGGAAGCGGATCGCACGGCCGGATTCGGCAAGGTCATCGAGTCGATCTACGAGGAAGACGACGTCGAGAACGCGCAGATCGTCGCGGTGAACCAGGCTGGCGACACGGCACAGATCCTCGTCACGCCCAACAGTTCGCCCAACAGCGATGCGACGAAGGACCTCGTTGCGAACCTTCGTGCAGCAGAGCCGGGCTTCGCCGAGACCGACGGCGTGTCCTACGGCGTGACCGGTCAGACCGCGCTCGAACTCGACGTGTCCGAGCGTCTGCAGGATGCACTCGTGCCGTACCTCGCCGTGGTCGTCGGACTGGCGTTCGTCCTGCTGATGGTGGTGTTCCGGTCGATCTTGGTGCCGCTGACCGCGACACTCGGATTCCTGCTCAGCGTCCTCGCGACGTTCGGTGCGACGGTGTTCATCTTCCAGGAAGGCGGGCTGGGGCTGATCAGCAACCCGCAGCCGATCGTCAGCTTCATGCCGATCTTCCTCATCGGTGTCGTGTTCGGCCTCGCGATGGACTATCAGGTGTTCCTGGTGTCGCGAATGCGCGAAGAGTTCGTCCACGGCACTCCGGCGAAGGACGCCGTCGTCAACGGGTTCAAGTACGGAGCCCGTGTGGTGACGTCGGCAGCGGTCATCATGATCTCGGTCTTCGCGGCCTTCATCGCCGAGCCCGACTCGTTCATCAAGTCGATCGGTTTCGCCCTCGCGGCCGCAGTGTTCTTCGACGCGTTCGTCGTCCGCATGGTCATCATCCCATCGGTGATGGCACTGCTCGGCGACAAGGCGTGGTGGTTGCCGAAGTGGCTGGACAAGATCCTGCCCGACGTCGACATCGAAGGTGCCAAGCTGCAGAAGGCGCCCCCGAAGTCCTGACCAGCCTCGATGGCCGAAGATTGATGTTCACCGGTAGAAATGTGGAGACTGTTACCCATGTGTACGAGTAATCTTCGGCCATCATGCTGATCCCGCTTCTCAAGAAATTTCTCGCTCCCTACAAGGGCGCGATCGCGGGGTTGGTCACCCTGCAGCTCGTGGCCACGGCCGCGTCGCTGTACCTGCCCAGCCTCAACGCCGACATCATCGACAACGGCGTCACGCGCGGCGACACGGGCTACATCCTCACGACCGGTGGGTGGATGTTGCTCGTGTCGCTGGTGCAGATCGTGTGTTCGGTCGCGGCGGTACTCATCGGGGCCAAGGCCGCGATGGGCGCAGGCCGGGATCTGCGCGGTGCCATTCTGCACCGCGTCGGCACGTTCTCCGCTCGTGAGGTCGGCCAGTTCGGTGCACCCTCACTGATCACTCGTAACACCAACGACGTTCAACAGGTCCAGCTTCTGATCGTCATGGGCTTCACCATCGTCGTGATGGCGCCGATCATGTGCATCGGCGGCGTCGTGATGGCGTTGCGCGAAGACATCGGACTGTCCTGGATTCTGCTCATCGCCGTACCTGGCCTGGCCATCGCCATGGGCTTGATCGTCGCGAGAATGGTCCCAGGTTTCCGTGCCATGCAGGTGCGGATCGACGCGGTCAACCGGGTACTCCGTGAGCAGATCACCGGCATCCGTGTCGTGCGGGCCTTCGTCCGCGAACGCAAGGAGATCGACCGGTTCGGCGTCGCGAACGATTCGCTCACCGCCGCAGCACTGCACGTCGGCCGTCTGATGGCGTTGATGTTCCCGACGGTCATGCTGATCTCCAACGTCACCAGCGTCGCCGTCATCTGGTTCGGCGGGCACGCGATCAACAACGGCACCATGGAAATCGGCGCACTGACCGCGCTGCTCAGCTACATCATGCTCATCCTGATGTCGGTCATGATGGCGTCGTTCATCGCCATGATGGTGCCCCGCGCCTCGGTGTGCGCCGACCGCATCAGCCAAGTCCTGTCGACCGAGTCCTCCGTCGTCCTGCCCGCCCAGCCGAAACCGTTCGCAACAGCGCCCGGAATCGTCGAGATGCGAAACGCCGAGTTCGCCTACCCCGGAGCCGAGTTCCCGGTTCTGTGCGGCGTGAACTTCACAGCGGAACCCGGCAAGGTGACTGCCGTCAT
Source organism: Rhodococcus sp. 14-2470-1a (assembly GCF_002259425.1). Classification (NCBI taxonomy): domain Bacteria; kingdom Bacillati; phylum Actinomycetota; class Actinomycetes; order Mycobacteriales; family Nocardiaceae; genus Rhodococcus; species Rhodococcus sp. 14-2470-1a. The sequence continues at coordinate 124,431 of NZ_NPFZ01000028.1, forward strand.
CGGTGGAACCGGATCCGGAAAATCCACTCTGATCAACCTCGTCCCACGGCTCATCGACGTCACCGCCGGCCAGGTTCTCGTCGGCGGCACCGATATTCGTGACCTGGACATCGATGCGCTCCGGCAGGAGATCGGCCTGATCCCGCAGAAGCCCTTCCTGTTCTCCGGCACCATCGGATCCAATCTCCGCTACGGCAAAGCCGACGCCACCGACGACGAACTCTGGGAAGCACTGGAGATCGCGCAGGGCGCAGACTTCGTTCGCAAGATGCCGGAAGGCCTCGAAACCGAAGTTTCACAAGGCGGCACGACGGTCTCCGGCGGCCAGCGTCAACGCCTGGCCATCGCACGAGCGCTGGTCCGCAAGCCGAGCATCTACCTGTTCGACGACTCGTTCTCCGCCCTCGACCTGACCACCGACTCCAAACTCCGAGCCGCGCTGAAGCCGGTCATGAAGGACGCCTGCATGATCGTTGTCGCCCAACGAGTCTCCACCATCATCGACGCCGACCAGATCCTCGTACTCGACGACGGGCAACCCGTCGGGCTCGGAACACACGACGAGCTCATCGCCACGTGCCCGACGTACGCGGAGATCGTCGACTCCCAGCACGCGGTGGCTGCATCATGACGCGACCGGTCCCTCCCACCAGCCAGCCCACACCCGCACCGCCGAATGCACCGGTTGCGCCGGCGAAACCCGGCAAGACGATAGTGCCGGGAACGAGAGCGAAGAACTTCAAGCCGTCGCTCAAACGCATGATCGGCCTTCTCGCTCCCGAGAAGATGCTGCTCTCGATCATGCTCGTCTTCGCGGCCTCCAGCGTCGTACTGTCGGTGGCGTCACCGACGATCCTCGGACACGCGACCAACCTGATCTTCAACGGCGTGATCGGCGGTCAACTCGAGCCCGGACAGTCCAAAGCGCAAGCGGTGGACGGCCTTCGCGCGCAAGGGCAGGACACGTTCGCCGACCTGGTGAACGGAATGGACGTCACGCCCGGCATCGGAATCGACTTCTCCGCCGTCGGCAACGTCCTACTGTTCGTCCTCGCGCTGTACGTGGTCTCGGCACTGCTGGCGTGGGCTCAGGGGTACATCCTGAACATTGCGTTGCAGCGCACCATCCGCAACCTTCGCGGCAGCGTCGAACGGAAGATTCATCGGCTTCCACTGAAGTACTTCGACTCTCACACCCGAGGAGAACTGCTCAGCCGAGTCACCAACGACGTCGACAACGTCTCGACCAGCCTGCAGCAGACCCTGAGCCAGCTGATCACCGGCATCCTGACCGTCGTCGGCATCCTCGGCATGATGATCTGGATCTCGCCGCTGCTGGCTCTCGTTGCCCTGCTGACGGTTCCGGCGTCGTTCCTCGTCACCGCGGTGATCGCCAAACGCTCGCAACCGCACTTCGTCAACCAGTGGAAATACACCGGCAAACTGAACGGTCAGATCGAGGAGACCTACACCGGACACGAACTGGTGAAGGCGTTCGGCCGCCAAGCCGAGGTCGAGCGCGAGTTCGGCGAACGAAACAACAAGCTTTTCGAGTCCAGCTTCCGGGCACAGTTCATCTCCGGCATGATCATGCCCGCCATCATGTTCCTCGGGAACGTCAACTACGTCATCATCGCCGTCGTCGGCGGACTGCGCGTGGCGTCGGGCACCCTGAGCCTCGGTGAAGTCCAGGCCTTCATCCAGTACTCGCGACAGTTCACTCAGCCACTGACGCAGGTCGGTTCCATGGTGAACCTGGTGCAGTCGGGAGTGGCGTCCGCGGAACGCATCTTCGACCTCCTCGACGCCGACGACGAGGACCCCGATCCTTCTCGCCCTGCCCTCCCGGCCACCGATCACGGCCGCGTCGAATTCGAGAACGTGTCCTTCAGCTACCGCGAAGATCAACCGCTCATCGAGGATCTCTCGCTCGTCGCGGAGCCGGGGCACCTCGTCGCCATCGTGGGCCCGACAGGTGCAGGCAAGACCACACTGGTGAACCTCATCATGCGCTTCTACGACATCGACGCAGGCCGGATCACCGTCGACGGCGTCGACACCCGCTCCATGACGCGAGACGAACTCCGCGAGCGCACCGGAATGGTGCTGCAGGACACCTGGCTGTTCGGTGGAACCATCCGGGACAACATCGCCTACGGAGATCCCGACGCCACCGAGGAAGAAATTCTCGAAGCTGCGCGCGTCAGCTACGTCGACAAGTTCGTGCATTCGCTGCCGGCCGGCTACGACACGATCATCGACGAGGAAGGCAACAACGTCAGCGCAGGCGAGAAGCAGCTCATCACCATCGCGCGCGCGTTCCTGGCGAAACCGCTGATCCTGATCCTCGACGAGGCCACCAGCTCCGTCGACACTCGCACCGAACTGCTCGTGCAGAAGGCAACAGCCGCTCTACGCAGTGACAGGACCAGCTTCGTCATCGCCCACAGGCTCTCGACCATCCGCGACGCGGACCTCATCGTCGTGATGGAGGACGGCCGAATCGTCGAGCAGGGTGACCACGACTCGCTCGTCGGCGCGGGCGGTGCATACGGGCGGTTGTACGCCTCTCAATTCAGCTAGCCAGGGAAGGACGTTTAGGGTTGGGCCTGTGAGCACTCCGAACGATCCCTTCTTCAGCATCGACACCCGGCTGGAGGACCGCCTGGGACGTACGGGGACCATCCACACGCCCCACGGAGACATCGCGACGCCCGCGTTCATCGCCGTCGGTACGAAGGCGACGGTGAAAGCGGTGCTGCCGGAGGCCATGAAGGACCTCGGTGCGCAGGCGGTGCTCGCCAACGCCTACCACCTCTACCTCCAGCCCGGCCCCGACATCGTCGACGAAGCCGGTGGCCTCGGCACGTTCATGAACTGGGACGGGCCGACGTTCACCGACAGCGGCGGCTTCCAGGTGATGTCGCTCGGTGTCGGATTCAAGAAGGTCATCTCGATGGACGCGAGCCGCGTCGAATCCGACGACGTCATCGCCGAGGGCAAGGAACGCCTCGCCCATGTCGACGACGACGGAGTCACGTTCAAATCGCACCTCGACGGATCGCGGCACCGGTTCACTCCCGAAGTGTCGATGCAGATCCAACACCAACTAGGCGCGGACATCATGTTCGCGTTCGACGAGTTGACGACCCTGATGAACACCCGCGGCTACCAGGAGATGTCGGTAGACCGCACACAGGCATGGGCGAAACGCTGTGTCCTCGAACACGAGCGGCTGACGGCGGAGCGCGTCGGGAAGCCGTATCAGGCACTGTTCGGGGTGGTGCAGGGCGCGCAGTACGAGGATCTGCGCCGCAAGGCCGCACACGACCTCGAGACCATCACCGGCGAGACCGGCCGAGGCTTCGACGGCTACGGCATCGGCGGCGCGCTGGAGAAGCAGAACCTCGGCACCATCACCCGGTGGGTGAACGAAGAACTGCCCGAACACAAACCGCGCCACATGCTCGGCATCAGCGAACCGGACGACTTCTTCACTGCCATCGAGAACGGCGCGGACACGTTCGACTGCGTCAACCCGTCACGCGTGGCCCGCAACGCAGCGATCTACGTACCAACCGGCCGATTCAACATCAACACCGCCAAGCATCGTCGAGACTTCACGCCGATCGACGAGAACTGCGACTGCTACACCTGCGCGCACTACACCCGGGCCTACATCCATCACCTGTTCAAGGCGAAGGAGATGTTGGCGTCGACGCTGTGCACCATACACAACGAACGATTCACCGTGAAACTCGTCGACGACATCCGTGAATCCATCCAGCAGAACAGATTCCACGAATTCAAGGACGAGTTTCTCGGTCGTTTCTACGCATCGCGGTCGTGAGATAGTCACCGAGCTCGCGCTGAAGATTCTCGTCCAGAGCCCGGGCGAGCGTCGAGTTCACCGAATACACGGCCAGCTCGCGCATGCGGGTGAGCATGTCCGCCGTCGCGCCCACCTCGGTCTCGCCCGGTAGCCACCCTTCACCGTGCTGGTCGACGATGTGCTGCTTCGCCGTGGCGATCATGTCCTTGGCAACACCGTCGACCGCTGCATGAATACGTTCGTGGACGTCGATGAGCTGCCCGACGGTGAAGCCGTGGCCCGACAACGACGAGAACCCCTCGAGTAACTCCGGGTCGGTGAACACACAGTTCTCACCCTCGACCCGAGCCAGGCCCAGCGCCTCGAGCCGCGCCAATTGGTCACCCTCACCGAGGAATTCGTCGACCAGCGCCAGTGGAATCTCCACCGAGTCCTGGCGGGACCACTGCTCGGTGACGGCATTCTGCAACCCGAGGACCTCCGCGAGATCCTTACCGTTCTCCCACCCACTGATGAAGTCGCTGATGTGCGACGTCGTGAAACCACGCTGCAGCAGAATGTCGATCAACTTCAGACGCGCCAGGTGCGTGTCGTCGTAGATTCCGACGCGACCACGCTTCTCGGGAGGAGGCAACAAGCCACGTTCACGGTAGGCGCGCACGTTCCGGGTGGTGGTACCGGCCGCATGGGCCAGATCGTCGATCCGATACTCCACCCGTGATCCTCCCGACAGCCTGCCTGTGTCGGTTACACGGTAGCCGCACGGGCGGCGGTCACCCTCGCCCGGTACTCGGTGACGGTGTAGTCGTCGTAGTTCACCGACTTCAGCTGCCCGACGTACTGGCTCGCGAAGCCGGGGAACATGGTCGCGTTGAAACCGTCCTCGGTGAGATACCAGCTCGAGCAGCCGGAATTCCACGTCGTCCGCTGCAGCCGACGCTGCAGATCCGTGTTGTACTCGCTCTGCTTGTCCGCCCTGACCTCGAGTACCGAGTTCCGTGCGATCGCGTGGGAGATGGCGTCGACGAGATAGTCGATCTGAGCCTCCATGTAGACCAGCGCGGAACTGTGCCCCGGACCCGAGTTGGGGCCGAACGTGAAGTACATGTTCGGGTAGCCCGCGACGCTGATGGACTTGTACGCCTTCGCGCCCGAGCTCCACTCGTCGGCCAGCACGCGGCCGTCGCGTCCGGTGATGGGAACCGGCGTGCCCGTCTTGGACACGTCGAATCCGGTTGCGAAGACGATCACGTCCGCCTGATGTTCGATACCTTCGACGGTGCGAATTCCCTTGGGTGCCAGACGCGCGATCGGCCAGGTCACCAGAGTGCAGTTGTCCCGCTGCAGTGCCGGATAGAACTCACTCGTCATGAGCAGTCGTTTGCATCCGGCCCGGAAATCGGGAGTGAGCTGCCGTCGAAGCCAGGGATCTCGAACCTGTCGCCGCAGGTGCAGCTTGCCGACGGCTTCGACGACGCGGGTGAGCGGCGAATTCCAGACGACGCCGAGGGCGACGGACTCGTGACCCCAGAACCAGGCCTTGCGTGCGATCGACTGCGCAGCCGGGAACTTTCGGTACAGATCCTTGGTGGTCCGACGAGTGGTCAGATTGGTGCGGGGGAGGGCCCAGCCCGGCGTGCGCTGGAAGACCTTGACCGACTGCGCTACCTTGACCAGCTCCGGCACGATCTGAACACCCGACGCCCCGGTCCCGATGACGGCCACCTTCTTGCCGGTGAAGTCGAACTCGTGATCCCAACGAGCGCTGTGGATCTTGTGGCCCTCATATGTGTCGAGGCCGCGGATGCCCGGGAAGCTGACGTTCGCCAACGGGCCCGACGCCATGACGACAGACCGTGCACGTACCGAGGGGTGATCGTCGAACGTGACCTCCCACAGTGACGATGCCTCGTCCCAATGGACACCGGTGACGTTGTGCCCGAAGCGCAGCATCGGACGCAGGGCGAAATCGTCGACCATCCGCTCGATGTACTTCAGGATCTCGGCGCTACCGGAATACGTGTGCGACCAATCCGGATTCGGGGCGAAACTGTACGAGTACAGCCTCGACGGGATGTCACACGCCGCGCCGGGGTAGGTGTTGTCACGCCACGTGCCGCCCGGAGCCGATCCCCGCTCGAAGATCGCAAGGTTCTCGATTCGCTTCTGCTTGAGTCGAATTGCGGTACCGATCCCGGCGAAGCCGCCGCCGATGATGGCTACATCGAGCGGGAGTGGAGCCTGCTGGAATGACCCATGGGACGGGAGTGGAGCCTGCTGGAATGACCCATGGGACGGGAGTGGAGCCTGCTGGGATGAGAGCTGCGTTTCGCTCATGCGACTGGCTCGTAGGTGAGTTCCTTCGACCAGGTGGGCTGGGGGCGCAGCAGCTTCTTCGGGTACTTGGCCGTTGCTCGGACCAGGGCGTCGGCGAACTTGTGGTACGGGTGCGCGCGGTTGATGACAACGCCGGAGTGCCAGCTGATGAAGCGGTACATGGGCAGACGCTTCGGGAATTCGCTTCTCTCGCCGACTTTCTTGAACCTCCGCATCGCGGTGTAGAGGCGTTCCTCGTCGACACCCATGGCCACGATGTTGTCGCGCATCTTGTTCAGCAGTGGGATGTAGCGGAGGGTGCCGATGATCAGCGACGGATTCATCCAGGCTCCGACGGTCTCCACCAGGATTTTGCGCATCGTCGCGTGCCCCAGGAGTTCGATGACCTGGAAATCGACTGCAAGATGGCGTGATTCGTCGGAGTTGATCTTCTTGAAGACCTCCTGGCAGACCGGGTCGTCGATCTCGTCGACGATGAACTTGACCAGTGCGCCGTCGAGTGCGACCTCGAGCATCGGGATGACGGTCCCGAGCACGGCGAGCGACGTCTGATCCGAGTACTTGTCCAGCCAGTCGATGACGAGTTTGACGTTGACATTGGGCTGAGGGATCTCGTCGCCGTCGAGCATGCCCCACCGCCGCATCAGTGCGAGTTCGGCGTTGGCGTGTTTCTGTTCCTCTGCGTGGAAGTAGGTGTAGATCTCCTTCAAGGTGTCCGTCGGAGCCTTCTTCGCCATGGCCGCGAAGCCGCGGGCGCCGACGTTCTCGATCCACATCAGGTCCGACATGAACGGCTTCAGCTTGGTCCAGAGTTCAGGACCGATGGTCTCCGCTCCCGGTGCGTCCCAGTCGATGTCGGCCAACGCCCACTGCTTGTCCTTGATCTTGACGAGCATCTCGTCGAAGTCGAATGCCATGTCAGACTCCTGCTTCCTGTGTGGTTTCCTGTGGTGCGAACCGAGCGAGCAACCCGAGCGTTCGGGTGTAGAGCGCAGGGGCGATGCGCTTGAGGCGCCAGATGACCTTGGCGTCGATCTGCGGCACGACGTAGAGGCGTCCGCGGTCGTACTTGTTCAAGGTGTCGACCGCGACTTTCTCCGGCGTGAACCCCGTCGTGCGCATCAGTGTCTCGGCGATCTTGTTGCCGGCAGCGGTGATACGTCCGTCCTTGGCGACATTCGTCTTCACGAACGTCGGACACAGCACGGTGACTCGGACGCCTTCGGCAGCCATGGTCTCCGACAGCGAGATCACGCCGGCCTTCCCCACGTTGTACGGCGCCATCAACGGCGCAGCACCGAATCCGGCTGCGGACGCGACATTGATGAACCCGCCCTCGCCGACCGCCTTCATTGCAGGCGCGAAGATCTCGCATCCGTGGATCACTCCCCAGAGATTGATCCCCAGCGCCCAGTTCCAGTCCTCGAACCCGATATCGCCGACGGGTGTGCCACCGATCCCGACGCCCGCATTGTTGATCACGAGAGTCGGAGGACGGCCGAGGGTCAGTTCTGCGAACAAGGCAAGGTCCTCGACCTGCTCACGTCGAGAGACATCGCACTTCACCGCATGCGCTTTGTCGCCGATGAGAGCAGCGGTGTCCTCGGCGCGCGTCAGGGAAATATCGGCGCAAATCACCTCACCACCTCGCTTCGCGAGTTCGAGCGCAAACGCACGGCCGATGCCACTGCCTGCTCCGGTCACCACGGCACGAGCGTTGTACGACGGATTCATTCGTTCAGACTCATACTGATTGTGCCATTTGTCAATGGCTCAATAGGCGCGGAAGGTGTATGGACGAGTTCGGGCGTGACCGAATGTGTCGTTCGGTCACGCCCGAGGGGTGAGAGGTACCAGGCCGGAAGCTATGCCGCGACGGATTCCTGGTAGCTGGGTTCGCGCTTCTTGATGTAGGCGATGACGCGGTAGGTGATGGGAAGTACGAGGATTTCGACGAGGGTCTTCCAGATGAAGCCGACGATGACGTAGTTGATGAAGTCTTCCCATGTCGAGATGCCGATGACGCCGGCGGCGATGGAGCAGAAGATCAGGGTGTCGAAGAATTCGCCGACGACGGTCGAGCCGATCAGTCGGGCCCAGAGGTGCTTTTCCTTGGTGCGCTGTTTGATCTTGACGAGGACGAGGGCGTTGAGCATCTGCCCGACGAAGTATCCGGCGAGGCCGGCGATGACCAGCCGCGGCACCACGCCGACGACGGTTTCGAGTGACTCCTGATTCTCGTAGAAGCTGGCTGCGGGGAGCTCGATGGCGATCCAGAAGCAGACGGCAGCGAGGATGATCGACCCGAACCCGAGGTAGATCGCGCGTCGCGTCGCCTTGAAGCCGTACACCTCGCTGAGGACGTCGCCCAGGATGTAGGCGAGTGGGAAGAGGAAGAATGCGCCGTCGGTGTTGATCGGCAGCAACTGGAACGGGCCGAGGAATACTTCGCTGTCACCGAAGAACGCGACGCCTTTGCTCGCCGTCACATTCGAGATGATCAGGGTTGCGGCGAACAAGGCCACGATGGTCGGGTAGTAGCCGCGGCTGACGTGCGCGAACTGCGCAACGGCGCCTGGCGTGTCTTCGGATTTCTGAGCTGTCACGTGCCTCATCCAAACACGGGAAATCCCCAGGTCCGAATCGGAAGTGCACAGAATCGACCGACCGAGTCCGTTATGTCTCGAATACCCAGGGGGTCGTCGGAAGCTTCTGCGGGTCGAATCGCCGAAGAATGTTGCCCGGGGACACTTGCTCGTCGGCTTCGGCCAGTTCCAGTGATCGGGCCAGAAGGTGCAGGACGTCTCGCGGCCCGAGACCCAGCGCAGCCTGGTCCTCCAGCGTCACCGCGCCGTCGCGCTTCGCCAATCGTTTTCCCTGAGCATTGAGTGCGAGCGGCACGTGGGCGTAGGTGGGAGCGGGGATGTCGAGCAGCGACGCGAGGTACGCCTGACGCGGGGACGACGTCAGGAGATCGTCCCCGCGGACCACTTGATCCACGCCCTGTTCGCCGTCGTCCACCACCACCGCGAGGTTGTAGGCCGCGACACCGTCGACGCGGCGAAGTACGAGGTCGTCGACCTGGCCGTGAAATGCGCCGAGCACGTCGTCGTGAACGGAGAACTCGGTCACGTCGGCCTTCAGGCGCACTGCGGGAGGCCTGGTTTTCGTTGCCCGTTCTGCGGCCGTCAGATTTCTGCAGGTTCCGGGGTAGGCGCCGTCGGGCGCGTGGGGTGCCGACGCTGCCTCCTGTATTTCCCGACGCGTGCAGAAACACTCGTAGGTCATTCCCGCCGCGGTGAGGTGGGCGATGGCGTCGTCGTACAGCGCGGCGCGCTCGGACTGTCGAACAACGGGGCCGTCCCAGTCGAGGCCGATGGCGCGGAGGTCCGCGAGTTGACGGGCCTCGGCGCCCTCGCGCACGCGATCGAGATCCTCCACGCGCATCAAGAACTGTCGTCCTGTGGATCGCGCGAACAGCCACGCGAGCAGCGCGGTACGGAGGTTGCCGAGATGCAGGTCGCCCGACGGGCTCGGGGCGAATCGGCCGGCAGGCATGGCTCGATGCTAGGACAGTCTCGATGCTAGGACACCGCGGGCGTGGAGCGGCAGTTGCGCGAAGTTCGGGCTACGCGCGACCCAACAGCGCGTCGCGCTGGTCCAGGACGGAGGCTTTGATGGCCTCGACGACTCGGGCGACTTCCGGGCGTCGCAAAGTCTCGGCGCGCGAGACCAGCCAATAATCCAACCGGACGGATACTTCCTGCGGCAGCAACCGCACGAGATCGTCGTGCCGATCGGCCATGAAACAGGGGAGCAGTCCGATCCCTGCCGCCGCACGGGTCGCCTCGACGTGCACGAACACGTTGGTCGACGTCACCGACTCCCGCATCAGCGGTGCGAAGCCGGGAGCGATGTCGAGGTCGTCGACCTGCAGCATCGAGTCGATGAAGTAGACCAGCGGATGAGCAGCGAGATCGTCGACGGTGGCCGGTCTGCCGTGGGCTTCGAGATAACTCGTCGACGCATACAGCCCGAGGTGGTAGTCGCTGAGCTTCATCGCCTCCGCGCGGTGCACCTGAGGTTCGCCGACGACTATCTCCACATCCATTCCGGAGCGTTGCTGCGAGGCGCGCCTGGTGGTCGCGACGATCTCCACGGCGATACCGGGGTGGCGAAGTCGAACTCGGGCGACTGCGGGGGCGATGACGTATGCGCTGAATCCGTCGGTCGCGGACACTCTGACCACGCCTTCTGCGTCGTCGTCCGGTCCCATCAGGGAACGGACCGCGGCTTCGATGTTCTCGGCGGCGGCGAGTGCATCCTTGCCGCGGGCGGTGAGTTCCCAACCGTTGCCGGACCTGGCGAGAACTCTGCCGCCCAGGCGTGCTTCGAGCGCGGCGATACGCCGGGAGATGGTGGTGTGGTTGACCCCGAGGTCGTCCGCCGCGGTGTTGTACCGGCCGGTTCTGCCTACTGCCAACAGGATCAACAGGTCGTCTGCGCTGGGCGGCCGACCATGATCGGGGTGAGCATGCGACACATGTGCATTCTTGCAGATCCCACTTGCGTTGTTGGGTATTGCGGGCGGTCCGATCTGCATCGATACTCAGCGATACCGATATGTGTGGTGGTAGTCACAATCTAGCCCGCACATGTCCCAGAACACGAGGAGTAGCAATGAGCGTCGAAGAACGCACCGAATCACCGGGGAACGACCCCGACGCCACTCCGAGCGGCCTCAAGAAGGTCGTCGGTGCATCGATGGCGGGCACCATCGTCGAATGGTACGAATTCTTCCTCTACGGCACCGCGGCCACGCTGGTCTTCTCCAAGATCTTCTTCGCAGCAGGCACGAGTGAGCTCGACGCCATTCTCGCTGCCTTCGTCACGTACGCCGTCGGCTTCGTCGCACGTCCGCTCGGCGGCATCGTATTCGGTCACTTCGGTGACAAGTACGGCCGAAAGAAGCTGCTGCAGTTCAGCCTCGTCCTGGTCGGCGGCGCAACGTTCCTGATGGGATGTCTGCCGACGTTCAACCAGATCGGCTACTGGGCGCCTGCACTTCTCGTCGCGCTCCGGTTCATCCAGGGCTTCGCCGTCGGCGGCGAATGGGGTGGCGCGGTTCTGCTCGTCGCAGAGCACAGCCCTAACAAGAGCCGTGGATTCTGGGCCAGCTGGCCGCAGGCAGGTGTACCCGCTGGAAACCTGCTCGCCACCGTCGTGCTGCTCATTCTGACCACCGTCCTTCCGGAGGACGACTTCCTCAGTTGGGGCTGGCGCGTTGCGTTCTGGCTCTCCGCAGTGATCGTCTTCGTCGGTTACTACATCCGCACCAAGGTCACCGACGCCCCGATCTTCGTCGAAGCACAGAAGCAGGCCGAGGTCATCAAGGCAGCGTCGTACGGTGTCTTCGAGGTCCTCAAGCGCTACCCGCGTGGCGTCTTCACGGCCATGGGCCTGCGTTTCGGTGAGAACGTCATGTACTACCTCGTCGTCACGTTCACGATCACGTACCTCAAGGTCGAGGTCGGTACCGACACCCAGACGATTCTGTGGTGGATGCTCGTCGCCCACGCCGTGCACTTCTGCGTGATTCCGTTGGTGGGCAAGCTCGCCGACCGCGTCGGCCGCCGTCCCGTCTACTTCTTCGGCGCAGTCACCGCAGGAACCTGGGGCTTCTTCGCCTTCCCGATGTTCAACAGCGGTCACAACGTGGTCATCATGCTCGCGATCATCATCGGCCTCGTGTTCCACGCCTTCATGTATGCAACGCAGCCGGCGATCATGGCAGAGATGTTCCCGACGCGTATGCGTTACTCCGGCGTGTCCCTCGGCTATCAGGTGACGTCGATCGTCGCGGGCTCGCTGGCGCCGATCATCGCGGTTGCGTTGCTCGACCGCTTCGGCTCGGGCGTTCCGATCGCCTGGTACCTCGCGGCGTCCTGCGCGGTCACGTTGATCGCCGTCATCGCCGCCCGCGAAACCAAGGGCCTGGCACTCGAGACCATCGACATCGCCGACGCGAAGAATCTGGCCACGGAAGCCGAGCTCGCCAAGGCAGGGCTGCTCGAACCGGACGTGAAGCGATGACCGACCTGACCGGACGCACCGCACTCGTCACCGGTGGTGCGTCCGGAATCGGGGCAGCGTGTGCACGCGAACTGGCCTCGCGCGGAGCGACCGTCACCATCGCCGACGTCGACGAAGTAGCGGCGAAGGAACTTGCGTCCGAGCTCCACGGCGAGACCTGGGCAGTGGACCTGCTGGACGTGGCCTCGCTCGAAGAGCTGCACCTCGACACCGACATCCTGGTCAACAACGCGGGAATCCAAACCGTCGCCTCGATCGTCGACTTCGACCCAGCCGCGTTCCGGCGGATCCAGACCCTGATGGTGGAAGCCCCGTTCCTGCTGATCCGAGCTGCGCTGCCCGGCATGTACTCGCGAGGGTTCGGACGAATCGTCAACGTCTCCTCGGTGCACGGCCTCCGCGCATCGGAATACAAGGTCGCGTACGTGACCGCCAAGCACGCCTTGGAAGGACTGTCCAAGGTCACGGCACTCGAAGGCGGCCCACACGGCGTCACGAGCAACTGCGTCAACCCCGGTTACGTGCGAACGCCGTTGGTGGAGAAGCAGATCGCCGACCAAGCGGCCGCGCACGGGATCGACGCAGACCAGGTGCTGGAGAAGGTCATGCTGACCGAGAGCGCAGTCAAACGACTCGTCGAACCGGCAGAAGTGGGATCCCTCGTCGGATGGCTGGCGTCCTCGGATGCCGGCATGGTCACCGGCGCGTCGTACACCATGGACGGTGGTTGGTCGGCGCGATAGGGCTGTCGCCCGTCACGTCCGGACGTGATGCTCGCGGACCCGAGAACGAAGAAAGCCCCCTGCACATGCAGGGGGCTTTCTCACCGCGGAGGATAGGGGATTTGAACCCCTGAGGGCGTTAACCCAACCCGCGTTCCAGGCGAGCGCCATAGGCCACTAGGCGAATCCTCCGTGGGGAAGCATACCGGGTTACCCCCGTCCGATCCCAAACCGGCTGCTCGTGGGCCGATTCGGAGGCCTGTAGCGGGGCCTCGCGGCAGTCGTGGAACCCTGCCGGTCACCCGTCGTCGACGGTGCGGCTACACTCTTCACTGGATCCCGCGCGGCGCGCATCCTGTGAACTCCCCCAGGGCCGGAAGGCAGCAAGGGTCAACGGGCTCTGCCGGGTGCGCGGGGTCCCCTTTATGTCAAGGGACCAGCATCACGAGAGGCCGCTCCGCATGTCAGCGCAAACCCAGTTCGGGTTGATGAACCATGAGGAGCTCGTCGCCGAGCACGAGCGACAGGCAGCGAGCTACGAGCAGCTGAAGGCCCAGAATCTCTCCCTCGATCTCACCAGAGGCAAGCCGTCGCCCGAGCAGCTCGATCTGTCCTCGGATCTGCTGACACTGCCCGGTGACGATTTCCGCGACGGCAGCGGCACCGACTGCCGCAACTACGGCGGCCTCGCCGGCCTGCCGGAACTGCGCGCGATCTTCGGGGAGCTGCTCGGGATCCCCGTCTCGAACCTCCTTGCGGGCAACAACGCAAGCCTCGAGATCATGCACGACCTCGTCGTCTGGTCCCTGCTGCACGGCCTGCCGGACTCACCGCGGCCGTGGTCGGCGGAACCCAACATCCGTTTCCTCTGCCCAGCTCCCGGATACGACCGCCACTTCGCGATCTCCGAGAGCTTCGGCATCGACATGATCCCGGTCCCGATGAACCCGGACGGCCCCGACGTCGAGGAAATCACGCGGCTCGTGGCGTCGGATCCGCAGATCAAGGGCCTGTGGGCGGTCCCGAACTACTCCAACCCGACGGGTGCAGTGTTCTCCGAAGAGGTCGTGCGCGCACTGGCGTCCGTCCCGGCTGCGGCACCCGACTTCCGGATCTTCTGGGACAACGCCTACGCCGTTCACCCTCTGACCGCGGAGTTCGCACCCGCGTACGACATTCTGGGCTGGGCAGCCGAGGCCGGGTATCCCAACCGCCCGTTCGTGTTCGCGTCGACCTCCAAGATCACGTTCGCCGGTGCAGGCGTCAGCTTCTTCGGAAGTTCCGACGCGAACCTCGAGTGGTACCTGAAGCGTCTCGGCACCAAGAGCATCGGGCCGGACAAGCTCAATCAGCTTCGCCACCTTCGCTTCTTCGGTGATGCCGACGGTGTGAAGGCCCACATGGCCAAGCATCGGGAGATCCTGGCACCGAAGTTCGCTCTCGTCGGACAGATTCTGGAAGATCGCCTCGGAGCGTCCAAGATCGCCTCCTGGACGGAGCCGAAGGGCGGGTACTTCATCTCGCTCGACGTGCTGGACGGTACGGCAGCCCGGTCCATCGCTCTGGCGAAGGACGCGGGCATCGCACTGACCGGCGCAGGCTCGGCTTTTCCGTACAAGAAGGACCCCGAGGACCGCAACATCCGCCTCGCGCCGAGCTTCCCGTCGCTCTCCGAGCTGGAGAAGTCGATGAACGGCGTGGCGACCTGCGTACTTCTGGCCGCGGCAGAAAAACTCCTCCGCACCACGTGAGTACTTATGTAGCGCCCATGGTCGCTACGCAGGCTTCGCTCCTGCCCCAGGGCCTACACAAGTACTCACAGCGGATCAGTGGCCTACTACGACTGCGCCTTCCGGGGCTGCGGGGAGCAGACCGGGCTTGACGACGATGGCCGAGATGACGGCTCCGAGCAGGAAGATGCCCGTCGCCCACCAGAACGTCGTCGTGTAGCTGGCGATTTCAGCGTTGGCTTGGAGTGCGGCTGCATTCGACGCCGACGCCAGGTTGTCGGTCACGTAGTTGGTGGCCGCGGTGGCCGCGATGGTGCTCAGAAGTGCGGTACCGATGGATCCGCCGACCTGCTGCATGGTGTTGACCGTTGCCGAGGCAACACCGGAATCGTCGGGGTTTACTCCCGAGATGGCGCCCTGCATGGCCGGAGCCATCGTTGCGCCCAAGCCGAGGCCCATGATGATCAGGCCGGGCAGGATGTGCGTCGCATACGCGGAGTCGACGGCGATCTGGGTGAGCAGTCCCATGCCCAGTGCGGCGACGAGAAGGCCCGACGTCATGAGAACACGAGGTCCGAAGCGCGGCAGCACGATTGCCGTCGACAGCGTCGCGGTGACGATGAGGGCGGCGATCATCGGCATGAACGCGAAACCGGTGCTGATCGGTGTGAACCCGAGTGTGTTCTGCAGGTAGTACGTCAGGAACAGGAACACCGCGAACATGCCCGCACCCGTCACGAAGACGGCGAGGAACGATCCGGCGCGGGTGCGGTCGAGGATGATGCGCAGCGGAAGCAACGGGTGCGACACACGCTGCTGGATGGCGAAGAACACGCCGAGTAGCACCACGCCGGCGGCGAGGAATGCGATGGTGACCGTGTTGCTCCAGCCGTCGGACTCGGCGTGAGCGAA
Source organism: Rhodococcus sp. 14-2470-1a (assembly GCF_002259425.1). Lineage (NCBI taxonomy): Bacteria > Bacillati > Actinomycetota > Actinomycetes > Mycobacteriales > Nocardiaceae > Rhodococcus > Rhodococcus sp. 14-2470-1a. Next base: position 140,057 of record NZ_NPFZ01000028.1, read on the forward strand.
GCCGTAGACGATGGCGAACAGCGCTGCCGACACGGTCAGCGTTCCGGGAATGTCCAGGCGTGGACGGACGTCGGCCTTGTGCTTGGCGAGCAGGAGGAATCCGGCGACGAACGCGAGTGCGGCGAACACCAGGTTGATGTACAGGCTCCAGCGCCAGTTGGCCCATTCGGTGAGCATTCCGCCGAGCAGTAGGCCGAGTGCACCGCCGCCGCCTGCGATGGCGCCGAAGATGCCGAACGCCTTTGCTCGTTCCTTCGGGTCGGTGAACGTGGTGGCCAGGAGCGAGAGCGCCGCGGGTGCGAGCAGGGCGCCGAACACGCCCTGGCCGGCGCGTGCCGCGACCAGCATGCCGAAGTTGACGGCTGCGCCACCCACCGCGGACATCACGGCGAATCCGACGAGCCCGATCAGGAAGGTGTTACGACGTCCGAACAGGTCGCTCAGACGTCCGCCGAGCAGCAGGAGGCTGCCGAATGCCAGGGCGTAGGACGTGACGACCCAGGAGCGGTTGGCGTTGTCGAAGCCGAGGTCGAGCTGGGCGGCGGGCAGAGCGATGTTCACGACGGTGGCGTCGAGCACCACCATGAGCTGGGCGAGGCCGAGGGTGGCGAGGATCAGCCAGCGGTTTCGGTGTGCCCTGGCGTCGGTGGTCCCCTCCGTCGCCAAGGTCGACGACGAGGTGTCGTCCGGTGACAATGCGGTCATGGTCATCCTTCGATTCGGCTATACGGAGGTGTACCCTCCGGTTACGAAGACGAAGGTAGCAGCTAAGTGGAGGAATGTCCTCCGCTTTTCGGGTGAAACGGACATCGAATGAGTGTGAGAGCCGACACAGGCGTGAAGAAACCGTTGCGAGCGGACGCGGAACGCAACCGCCGACGAATCGTCGACGCGGCTCGCGAACTGTTCGCCTCGCGCGGAATCGACATCACGCTCGACGACGTTGCTGCTCATGCGAAAGTCGGTGTGGGGACGGTGTATCGGCGGTTCTCCTGCAAGGAGGAGCTGATCGACGGCGTGTTCGAGCAGCGTATGCAGGAAATGCTGGCCACCGCGGAAAGCGCTCTGGCTGCTGAAGATCCATGGGACGGACTCGTTCTGTTTCTCGCGGATCTGTTCGCAGGAATGTCGGCGGACAAAGGTCTCGGCGAGGTCGTGCTCGGCACGGACGAAGGATGCAACGGAATCGCCCAGATGAGAGAGCGGATCGACCCGTACGTCGACCGCATCGTGATGCGTGCGCGCGACTCCGGCCAACTGCGCGCCGACGTGGAGGTCAACGACCTATTTCCGCTGATCGGAATGATCGGTGCGGCTTCGGAATTCATGAAGACGGTAGAGCCGGACAACTGGAAGCGGTACTTCACGATCGTGCTCGACGGCCTGCGTTCGACGCCGGGCGCCGCGACGGAGCTACCCGGTAGGCCGTTGACGGCGGAGGAGATCTCGATCGCGAAAGCGGACATGCATCGCCGACGACGCTGACGCACTCTCGGTGATGCGCTACCCCACTCTTCCCAAGTGTGTCCCCTGTCACGTATGGTCCCAGTCGGATATCACTACCGGTGGGTAAGTACGGGGGTTGGACGATCGATGCGAGTATCACGATTGCTGGGCACTGCGGTGGGCGTTGCACTGCTGGCGGCGGTGGCGGGAGTCCCGCTCGCGTCGGCGCAGCCTGGAGCGGGATCGTCCACCGGGTCGACGGGTGAGTCCGACTTCTACCTCCCGCCCACCCCCTTGCCCGACGGCGGTGCCGGAGACGTGATTCGCACCGAGCCGTCGCCTCTGGCGCTGTCGGTCCCCGGTATCGGCGGACCGCTCCCGGGGACGGCGACGCGAATCATGTACCGCAGCACCGACTCCAACGACGCACCCAACGCGGTCACCGGTACCTATATCGATCCGGCGGCGGAATGGACGGGACCCGGCCCGCGGCCGCTCGTCGTGCTGGCACCGGGGACGCAAGGCCAAGGAGATCAGTGTGCGCCGTCGCGCATGCTGAATCGGCTGATCACGTACACGCCACCACTCGGATTCATGGTCGAGTACGAGGTCCTGGCCGCGTACTCCTTGCTCTCGCAGGGATACGGCGTCGTGATCACCGACTACGACGGTCTCGGAACACCCGGCGCGCACACCTACGTCAACCGCGCGGCCGAGGCGCACGCTGTTCTCGACGCCGCCCGCGCTGCCCAGCAGCTACCCGGCACCAAGATCGCTGCGGGCGGACCCGTCGCGACGTACGGATACTCCCAGGGCGGTGGCGCAGTGGCGGCCGCAGCCGAGGTGGCGGGCGATTACGCTCCCGAACTCGACCTCGTCGGCAGCTACGCAGGCGCTCCGCCTGCCGACCTGAAGCAGACCCTCGAACAGGTCGACGGCACCATCCTCACCGGCGTCATCGGGTACACCCTCAACGGTCTGCTGAAATCGGATCCCGACCTTCAACCTCTGATCGACGAGAACATCAACGACGCAGGCCAGGCCATGCTGCGGCAGGTGGCGAATCAATGTGTGGGCGAGACGATCCTGACCGTCGGACTGCATCGAACCACCGAGTACACCCGCACGGGCGAGCCGATGTCGGTCGTCCTGGATCGGCTTCCCAAGGCCCAGGAGATCCTCGCGAAGAACAAGATCGGCCTGCGCACGCCGACCGCCCCGGTGCTCGTCCAGTCCGGGACGTCCGACGACATCGTCCCGCACGGTCAAGCCGTCGAACTCGCGGGTGCCTGGTGCAGCAGGGGAGCGACGGTTCAGTTCAGCGCCGCGAATGTTCCGTCCATCGTCCCCGGTTCGGGTGCGGGACATATCATTCCGGACCTCCTCGGACTCGGCGAGGCGCAGAACTGGATCAAGGACCGTTTCTACGGCGTGCCCGCCCCGACCAACTGCTGACGCAGGCGATCCCACCAGCACAGCGCCTGGTGTAGAAAGATCAAGGTCCGGGTACAGGACTGAAGGACTTTCGACAGGCAGAGGACGGCGGATGGGGATCTCGATGGACAGGTGGGCTCGCTGTGCGTGAGAACTACAATGAGCAACTCGTCGAGATCCGAGCCGACCTCGCGGACATGTGCACCCTGGCCGAGAAGGCGATGGCGTCGGCGACGCAGGCGTTGCTGACGGCCGATCTGGCGCTGGCCGAGGAAACCATCAGCAGCCGGGAACGCATCGACGAACTCGCCGCGGCGTGGGAGCACAAAGCATTTTCGGTACTCGCGTTGCAGTCACCCGTCGCGCTGGACCTGCGAATCATGGTGAGCGGGATCCACATCGTCGCCGATCTGCAGCGAATGGGTGGCCTCGCCATCCACATCGCCGAGCTCGCGCGCAGACGTCACCCCGCTCACGTCCTCCCCGTCGAGGTGGAGAGCGTCTTCGCCGAGATGGGCCGCGTCGCGGTCGAGCAGGCCGACGCCACCCGCGAGGTTCTGCTGACCAGGGACGCAGACCTGGCCGCCGAGCTGCAGGTCAAGGACGAGAAAATGGACGAGCTGCACCGCAGCCTGTTCACCCTGACCTCGTCTCCCGACTGGCCGCACGGTGTCCCCGCCGCCGTCGACATGACGCTCCTCGGACGCTTCTACGAGCGCTTCTCCGATCACACGGTCGAAGTCGCCAAGCGTGTCATCTTTCTCGTCACGGGCGAATTCCGCCCCGACGAGTCCTGAGGGTGCTCGAGTCCGATCTGCAGGATCGAATGAACGGTGGCAGGATCATCACAATGAAACGCGAAGTCTCGGCCTACCTCGACGTGGACGTCACCGAGGCGAGCACCCTGGAATTCCAGATCGCCATCGCTCCACACCCGGGCGCCGAAGTGTGGGAAGCGCTGTCGTTCACTCTCGATGGCCAGCCGGTCGATTTCCAGGAGATCAGCGGCGCGCACGGCACCCGAATCCACAAGTTGCATGCGGGCGTCGGAAAGCTCGAGGTGTCGTACTCGGCCACCGTGTACGGCAACACCGACCCGGCGCCTGTGTCGGATTACGATCTCTCGCTGTATCTACGTCCCAGCAGATATGCCGAGGCCGACAAGTTCTTCGGTTTCGCGGCAACGGAATTCGGTTCCTACGCGGCGTCGGAGAAATTGCTCGCCGAGGTGTCGTCCTGGGTCGGCTCACGGCTCAACTACGTTCCGGGAAGCAGTGACCCGATCGACGGTGCAGTGGACACCCTCCTCGCAGGTGCAGGTGTGTGCCGGGATTACACCCATCTCGTCGTGGCGTTGCTGCGTGCGGTGAACGTACCGGCACGGCTCGTCGCGGTGTACGCACCCGGATGCGACCCCATGGACTTCCACGCCGTCGCCGAGGCATTCGTCGACGGCCAGTGGCGTGTGGTCGACGCGACGTGCCTGGCTCCGCGGTCGACGCTGGTGCGGATCGCCACCGGTCGTGACGCCGCGGACACGGCATTCCTCGACAACCACGGCGGTTCCATCACGCTCAACAACGCAGTCGTCGGGGCCGTCGTCGACGGACCACTGCCCTTCGACGACATCACTCAACTGGTATCCATCACCTAGGAGCCTCGATCCACAGGTGGCATGATCGACGACATGTCTCCCACCTTGCATCTGACTGGCGACGCGGAAGCCGACGCGTTGTTGGCCGAGGACCCGTTCGCGCTGCTCATCGGGATGCTGCTGGATCAGCAGGTGCCCATGGAATCGGCATTCGCGGGCCCGAAGAAACTCGTCGACCGTCTCGGTGACCTGAAGGTCGACACCATCGCGCAGGCCGACCCCGACGAGTTCGCCGCGGTGTGCGCGACGACCCCTGCAGTGCACCGCTTTCCGGGCTCGATGGCCAAGCGGATTCAGGGTCTCGCGGAGTTCGTCGCCGAGAACTACGACGGCAAACCCGACGAGATCTGGCGTCGCAACGACCCGAACGGCGCCGAGGTTCTGAAGCGGCTGAAAGCACTACCGGGATACGGCGACCAGAAGGCCCGCATCTTCCTCGCGCTCCTCGGGAAGCAGATGGGCGTCACTCCCGAAGGCTGGCGGGACGCCGCAGGGGCCTACGGCGACGACGGTTCCAGGCGTTCCATCGCCGATGTCGTCGACGAGAAATCCCTGCTCGAGGTCCGCGAGTTCAAGAAGGCAGCGAAGGCAGCCGCGAAGAACAAGTGAGACGCGCTCCGGCCATGGCGGCGGGCATGCTCGACCGCCCGACGGGGTTGTGCCGGTGTCGGTGCGCGCCGGTACCCTTCCATGCGTGGCTCTCTACCGGAAGTACCGTCCTGCGACGTTCGCTGAGGTCGTCGGGCAGGAGCACGTAACCGAACCGTTGAGCACCGCGCTCAACTCCAATCGGATCAACCACGCATACCTGTTCTCCGGGCCCCGAGGCTGCGGTAAGACGTCGTCGGCGCGCATCCTCGCGCGGTCGCTGAACTGCGTCGAAGGCCCGACGTCCACGCCGTGCGGCGTCTGCAACTCCTGCGTCGCTCTCGCGCCGGGTGGGCCGGGCAACCTCGACGTCGTCGAGATGGACGCGGCAAGCCACGGTGGCGTCGACGACGCACGAGATCTCCGAGACAAGGCGGTCTACGCGCCCGCCGAATCGCGCTACGTCATCTTCATCATCGACGAGGCCCACATGGTCACGACAGCAGGCTTCAACGCACTGCTCAAGGTCGTCGAAGAGCCGCCGGAGCACCTTGTCTTCATCTTCGCGACGACGGAGCCGGAGAAGGTGCTCCCGACCATCCGTTCGCGTACGCACCACTACCCGTTCCGGCTGCTCCCGCCGTCGACCATGCGTGGGCTGCTCGAGAAGATCACCGCGCAGGAGTCGGTCCCCGTCGAGGATCCCGTCTATCCGTTGGTGATTCGAGCCGGCGGCGGATCGCCGCGTGACTCGCTGAGCGTGCTGGACCAGCTGCTCGCAGGCGCAGGACCCGAAGGCGTCACGTATCCGCGGGCACTGTCCCTGCTCGGCGTCACCGACGTCGCGTTGATCGACGAAGCCGTGGATGCACTCGCGGCCGGGGACGGTGGATCACTGTTCGGGACGGTCGACAAAGTGGTCGACGCCGGACACGATCCGCGCCGCTTCGCGACGGACCTGCTGGAAAGGCTCCGCGACCTCATCCTCATGCGCGCCGTCCCCGACGCAGGTGAGCGCGGGCTGGTCGATGTTCCCGGTGACGTTCTCGAACGTCTGCGCGACGAAGCGGGCCGCATCGGCTCGGCGACCCTGGCGCGCTATGCAGAGATCATCCACGCCGGTCTGGGGGAGATGCGCGGCGCCACCGCACCGCGCCTGCTGCTCGAAGTCATGTGTGCGCGGATGCTGCTTCCCTCGGCATCCGACGCCGAATCTGCTGTGCTGCAGCGTCTCGAGCGTCTCGAGCGGCGCCTGGACGTCACGTTGCCCGCCGGCGAGCAAGCAGCCGTCGACCAGGCTCCGCGGCGTCGTGCTGAGCCGTCGACCCCCAGCGCGCCGCCGGTCGACGACACACCGCCCAAGTTCGTCCGGCCGTCCCAACGGGCGGCTGCGGCCCCCGAGCCTGCAGCGCCCGCGCCTGACGTACCTCCCGTGGTTCCGACCGCTCCCGCAGTCCCTCCGGCACCTGCCGCCAGCATTCCGACGACGCCCGAGCCCGAACCCACTCCTGAGCCCGAGCCGACGCCGCACCCCGAGCCGACGCCGCAGCCCGAGCCCGAACCCACTCCTGAGCCCGAGCCGCAGCCCGAGCCCACTCCAGTGCCGCAGCAGGACCCCGAGCCGACCCCGGAACCCGAGCCTGTTCCGGAGCCTGTGTCGACCCCGGAACCCGAGCCGACCCCGGAACCTGAAGCGGCGCCCGTAGAGCCCGAGCGTCCGGTCGCCGAACCGACCCGCGCGTTCGACTTCCCTGCGCCGGTCGAGCCCGAGCCTGCCCCGGAACAGATACCAGCCCCTGAACCAGTGCCGAATCCGGAGCCCGAGCCGGTTGCGGCGGCGTTCACTCAGCCGGACGCCGCGGCGATTCGTGCGGTCTGGTCCGAGGTCCGAGCCAAGGTGCGCGAGCGCAGCCGCACGGTCGAGGTCATGCTGTCCGGTGCCTCGGTTCGAGCGGTGAGCGACGGCTCGATCACGCTCGGCCACGATTCCGCGCCGCTCGCGAAGCGGCTGCAGGAAGGACGGAATGCCGACGTCATCAGGGATGCGCTGCGTGATGTGTTCGGTGTCGACTGGCAGGTGACGTGCGTCGTCGGAGCAGTAGCTCCTGCTGAGGAAGCTCCGGTCGCCAAGGCCGCGCCCGAGCCTCCGAAAGCGCCTCCGACCAAGTTCTCGCGTCCGAGCCAGGCGAACAAGCCGGCTTCGACGGCGCGGGAGTCGGGAGCGACCGACCACGGATACGACGACATACCGCCCCCCGAGGCGCCCGACTATCCCGACGACCCCGAGCCGGCCGGTCCACCGCCCCCGGAAACACCGGAGGACGAGGAAGAGCTGCTCAAAGCGGCCGCCGAACCTGCCGACCCGTCGGTGCGGCGCGACCCGGAAACGGTGGCCATGGAACTGCTGCAGGCAGAACTCGGAGCAACTCCGCTCAAGGAGTAGGAGTCAGCACCCTTTTGCCGAGCTGACACGCCCAGTCCGCGGATAGAAGGCGTGCTGGGTCGGTAGAAAGGGTGCTGAGTCGACCACATGACCGACCTTGGTCAGGTTGCTTCGATGTCCTCGGGGTCGACGAAGACGAGTCGGCCGTCGTCGAGGGCGACGGCGTAGCGGTGAGCCCGGGCCCAGGTGCGGTCGACCGATGCCGTCTGCTCACCGAAGTCTTCCTTGACGACGCCTGATTCCTTGGGCCACTGGTCGCGTGGCAGGGAAGAATCGGAGCTGTAGCGCACTTTGACGTGCGCTCCGACCGCGAGCGGCTTCTGGGTGTCCATGGTCATCATCTCCGTAACTGGCCGAGCTCGAACCTCCCCCGCAGGCTCCACTCTGTGGAACCGGTTCGTGCCGCTGGCTCCACTCCCATATCCCCCCGAGTGGTGATGCTATCTCTACCCCTGTCTCGTCGAGCTGAAACGCACGCGCCGGTCACGGACCGCGCTCGTTTCGGTCCTTCACCGGGTTGTGTACCGCGTTCTAGTGTGAGAGGAGCCGAGGTGTGATCCTCGAGTCCTGCGGCGCCCTCGGGTGCCGCCGCCGAGTCAGAAGTACGTGGAAGGAACGACCGCGCTGTGACTACAGAAGCGTTCATTTACGAAGCCATCAGGACCCCACGCGGCAAGGGGAAGAACGGCTCACTGCATTCCGTCAAGCCCATTTCGCTGGTCACCGGCCTGATCGACGAGTTGCGTCGACGGTTCCCCGACCTCGACGAGAACCGCATCTCCGACTTGATCCTCGGTGTGGTCTCCCCGGTGGGCGATCAGGGTGCCGATATTGCGCGCACCGCGGTTCTGGCCGCGAAGATGCCGGACACCGTGGGCGGATTCCAGCTCAACCGGTTCTGCGCGTCCGGCCTCGAAGCCGTCAACCTGGCTGCGCAGAAGGTGCGTTCCGGCTGGGACGAGGTCGTCATCGCCGGTGGTGTCGAGTCCATGTCCCGCGTCCCGATGGGCAGTGACGGCGGCGCGTGGGCGATGGATCCAGCCACCAACTACGACACGTACTTCGCGCCGCAGGGCATCGGCGCCGATCTCATCGCGACGATCGAGGGGTTCAGCCGCGAAGACGTCGACGCCTACGCAGTGCAGTCGCAGGAGCGTGCTGCCGCTGCATGGTCGGGTGGCTACTTCGCCAAGTCCGTCGTACCGGTCACCGACCAGAACGGCCTGCTGATCCTCGACCACGACGAGCACATGCGTCCGGGCAGCACGGTCGAATCGCTCGGCAAACTGAACCCGGCCTTCACCGGTGTCGCTGCAATGGGCGGATTCGACGACGTCGCGCTGCAGAAGTACCACTGGATCGAGAAGATCGATCACGTCCACACCGGTGGTAACAGCTCCGGCATCGTCGACGGTGCAGCCCTCGTCCTTGTCGGCAGCGAGCAGGCAGGCAAGGACCTGAATCTGGTTCCGCGTGCGCGCATCGTCGCGACGGCCACCTCCGGTGCAGACACGACGATCATGCTGACCGGCCCGACACCCGCGTCGAAGAAGGTTCTCGCAACCGCAGGATTGACCGTCGACGACATCGATCTCTTCGAATTGAACGAGGCGTTCGCGTCCGTCGTCCTTCGCTTCCAGAAGGATCTGCAGATCCCGAACGAGAAGCTCAACGTCAACGGTGGAGCCATCGCGATGGGCCACCCGCTCGGCGCCACCGGAGCCATGATCACCGGAACCGTGCTCGACGAGCTCGAGCGTCGCGGTGGCCGGTACGCACTCATCACCCTGTGCATCGGCGGCGGCATGGGCGTTGCCACCATCATCGAGCGAGTCTGAGGAACACACCATGAGCGAAAACATGATCACCTGGGACCAGGATTCCGACGGCATCGTCGTGCTCACGATGGACGACCCCAACCAGGGCGCCAACACGATGAACCAGTTGTACAAGGACTCGATGGGCGCGACCGTCGATCGACTGGAGAAGGAACTCGACTCCATCACCGGCGTCGTGATCACCTCGGCGAAGAAAACGTTCTTCGCCGGTGGTGACCTCAACAGCCTCATCACCGCGAAGCCCGAGGACGCCCAGCGCGTGTTCGACGAGGTACAGGAAGTCAAAGCGCAGCTGCGACGCCTGGAGAAGCTCGGCAAGCCCGTCGTCTCCGCGATCAACGGTGCTGCACTCGGCGGTGGACTCGAGATCACTCTTGCGACCCACCACCGGATCGCCGCGAATGTCTCGGGCGTTCAGCTCGGTCTGCCCGAGGTATCCCTCGGTCTTCTGCCCGGTGGCGGTGGCGTCACACGCATCACGCGCCTGCTCGGCATCCAGAACGGATTCATGACGGTCCTCGCCCAGGGCACCCGGTTCCGTCCGGAGAAGGCTCTGGAGATCGGCCTCGTGCACGAGCTCGTCGACAGCATCGACGCCCTCGTGCCCGCGGCGAAGGCGTGGATCAAGGCCAACCCCGAGGGTGGCGTCGCACCATGGGACGTCAAGGGCTACAAGATCCCCGGCGGCACCCCGTCGAACCCGAAGCTCGCTGCCGTCCTGCCTGCGTTCCCGTCGAACCTGCGTAAGCAGATCAAGGGTGCGCCGATGCCGGCGCCGCGCGCGATCCTGTCGGCCGCAGTCGAGGGCGCTCAAGTCGATTTCGACAATGCGTCGACCATCGAGTCCCGCTACTTCACCGAGTTGGTCACCGGCTCGGTATCGAAGAACATGATCCAGGCGTTCTTCTTCGATCTGCAGGCGATCAATGCAGGCAAGTCCCGCCCGGACGGCATCGAGAAGACGACGTTCACCAAGGTCGCAGTGCTCGGTGCAGGCATGATGGGCGCCGGTATCGCCTACGTGTGTGCCAAAGCGGGCATCGAGGTGATCCTCAAGGACGTCGCCATCGAATCCGCGCAGAAGGGCAAGGCGTACTCCGAGGCCATCGAGGCCAAGGCACTCTCGCGTGGCAAGACCACTCAGGAGAAGTCCGACGCGCTGCTCGCGCGGATCCATCCGACCGCCGACGCCAAGGACGTCGAAGGCGCCGATCTCGTCATCGAGGCGGTCTTCGAATCCGAGGAGCTCAAGCAGAAGGTGTTCCAGGAGATCGAGGACCTCGTCGACCCGTCGGCGTTGCTCGGTTCCAACACCTCGACGCTGCCGATCACGAGCCTCGCTCAGGGCGTGAAGCGTCAGGAGGACTTCATCGGAATCCACTTCTTCTCGCCCGTCGACAAGATGCCGCTGGTGGAGATCATCCGCGGCGAGAAGACGTCGGACGCTGCGCTGGCGAAGGCCTTCGACCTGGTACAGGTCATCAAGAAGACTCCGATCGTCGTCAACGACAGCCGCGGATTCTTCACCTCGCGCGTCATCGGCACTTTCATCAACGAGGCCATCGCGATGCTCGGTGAAGGTGTGGAGCCGTCGACCATCGAGCAGGCAGGTCTGCAGGCCGGCTACCCGGCGGCGCCGCTGCAGCTCTCGGACGAGCTGACGCTCAACCTGATGCAGAAGATCCGCAAGGAGACCTACGACGCCATCAAGGCCGCGGGTGGAACTCCTCCCGAGGATCCGGCCGGCGCAGTCATCGACAAGATGGTCGACGAGTTCGAGCGTCCGTCGAAGGCCAAGGGCGCAGGCTTCTACGAGTACGCCGACGGTAAGCGCGCCGGCCTGTGGCCTGGCCTGCGTGACGCGTTCAAGTCAGGTACCGCGGACATCCCGTTCGAGGATCTGAAGGAGCGCATGCTGTTCATCGAGGCCATCGAGACGCAGAAGTGCTTCGACGAGGGTGTCCTGAACACCACCGCCGACGCCAACATCGGCTCGATCTTCGGCATCGGCTACCCGGCCTGGACCGGTGGTGTGCACCAGTACATCGTCGGCTACGAGGCCCAGGACGGTTCCCTCGGTCAGGCTGCGTTCGTCAAGCGTGCCGACGAGCTGGCTGCCAAGTACGGCGAGCGGTTCACCGCGCCGGACTCGCTCCGGTAGGTGAGTGGAAATGTGTCCCCTGGGACACATTTCCATTTACAGGGCGCGGTACGCGATCAGGCGTTCCGCGCCATCGGTGAACTGTCGGCGCATCAGCGTGCAGGCCGCATCCACGTCGCCCGCACGGAGAGCGTCGATCAACTGTTCGTGATTACGCACCGCCGCTCGCCCCCATTCCGGATCCGACGCGTACAGCCGGGTGGGGGTGTAGCGGGTGGCGTTGTTGAGAAACCACGCCAGCTTGGTTGCACCGGTGAGGCGATTGAGAACCCGGTGGAACTCGAACTCGGCGATCTCGACTTCCTCGGCCTGATTCTTTTCCACCGCCGCGGCCAGGGACTCGTTGAACCCCTCCAGCTCGGCAACGACGTCGTCGGTGATCTTCGGTGCCGCCCGGCGGACCAGTTCGACTGCGATCTGTCCCTGTAGCCAGAAGATGTCGACGATGTCCTCGGGCGTGAGCGGGGAGACGACATAGCCGCGGTGCGGCACCAGTTCCACCATTCCTTCGCCCCGCAACGTGAGCAGTGCTTCGCGGACCGGGGTGACGCTGACACCGAGTTCGGCAGCCGTCTCGTCGAGTCGGATGAAGTCGCCCGGACGGACCGCGCCGGACATGACGATGTGCCGCACGTGGTTGGCGACGTCCTCGGACAATTGTGGGCGCCGACGCAATGCGGGGGCACCGTCCGCTGGTGATCGACGCTGCTGGGCCATTCGGTCAGCTTAGGCGTCGCAGGAGTGGAGCCTGCGGAATGACTCAGAGAAGGCAGGAGTGGAGCCTGCGGAATGACTCAGAGAAGGCAGGAGTGGAGCCTGCGGAATGACTCAGAGAAGGCAGGAGTGGAGCCTGCGGAATGACTTGATAGAAGCAGGAGTGGAGCCTGCGGAATGACTCAGTGGGGGCAGGAGTGGAGCCTGCGGAATGACTCAGTGGGGGCAGGAGTGGAGCCTGCGGAATGATGGGTTGTCAGTCTGCACGGACTGCGGGTGGAGCTGCAATGACTCGTGCGGCTACTGGACCCAGGACGGCCATGAGCAGTACGTAGGCGGTGGCCAGGGCGGCGAGTTCGCCTTCGACGGCTCCGGCTGCGACGGCCAGGCCTGCGATCACGATCGAGAATTCTCCTCGGGCGACGAGGGCGGCGCCGGCTCGGAGTTGTCCGGGTCTGCCGATGCCCTGACGTCCGGCGGCCCATGCGCCGGTCATCACTTTGGTGATGGTGGTGACGGCGGCCAGCAGTAGTGCCCAGCCGAGTACCGGTGGCACTGTCGCGGGGTCGGTCTGTAGTCCGAAGACGACGAAGAACATTGCTGCGAACAGGTCGCGGAGGGGTTCGAGTACGCGGGTGGCGTTGTCGGCCGTCGAGCCGGAGATCGCGATTCCCAGGAGGAACGCGCCGACGGCGGCGGAGACTTGCAGCTCGGAGGCGATTCCGGCGACGAGGAGCGCGGAGCCGAGCACTTTGAGCAGCACGACTTCGCGGTCTGGGCTGTCGACGATCGCGGACACGAATCGTCCGTACCTCAGGGCGACGACGAGCACGACGGTGATGACGAGCAGGGAGATGCCGAGCGCTTCGAGGCCGCCGAGGAAGCTGACGCCGCTGAGCACCGCTGTCAGGATCGGCAGGTAGATCGCCATCGCCAGGTCTTCGAACACGAGGATCGACAGGACGACGGGCGTCTCGCGGTTGCCGAGTCGCCCCAGGTCGGTGAGGACTTTTGCGACGATTCCCGACGACGAGATGTAGGTGACTCCGCCGAGGACGAGCGCGCTGACGCCGCCCCAGCCGAGTACGAGTGCGAGCACCGCGCCCGGGGTGAAGTTGAGGACGATGTCGACGATTCCGGCCAGCGATGACCGGCGTAGTCCGGTGACGAGTTCGGCGGCGGTGTATTCGAGCCCCAGGAGCAGCAGGAGAAGGATGACGCCGATTTCGCTGGCGATTTCGCTGAATTCGTCGATTCCGCCGAGGGTGACGAATCCGCCGTTGCCGAATGCGAGGCCGCCGAGCAGGTAGAACGGGATGGGCGACACGCCGATCTTGCCGGCGAGGCGAGCGAGAAGTCCTAGTGCGAAGAAGACCGCGCCGAGTTCGATCAGCGCGAGCGCGCTCTCGGCCATGTCGCTATCTGCCGAGCAGCTTGGCTGCGGCGTCGAGGCCGTCGGCGGTTCCTACGGCGACGAGCAGGTCGCCCGCGACGAGCGTGAAGTCGGGATTGGGTGACGGTTGCACCTGGCCTGCGCGCATGACGGCGACGATGGACACACCGGTCTTGGTGCGCATGGTGGTGTCGCCGAGAGTGCGGCCGTCGAATCGCGAGCCCAGTTTGATGGGCAGTTGGCGTGTGTTGATGCCGGGAAGGTCGCGATGCTCTTCCCCGAGCTGAGCAATGAGTTGCGGCGTGCCGAGCAGGTTGCCCAGCGCCGCCGCTTCCTCATTGCTCAGGGTGATGGACGCCTGTGTTGCGTCGGGGTCGTCTTTACGCGAAACGATCAGCTCGTTCGCCCCGTCTTTGCGGGTGATGACACCGATGCGGCGCCCGGATGCGAGGGCGAAATCCTTCCGCACCCCGATCCCGGGCAGCAGGGTCACTTCGACGTTCATGGGGAAATGCTAGCCCCGCACGAGCGAGATATGTCCTCGATAACCCTGCAGGCCGATCCAGCGTCGTATCAGGACGCGACAGCCGCCAGAAGTGCCTCGCGCTGGTTTGCGCCGAGTCCACCGATACGGCGGGTGTCTGCGATGGACAGCTGCTCGAGCAGCTGAGCGGCGCGCACCGAGCCGACACCCGGAAGTGCCTTGATCAGGGCGGACACCTTGGTCTTCTTCACGATCTCGTCGTTCTCGGCCTTCGCGAGAACGTCAGCGACGCTGAGCTCGCCGGACTTGACGGCGGCCAGCAGCTTCGACCGGGCGGTGCGTGCCTCGGCAGCCTTGGCCAGAGCCGCGGTGCGCTGTTCCGGAGTCAATACTGGTAAAGCCATGGCCTGTTCTCCTCGATTGTGGTGACCCGTCGCTTTGTTGACATGGTCTTCGACCCTCTTGCATCGTGCCTGGTGGCTCCGACAATCTATCGAACCAACACGCGTGTGATTCGACGAGAGCCACCGTTCCTTCCCCGCCAGGCTACGTCCTTTGCGTTTCGGGGTGTGCCCCGACCAGCAGTTAGGTCCGACCCGAGGGGCTGCGATCATGCGGCGAGCACCCCCGCGACGGGTGTCAGCGAGGCTCGGCCGACGCCAGCAACCACCGGTCTCCGCTCCGCTCGAGCTCGATGATCATGCGCGACGAATCGGTGCGGCCGTCGGGTGCCGCGAGGTTCCGTACTTGCTGATCGAGGAACACCGCGACGGTGGCTCGATCGTCGGTCAGTTCGACGATTCCGGCGGCGACGACGTGCCCGGTCGCGGTGCCCTGTCCGGTCGTCAGGAGGTCCTGCAGTTTCGTGGAGACGTCGCGGTAGGTGCCGGCGAATTCTTCGGTCGATGCGGCGGTCACTCGGTCGAGGTTCGCACCCGGATCGCCGAAGTCGTACGTTGCGAGTTCTTCGGTGTACTGCGTCGCCGACGCCAGTGCCGCGGACCGGAGGTCGTTCTGCTCGCGGTCGTTCAGGTGGAGGTATCCGAGGACGGCCACACCCACTGTGAGAGCGGCGATCACGACTGCGACGACGCGTGTGCGGAGTGTCATTTCCGTACTCCTTCCAGGAGTTGCTTCCAGTAGTTCAGTGCCTCCACACCGGTCGGGACGAGGAGGGGATTTTCGGCGATCGGGGGCCCGGTGACGCTGCCGGGGACGGTCGACCCGGACAGTCCGAGGTCGTTCGGTCTCGGCGCGTTCTGGGCGCCGCGCTGTTCGAGGTCGTCGCCGGGTGGGCAGTAGAGGTTCAGGTTCGCCTCGCGCGGTGTGGTGTCGCCGACGACGCGGCGTGGTGTGTCGTACCAGCAGACCGGGCCTTGGGTACCGACGAGGGTGAAGTCGCCTCGGTCGCCGTGCACGATGGATGTCAGTTTTCCGAGCGTTTCGGGCATCGCGATCAGCAGTGCGTCCAGTGCAGGGGTGCGTTCTGCGAGGACTCCGGTGACGGTGACGAGGTTGGTCATCAATGCGCCTACTGTTCCGCGCGTGTCGTCGAGCAGTCGCTGTGTTCGTGCCAGGGCGTCGGGTGATCGATCGAGTAGGTAGATCAACGACGGTTCCTGCGCGAGCAGTTGTTGGGTGACGTCGGCGGCGGCGCGCGCAGCTCCTGGCAGCGCGTCCGAGCGGGACGCGAGGGTATCCAGTATCGGTACCGAACGGTCGACGATGTTCGCCAGCGCGGGGGCGTGCTCGTCGAGCATCCGGCTGAGGGTGTCGGCGTCGTCGAGTAGTTGCTGCAGTTGGGTGCCGGTGCCGCCCACGGCGGCGCTGAACGTCTCGCCGATCGTGGTGATCGAGGCTGGATCGATGGATTCGGCGAGGGCCGCCATCCGGGTCAGCAACTCGTCGAGTCGAACGGGTGCCAGTTCGGGCGGAACGTCCAGGCTGTCGCCGTCGGTGAGGTACGGGCCTCGTTCGGTGGTCGGCGAGATGTCGAGGGTCTGTATTCCGAGGGCACTGTTGCTGGTCACGGATGCGGTGGATCCGACGGGAACGCGGGTATCGGGATCGAGGGCGATTCTCACCTCGGCGCCGCCTGCGGTGACCGAGACGTCGGCGACGGATCCGACCGCGACACCTCGGTAGGTCACACCGGTACCGACACCGATGTTCGACGCGTCGGCCATGGTTGCGTGTACGTCGATCGAGCCGCGCAGCGATTGCGATCCGAGCGCGTAGGTGCTGCCGACGACGAGTGCGACGACGGCGGTGATGGCAAACAACACCAGCTGTATGCGGACCGGCCTGTTCATCGCGGTGCCTCGGGGGCGAGCAGTGGATCCAGTGCCCCGGGGATGTCCGCGAGGCGACCCCCGGTGGTCAGTTCTCCGACGGTCTCGGGGAGGTCGAGTGCGCCGTCGAAGACGAGGTAGTCGCCGTGGACCGCACCGTTGAATCCGGCGATGAACTGGTTCATGTTGGTCAGTGCCGGAGTCACGGACGCGTTGAAGCTCTGGATCGAGTGCACGATGTGGGCCAGATCGTCGATGCCGTCGGAGATCTGGGACTGGTTGTCCGCGAACAGCTTCTGTGCGGAGGCTGCGAGTGACGCAGTGGAGTCGACGAGCGAGGCGATGTGGTCGCGTTGGGAGACGAGGAGCTCCATCAAGGGAGCGGCTACGGTCAGCCCGGCGTCGATCGCAGCGCGGTTGTCCGCCAGCATCGCAGAGACGGAGCGTGCCGCGGCCAGGACGCGGTCGAACTCGGCTTGGTGCTCGGCGGCGTTCGCCAGAATCCGGTCGGCACCGACCAGGAGCGTACGGATGTCGGGACCCCGGCCGTCGAACGCGGCGTTCAGCTCGGTGCCGATGGTGCGAAGTTGGTCGAGTCCGCTGCCGTTCAACACCAGACCCAGCGTGGCGAGCGACGTCTCGAGCTCGGGCCCGATCTCGGTGTTCTCGAGCGTGTCGCCGTCGGCCAGCGTGTCGTTGTTCGTCGAGGCATCGCCCGGGATCGTCAGCCGTACGTAGGGTTCACCCAGGGCGGAGGCGAGTTCCAGTGACGCCGTGACATCGGCCGGGAGCGGAACGGACTGGGACAGGCTCAGTCCCACCGCTGCGACGACGCCATCGGTGGACAGGTCGTCGACACGCCCGACCAGCTGCTGGCCGACGCGGACCTCGGTGCCGAGCCGAATCCGGTCGGCACGGGGAAATTGTGCGGTGACGTGGTAGTCGTCACCGTCCGCCGACCGGCCGACGGGGAGTTGTCCCAGACCGATACCGCAGCCGGACAACAGCATGCCGGACAACAACATACAGGCGGATACCAGCGCTGGACGTCTCATCGTGGTCCCCCCAACAGTTGCGGCAGGCCCAGCGGATCGGGCGTCTCGAACGGCACGGTGATCGGGTTGGTGATGCCTGCACCGGTGCAGATGGGCAACGCGTATTCGCGACACAGCGGTACCGCGGCGGCGAACTGGTCGAGATCGGTCGAGATGTTCAACCGGATCCGGGCGCGCTGGTCTTCGCCGATGGTGTTGCCGATGTTCTGCATCATCAGCGGCAGTACGTCCATGAATTCGGCGAACTGTGCTTCTCGCGCCGCGAACTGCCCGGTGAGTGCGCCCGCATTCTGCACCACGGCCCGCACGTCGTCCCCTCGGTCTGCCAGCAGTCGGTCCAGATGGTCGAACATCGACCTCAGCTGGGCGATGGGTTCCCCGATCTCGAGGTCCTGACGCTGTATCTCGTTCCCCAGATCCGCAAGCGAGTCGGTGACCGACTGCACCGCGCCCTGACGGGCCGTGACGGCGGTGATCAAGCGGTCGAGGTTATCGATCAGCGCACCGAGTTGTTCACTGTTGCCTCCGACGACTGCGGTTGCGCGCGAGATGTCTCCTATGGCGTCGTTGATCTGCGGCCCGAGACCGGCCGTTCTGTCGGCGAGGGCGGACAGAGCGCCCCCGACATCGGCGCCCTCTCCGCCGGTACCACTGTCGGGTCCGAGCGCTGTGGCGATGGTGTCGAGGCTGTCCTGCAGTTGGTCCCAGTTGATCGGGGAGTGACTGCGTTCGACTCCGATGACCTCGTCGCCGAGGACGGGTCCGCCGCGGTATGCCGGTCCGAGTTCGACGAAGCGGTCGCTGACGACCGACGGGTTCATGACGAATGCCTGTGCGTCCGCGGGGATGTCGACGTCGCCCGCCACCGTCATGGTCACGCGGACCGAGGTGCCCTGTGGAGCGACGGCGTCGACGGTCCCCACCGGGACTCCGAGGACCTGGACCGGGCTACCCGGGTAGATTCCGTTGATGTACGCGAAATCCGCGGTGACGGTGGTGTTGTCGCCGCTTCCGTGGAACACGAACCACGCGCTTGCGGTCACTGCGACGGTGGCGAGGGCGAGCGCGGCTCTCGCGGCGCGGGTGTTCATCGGGTGCAGCCCTGTTGAACTCCGAGGGAGCAGAGGAGGTTGTCCGGAATCGGTCCCGCGGGGGCGGAGACATCGACCCAGTTGCCGTTACCCGTGGCGTCGGTGACGGCGCGCAAGGCGGGAGGAAGTGTCGTCAGGAGCGTGTCGATGTTCTGTCCGTTCCGTTCGAGGGTGTCGGTCACCGACGTCATGTCGACCAGGAGACGGTCGAGTTCGTCGGCATTGTCGTCGAGTAACGCCGACGCGGTGCCGATCAGCGTTCGGAGGTCGGTTACCAAGCGGCCGAGTGCGGTTCGGCGATCCGACAACGTGGACAGCACGAGCTGTGCGTTCCCGAGGAGTGTCGTCATCGACTGGCTTTCTGCGGCGACGGTCGACGTCAGCGACTGCGCGACGTCGAGCAGGCTCGCTATCTTGTCGTCGCCCAGGGCCAGGACCTCCGACGCCGCACTGATACCGGTGAGAGCATCGGACATCACGGACGAGTCCTCCGGCACGGTCTCGCGCAGGGTGGTGACCATGGACTCGAGCGCGGATACGTCGAGTTCTTCGGCGACCGTGCGTACTTCGGTTCCGATGTCGTCGAGAGAGTAGGGAACCGACGTCCGTTCCGTCGGAATCGTTCGATCGTCGCCGACGGGTCCGCTTCCGTCGGGAACGATCTCGAGGTATCGCTTCCCCAGGATCGTGCGGAGTTTGACGGCAGCATGGGTGCGGTCGCCGAGCGGCTGGTCGCGGTCGAGTCGGAAGTGGACGTCGACGTGATCTCCGGCCAGTTCGACGCTGTCGACGCGTCCGGCCGGCACGCCGGCGAGGAACACGGGGTCGGCTTCGGTGAGTCCGCCCGCGTGCGCGAATTGTGCTGTGTACGGCGCAGTTCGAATCAGATACCAGCCCTGTGGAATCAGGAGGGCGGACGCGAGCAGGACTGTCACGGCGAGAATTCCGACGATGCCGAGTCTGGTGGTGTTCATCGGCAGATCTCCGTGTGCGCGTCGCCGAAGATGTTCGTCTCGGCGTCGCCCGCCGTCAGGGTGAAGTTGCAGGTGTAGAGGTTCAGCCAGCCGCCGTAGTCGCCGATGCTGTTGATGGAGCTCGCCAGCTCGGGCAGCAACGTCATCGTGCGATCGAACTGCTCGGTGTTGGGTATCCACGATCGGGTCGTCGCACGGAGATCGGCGACGGTGCCGTCGAGTGGCGCCGACGCGTCGGTCGCCAGTTCGGCCAGTGCCGCCACAGCGGTCGATCCGTCGTCGAGAAGAGTGATGAGGGAGTCGTTACGGTCGGCGACGACCCGGCTCATATCGGTCAATCCGGTGATCAGGCGGGTGATGTCGGCGTCGTGGCTGTTCATGGTCTGCAGTACCGCGTCGAGGTCGGCGATCAGGTCGCTGAAGAGCTGGTCGTTGTTCGCGAGTCCCCGAGTCACGCCGGCGACGTGACGCAGCAGTGAGTCGACGGTGCCGGCTTCGCCTTGGAATGCGTCGGTGATGGACCGCGCCAGCGCGTTGACCTGACTGGGCTCGATGGCGTCGAACAGTGGTTTGAAGCCGTTGACCAGGGCCGTCAGGTCGACGGGTGGCGACGTGCGGTCCAGGGGAATCGTGGAATCGAGGGTGCCGGCGGGGTCTGCGGGTGGCACGAGCGCAAGATAGCGTGCACCGAGCATGTCGCCGTATCTGATTGCTGCCGTGACGTTTCCGGGAATCGGCACGGAGGTCTGCACGTCGAAATCCACCACGGCGATGGTTCTGGCGCCGTCGGCTTCGTAGCGCACGTCGTCGACCTTGCCGATCCGTACACCTGCGAGCGTGACGTCGTTGCCGGTGCGGAGCCCTTCGACACCGGTGAATTCTGCAGTGTGACTCCTCGTCTCACCGCTCACCGGCACACTGAGGGTGTCGACGACAACTACGGCGGACAGTAACCCTGCCACCGCGAACGCAGCGAGTGCGAACATCGGACGTGCCAGCGACGTCATCTGATGGTCACCTCCGTTCCGCGGAGAAGGGGAGCGAGCAGCATGGTGCTGGCCGGGTTCAACGGTTCCGATGTCCCGCTCGCGCTGTCCTGAACCTCGGCAAGTGCACAGTTCGGCCCGTTCAGCCCGGGGTAGCGGGGGCAGTCCGCCGCGGTGTAGGGCAGCGGCGACGAGAAGTCCGGGACGGCGGTGATGTCGAAGCGACCGGTCGCGAAGATCCGCGCTCCCGCTGCCCCGAACGGCGCGAACTGATCGAGTGTCGACGCCAGGCCGGATGAGTTCTCGGACACCGTGCCCAGTACGGGCGAGCCGCGACGAACGACGGTGATGGCGCCGGGCAGGTTCTCGTCGGCGACGGTCACTGCGGCGCCGCCGAGTCGCGCGGCCGTCGTCAGCAACGCTTCGACCCCGGTCGAGTGGTCCAGCATCGTCTGCGACAGGCTGGTCGCTGCCCCGATGGTCGCCAGGACGTCCGGTGTTGCCGCAGCGGCTGCATCGGCCACCTGCAGGGTCTGCGGGGTGCTGTCGAGGACGGCGTGGATGGACGGTTCGAGCGTCGTCGACAGTGATGCGAGCCGCTCGATCGTGGCGCCGAGTTGTTCACCTCGGCCGCGTAGGGCGGTGCTGATCGCCGTCAACGCGGCCTGTGCCTCGGCCGGTTTCAGGCTGTCCAGCAGGTCGGTGACCTGTCGATAGACCTCGCTCAGTTGCACGGCGTCCTGCCCGGTGTCCATCGCGAGTTCGTCGCCCGCACGCAGAGGTTCGGAGCCTGCCCCGTCATGGTCGACGAGGCGTAGGTAGACATCGCCGAACAACGTCCGCGGCACGACGCGTACGAGCGCCGACGCGGGGACCTCGGTGTCGAGGCGCATGGTGACGCGGGATCGATCGACGCCGCTGTCGATGTCCACGACTTTTCCGACCTGCACTCCGTGGTACTGGACGCCGATTTCACCGATCAGTAGGCCCGCGGACGACGGGATCTCCGCGTACACCTCGGGGGCACGTTCGAACGCGCCGTTCCCGTACGCCACAGCGGCGACGGCTGCGACCACGAGGGCTGCGGCCGTGGCCAGTCCGCGCAGGGCGAGCGCTGTCCGGCTCGGGCCCAGTACACGTGGTCTCACGACACACCGAGCCCGGGGACGGAGGGGACGACGCCCCAGAGAACGAAGGTGAGGAACACGTCGGTGATACCGATCGCGAGGATCGACGTACGAAGCGCGCGCCCGGCCGCCCGTCCGACGCCCTCGGGGCCACCGGATGCGTGAAAACCGTAGGAGCAGTGCACGAGTGCGACGATGATCGCGAACACGACGGCCTTGACGACCGAGTAGACGAGGTCGCCGGGGGACAGTGCGAGGTGGAAGTAGTAGTCGTAGGTCCCGGCCGAACTGCCCCCGAAGGTGACGACGACGAGACGCGTCGCGACGAACGTCGCGATGAGTCCGACCATGTAGATCGGCACGATGCAGATCACTGCTGCGATCACCCGAGTCGTCGCCAGAAACGGTATGGGGCGCACCGACATGGAATCCAGCGCGTCCACCTCGTCGGAGATCCGCATCGCGCCGAGTTGGGCGGTGAACCCGGTCCCTACCTTGGCGGCGAGGGCGATGCTGGCGATGACGGGTGCGAGTTCGCGGGTGTTGGCGATGGCGGAGAGCAAGCCGGACAGCGATGTGAGGCCGATCAGGTCCAACCCACGATAGGTTTCGACGCCGACCATCATCGCGGCGACGGCGGACATCGCGAACACGATGCCGATGGTTCCGCCGCCGGCGAGCAGTGACGCGTAGCCGAAGCTGACCTCGCCGACGTGCTGTGCCACGTGCTTGGGGTAGCGGCGAAGGGTGTACGGCACGGATGCAACGGTTTCGGCGTAGAACGTCACGTGACGGCCGAGTTCGGCGAAGACGTTCGTGACACCCCGGCCGCGTCGCCTCAGCCGAACGAAACTGTCGTAGTTCATCAGTAGGTCCCCACCGCGGGAACGATCACTGCATACAGTTGCGACAGAACCGTGTTCACGACGAACACCATGACGAAGGCCAGGACGACGGCTTCGTTGACGGCGTCGGCGACCCCGCTCGGTCCGCCCTTGGCGTTCAGGCCCTTGTACGACGCGATGAGAGTCGACGTGATCGCGAAGCACACGGACTTGACCATCGCCATCGCGAAATCGGACACCCGGCCGTATTCGCTGAACGTGGCGAGGAATGCACCTGCGGATTGGTCGGCGACGAAGACCTGGTAGAAGAAGCAGGCTCCCACCCCGACCACGGTGACCATTCCGCACACTGCGAGTGCGACGAACATCGAAGCGATCAACCGGGGCACGACGAGCCTGGCGATCACGTCGAGCCCCATCACCTCCATGGCGGCGATCTCCTCGCGGATGGTGCGCGAGCCGAGGTCGGCGCAGATCGCGGACCCGGCGACCCCCGCCAACATCAATGCGCAGACGAGTGCGGCGGCCTGGCCGACGACCACGAAGGCGACGACTGCGCCCGAATACGCTCCCGCGCCCAGTCTTCCGGCCAGCGACCCGACGGACACCGCGATCAACACTCCGATGGGAAGCATCAGCAACAGCGCGGGGATCGTGCACACCCGGGCGACGAACAAGGCCTGGGTGACCGTCTCCGTGAGGGAGAGCCTCCGTTGTGCGATCGTGGTGACCGTGCGGGTCGCCGCGGTGACCGAGAACGCGATCAGACCGCCGACCTGATTCGCGAGGTCGCGCGTCGGCGACGCTTTCGCCGCGGGGTCGACAGTCACCGGTTACGCGGGTGTCGGTGAATAGGACGTGCGCAGTGCAACTTTGACGACCTTGCCACTGGCGTTGCGGGGGAGTGAATCGACGACGACGAGTTCCTTGGGGTGCTTGTACCTCGCCAGGTGATCCCCGAGCCACGAGGTCAACTCGGCCAACGTGAGGTCGTCGGAGTCGCTCAGGGCGACCACGGCAACCGGGACTTCGCCCCACTTTCCGTCCGGGCGTCCGATGACAGCCGCCTCGAGAATGCGCGGATGCCCGTAGAGGACGTTTTCCACCTCGGCGCAGTAGATGTTCTCACCGCCGGAGATGATCATGTCCTTCTTGCGGTCCACGACGAACACGAATCCTTCGTCGTCCTGCCTGACCAGGTCACCGGAGTGGAACCAGCCGCCGTGGAAAGCGTCGGCGGTGGCGTCGGGGTTCTGCCAGTACTCCTGCATGAGAGTGGGTCCGCGGTAGACGATTTCGCCGATCTGTCCGGTCGGTACGTCGTTCATCTCGTCGTCGACGATCCGCGCCGACACGGTGGGTACGACGCGTCCGACCGAGCCCAGTTTGCGTAGCGCGTCCTTGCCGTCGAGCACGCAGGTGATGGGCGACATCTCGGTCTGGCCGAACACTGCCACGTTCAGGGCGTTCGGGAACGTCTCGGCCATGGCTTTCAAGATCGTGTCCGACGCCGGTGCCGCGCCCCACGAGATGACGCGAAGGCTCAGATCTCTCGGCTTGCGTGTCTGCTCGGCGCACATGGCCTGCCACTGCACGGGCACGAGGAACAGGGTGGTGACGCCTTCTTCGGCGAGGACGTCGAGAAGGGTCGAGGGGTCGAATGCACCGACGGGGTAGATCACCGTCGGTATGCCCAGTTGCAGACTCGGTGCGAGGCTGCCGAGAGCGGCGATGTGGAACATCGGCGATGCGCAGAAGCCGACCTCGTCGACACCGTGCATCTGCAGTGCTCGAATACAGGTCAGCGACTGGGCCTGCATGTTGGAGTGTGTCAGCACAGCGCCTTTGGGTCTACCGGTGGTTCCCGAGGTGTACATGATCAGCGCGGGTGCATCGTCGCGCACGTCGACAGGTGGTGCAGGCTGCGCGTCGGCGAGCAGTTCTTCGTAGGCGTCGCCGACGACGATGATGTCGCCCAGTGAATCGACCTGTGCTGCAACTGCATCGGCCAAGGGGGACAGTGTCTCGTCGGTGATCAACAGGTGGGAACCGCTGTTCTGCGCGAGGTAGGCGACCTCGGGCGGAGTCATGCGGAAGTTCACGGGGACGGCCAGTGCGCCGAGTGCGTTGATCGCGAGCACGGCTTCCAGGTACTCGGGCCGATTGAGCATCAGGATCAGCACACGGTCTCCTGAGCCGACCCCTCGTCGGCTCAGGACGCCGGCGAACCTGCCGACCCGGCTGTCGAGCTGGGCCCAGGTGATGGTGGCGCCCTGGAAGCGCAGGGCAGTGGCGTCGGGCTGCATCAGCGCATGCCGACGAACCTGGTTGTTCCAATTGTTTCGAATCGAACGATGGGGTTCGTTCAAGGGAGCGGACATCGCTCTTCCTCTTTCGTCGAAGGCGGGATGTGCAGTGAGCGTACCGAAGGTCGGGCTTACCCGAGGGCAAATCGAGACGTTTGTTTCTGCATGTCATGTGCTGTCTAAGTTTGCCGTGATTCGCCTTTGTCGCCGAGTAGTGCGCCTACTCGATTGCGAAATTCCGGCGCAGTCAGCAGTTCGATCTGCCCTTCCCTCTCGCGCGCCAACGCATCGCCCAGAAGTGCAAGCGTCGATGCCGTCAGTGCGTGCTTGGTCAGCTGCAGGGCGCGGGCCGGTCCGTGTGCCAGTCGGCGCGCGACCGATGCGACCGTGTCGGCGAGCTCGTCCGCCGGAAGCGCCTGGGTGATCAGACCCGACGCGGCGGCGTCGCGCGCGGTCATCGGCTCACCGAGCAGTGCCATCGCGGTGGCTCGGGCGCGTCCTATCGCTGCCGGGACGAGCAAGCTCGCCCCACCGTCGGGCATCAGCCCGACGCCCGTGAAGGCCAGAAGAAACGTGGCGTCCTCGGCGGCGTAGACGAGGTCGGCGGCCAGTGCCAGAGACACCCCGATGCCCGCGGCGATGCCGCTGACCTGTGCAATCACCGGAACGGGTGCGTCTATGACGGCCCTGATCAAGGAGGATGCGACGTCCATCGTGTGGTCTGCCTGCAGGCGTGCTTCGGCGTCGCTTCTCGGCTGGGCGCGGGAAAGTTCGACGATGTCTGCTCCGGTGCTGAACGCAGGTCCGCGCCCGGTGATCACGACGACCCGAACGCTCGGCCCGAGTGCGGTGAGTGCGTCGATCAGTGCGGTCGTGGTGGCGCCGTCGAGCGCGTTCATTCTTTCGGGTCGATCGATTTCCAGCGTGAGTACGCCGTCGTCTTCGGTTCTGTGCAAACCGTGGGTCATCGAGAGCTCCAGCCGGGTGTCAGGACGTGGGGCGGATGCAGGAAGGGTGCATGCGAATTGCCGCTAACTTAACTCCTCAAATCGGATGTCTGTCAAGGGTCGTGGAAAATTCCTGAACCGACGGGCCGGCGACGGTCACGCGCTATCATGGTTTCTGCTGCTCTCGAGCAGCTTCATGTGCGGTGGCGCGGTGACGGATGGAGGTGTGGTGACGGAAGCGGAAGTGACGGTGAAACGTCGTCGTCCTCGAAATCGGAAGGCGCAGATTCTCACGGCTGCGGCCGAAGCGTTCAGCGAACGTGGCTACCATCCGGTCGGCATCGACGACATCGCTGCGACGGTCGGCATCTCCGGCCCGGCGCTCTATCGTCATTTCCCGACGAAGTACGCACTGTTCGTGCACACCGTCATGCGTCTGGCGGATCAACTGCTGGCCGCGACGGATCCCGCGGTGGTCACCGAGGACGATCCGGAAGCGCGTGTCGAGGCCATGATCACCGCGATCATCCGTACGACCATCGACAACCGCCGGACCGGTGGTCTGTATCGCTGGGAGGGTCGGTACCTGATCGGCGAGGACAAGACGTCGCTGCGGGACAAGCTGTACACCCTGCACGGGCGCGTGGCCGAGCCGCTTCGTCGGGTACGTCCGGCGTTGACGGAAGCCGACGCCGCGCTGCTGGCCACCGGTGCGATCAGTGTGGTGGCGAGCATGACTGCGCACCGAACCGCACTGTCCGCCAAGCAGATCGAGGTCACCGTCCTCCAGGCCGCGTGGTCGGTACTGAGGACGGATCTACCGAAGCTCTCGACGGACGAGTCGGGTGCGGAGCGCCGAGGCGGCGACGGAGGAGATTCCAAACGCGAAGTGCTGCTGCGGGAATCGATGCAACTGTTCTATCAGCGCGGTTATCACGACGTCAGCATCGAGGACATCGGCGCAGCAGCCGGCATCAATGCGTCGAGCGTCTACCGTCATTTCTCGAGCAAGGCCGACCTGTTGGCCGCGGCATTCCACCGCGCGAACGAAAGACTGATCGCGACACTGGACGAGGCGCTTGCGGTATCGACGGAACCGGAGGCCGCTATCGCGACACTGTGCCGGCTCTACACCGAGCTGACGTTCCGTCAGAGCGAGCTCGTGGCCGTCTACTTCGCGGAGATCGGCAATCTCCCGGCCGACCAACGGTCCGGACTTCGGAACGTACAGCGGCAGAACATCGAACAGTGGGCCCGGCTTCTGCGTGATGCGCGGCCCGAGCTGTCGGTGGTGACGTCACGATTCCTGGTGCACGCCGCACTCGGAATCGTCTTCGACGTCGGCCGCGCCGTGCGGTTCGATCGGTCCGACACCACGGTCACGCGGGTGACCGCGGTCATGACCTCGGTTCTTCTGAACTGAAGCTCAGTTCTTGCGCCGCGCCAGCGCGGACTTCACGCCCAACTGTGCGAGTACGACGACGACGCCGACGATCAGGCCGAGCAACGCCGACGCGAGGGTGTTGACGATCCACGCGAGGATCGGTCCGATCCCGGCGATGTCGTGCACCGCTTCCTCGCCGTGGTGGACGAGTTCGTAGAGGGGATGGAAGCCGAGCTCGTCGATGCCGACGAGGAGGATGTGGCCACCGACCCACAGCATCGCCGCGGTGCCGACGATGCCGAGAAACGACATGACCTTCGGCATCGCCTTGACGAGCCCACGGCCGAACTTCGAGGTGAATCCCGTCGACTTGTCCGCCAGGCGCAACCCGATGTCGTCCATCTTCACGATCAAACCGACGACGCCGTAGACGATCACCGTGATGACGACGGCCACGACGGCGAGGATGATCAGCCTGCTCCAGAAGCCTTCGGCAGCAATCGTGTCGAGCGCGATGACCATGATCTCGGCGGAGAGAATGAGGTCGGTGCGGACGGCGCCGGAAACGACGGAGTCCTCGTCCTTCGGCTTGTCGGCGGCCTCGTCGTGGTGGTCACCGTGGCCGAAGACGGCGCCCCAGATCTTGTGCGCAGCTTCGTAGGCGAGGTAGCAACCACCCAGCATCAGAATCGGTGTCAGCAGCCACGGCAGGAATTGGCTCAGCAGCAACGCGATCGGAAGAATGATCAGCAGTTTGTTGCGCAGCGAACCAATCGCGATGCGTTTGATGATCGGAAGCTCACGCTCGGCAGCGAGGCCGCGGACGTACTGAGGCGTCACCGCGGCGTCGTCGATCACGACACCCGCAGCCTTGGCCGTCGCACGTCCGGTTGCCGCTCCCACATCGTCGATGGAGGCCGCGGCCAGGCGCGCGAGTGCGGCCACATCGTCCAACAGGGCAACAAGTCCACCCGCCATCACTGGCCTCCACTTCGAATCGTCCGAACTGCGGCATCACCGCAGGCAGCCCACTCGAGAACGATACCGCCTGCACAGGTAATGCTTTGGTCAAGCAAAGTTGTTAGCATGCGTCACATGTCGTCGACTCGAAAGCTCGTAGCAGGTCTGTCCGCCTCCGTGTTGATGCTGGCGGGGGCGGCCACCGCTCACGCCGCTCCCATCAACACCCCGTGGTCCCCGGACGCGTCCGTCGACAGCGAGCTCGAATTCGTGTCCGACGGTGTCACCTACTACGGCAGCCTAAGGCCCGCGATCGGTGAGGTACGCGGCGCTGCGCTCCTCCTGCCGGGCAGCGGACCGATCGATCGCAACGGCAATTCGCCCGAAGGCAACATCACCCCGAACACCATCGCCTACCTCGCCGACGCCCTCGCAGCCAAGGGCATCACGACGCTGCGTTTCGACAAGATCGGAACGGGCCGCACCGGCACCGAGGGAATCGACACGTCCGTTCCGCTCGGATTCACGCAGCAGATCGACACAGCCGAAGCTGCGGCCGCAGCGCTCTCCGACGCCACCGGCATCAGCGGCGAGAAGTTCTCCGTGCTCGGACACAGTGAAGGCGGGCTGACTGCACTGGCCCTTGCGGACCGCGGCGTCGAGATCGGCAACCTCGGACTGCTGGCACCGTTGGCCATCCGCTACCTCGACCTGCTCCACGCTCAGCTCGACCGCGTCCTGGACAACGTCGTCGCCTCGGGTGAAATGACACCGGAAGAAGCCGACGCCGAGCGAGGCCGAGTCGACGAGACCATCGACGCCATCCGCAACGGACGCCCGGTTCCATACCCCGACGACGAAATCCTGGCGTCCGTAGGACTCAGCGACTCGGGCGCGAAGTTCTTCTCCGAAGCAGACGCGCTGGACCCCGCCGTTCTCGCAGCCGCACTTCCCGCCGACACCGACGTGCTGCTGACCTGCTCGGAGAAAGACCTCAACGTCTCTTGCGGACAGACCGACCGCGTCGCCGACGCACTCGCCGGACGCGACCTGCAGTACTCGCGCTTCGTCAACTCGTCGCACATGCTGAGCGAACTCGGCCCGCTGCCGGCGACCGGCCTGGACATCTACGCCCCGCTGCCCCAGTCGTCAGAGTTTCGCGGCGCTCTCGACGCGTGGGCGGACAGCGCTCTGTCCTGACGCACCTGGGTACGGACAACCGAGCGCACCGAGATCGCTCGGCCGGTAGTTGTTCGGATACCCCGGATACGTCTTGTTGTGCGGGTCGGTGGTACTGCGCGAGGACTTGCGGGTCGGGAGAAATCTCTCGGCCCGCGCCTTCGTTCGTAGGCCCGCCACAGCAAGGCGTCGAACAGTGGGGGAGCCTGCGGGGAAGCCGAACGCGTGGGCCATCTTCTCGTCGAGAAGAGCGAACACGCCCTGCGCGACGGCGGGGCGCAGAGGCGTCGGGAACCAGGAGCAGAACAGGTCGAGCGTGTACGTGCCGACTTTGTGGTTGTCCTCGGTGTACCGGAACGTGCGGTCCTCGTAGTCCAGTTTGAACCGGGCGAGCTCGGTGTAGGACTCTGGAATGTCCTTGATGCCCATGCGAATTCCGACCTGGCGGTAGAAGTGGAACGTCGCCAGGCGCTCCGAGGGATGCAGTCTGCGCCACCCGAAGGTGTCGATCCACTCGATCGGTTCGTAGATGAAGGTCGTCAGCACGTAGAGCATGTCGTCGTTCGAGATGGCGTACTGCGAATGCATCCGGTTGACCATGCGTAGCGCTTCGCGGCCGCGCTCGGAATCGTAACCGTGCTCGACCATCTCGCCCATCAGCAGCGCAGTGTCGTCGTAACGCCGTTGCGGCCGGTCACGGAACTCGCCGGTCTTCTCCAGCAACTCGGAGATGGTGGGAACGCAATAGGTTCGGAACAGAGCGAATTCGAGGGCGCGTTGGTAGTCCCACGGGAACTCGTATCCGGCAGTGATGCGGTGAATGGTGTGGCAGTCCGCAACGGGGTCGAGTTCCTCGATCCGCTTCAGCCAGCCGTAGCGGCCGCGTTTCGGAGTGAGTTCCTGCGTCGTCGTCATGGCGTCAGCCTCTGCCGTGGCGAAGCTTGAGCACCAGTGCGGAGATCTTGAGATCGCGCGCTTTTCTTCGCATCGTCAGTAGATTGAGTGGCGCGGCGAACTTCTGCACGGCAAGGGATTTGACGGTACTGAACTCGCGGAGACCGTCGGCGCCGTGGATGCGGCCGAAGCCGGAGTCCCCGGTTCCGCCGAACGGCAGCGCTGGAATGCCGGCGAAGCCCAGGACGGAGTTGACGGTGACGACGCCACAGTCGAGCTTCTCCGCCGCGCGTCGTCCGGCTGCGTTGTCCTTGGTGAACACCGATGCACCGAGGCCGTAGGACGATGCGTTGGCGCGTTCGATGCCCTCGTCGAGATCGCGAACCTTGTTCACGACGACGGTGGGGCCGAACGTCTCCTCGGTGATCGCTGTGGAGTTCTCGGGTACGTCGGTGAGAATCACCGGGTCGATGTACGGGCCGTGCAGCGAATCCAGGCCTCCCAGAACGGCTCTGCCACCCTTGGCGAGAGCGTCCTCGATCTGGGATCGGACGATGCCGCTCTGCTTGCCCAATGTCATCGGGCCGTACGAGGACGTGCCCGCGCCGCCGGGTTTCAGGGCCTTCGCCGACGCGGCGAACTTCCGCAAGAACTCGTCGTAGACCGGTGCGGCGACGTAGATGCGCTCGACGCCCGCGCACGTCTGGCCGGCGTTGCCCATGGCGCCGAAGGTCGCGAATTCCACTGCCGCATCGAGATTCGCGTCGGCGTCGACGAGCATGGCGTCCTTTCCTCCGCACTCGGCGACCAACGGAGTGAGGGACTGGGCGCATGTCGCCATGACCTTCTTGGCGGTCGCGGTGGACCCGGTGAACGCGATCTTGTCCACACCGGCGGTGCACAGCGCAGTTCCGGTCGAGCCGTCGCCGGTGATCGTCTGGAACACCGGATGAGCAGCAGCGATGGACTCCCACTTCTGTGCCAGCCAGACCCCGACGCCCGGAGTCAGTTCGCTGGGCTTGAACACCACGGTGTTGCCGGCAGCGAGCGAGTACGCGATGGATCCCATCGGGGTGTAGAGCGGGTAGTTCCACGGCCCGATGACGCCGACGACGCCGAACGGCCGGTACCCGACGTAGGCCTGCTGGTTGGGGCTGATCAAGCCGGAGGACACCTTGCGTTGTTTCAGGATCTTCTCGGCGTTTCTGGCGGCCCAGTCGATGTGTTCGACGCCCAGCATGACCTCGAGCAGCGCGTCCTCGTCGGGCTTGCCGCTCTCGGAGGCGATGACGTCGGCGAGAGATTTCGCGTCACGAGCGATGGCGCTCTTGAATTCGAGCAGCCACCGTTTGCGGCCGGTGAACCCCTGGACGTCCCACCACCTGGCGGCGGACCGTGCGCGATCGACTGCGGCCGACACCTCGGCGTCCCCGGCAATCGGATAGGTAGCGAGTACGTCACCGGTGCGTGGGTCGAGGCTGTCGAACGTACGGGCTTTCGTCTCTACGACCTGGTCCGTCATGGTTGTCCTCCGCGTTGTCGAAATCGCATCACATATATTTGATGTGATTTACTGTTGTGGAGCTCACACTATGCGCCGCGTCCGGTCGATAACAACCCCCACCGTCGAAGACGGCCCGGGGCGGCCAAGATCCCGGCCCTCTACCGTCTGGAGCACTTCATGAGTACGGACTTCACCCAGGAACAAGCATCCTTCGCCGCGGCGGTCGCAGCGTTCTGCGCTCGCGAAGCCGGTACTCGAGAGCAGCGCGACGCGTTGACCGAGCACGGACAGCACACCCACAACCAAGGCCTGTACGACAAGATGGCCGAACTCGGATGGCTGGGCGCGACGATTCCCGAGGAGTACGGCGGAGCCGACGGCAGCGTCGTCGACATGTGCATTCTGCTCGAACAAGCAGCCAAGGGCATGGCCCCGATCGGCGGCATCGGCCCGACGCTGATCACCGGCGCCGCCTACGAGAAGTTCGGCACCGCGTCGCAGAAGGAAACGGTGCTCGGCGGCATCGTCGAGGGAAAGAGTTATTCGATCTCGATGTCCGAACCGGAAGCAGGCTCCGACGTCGGCAACCTCAGTTGCAAGGCCGAGAAGACCGAGGGTGGCTGGCTCATCAACGGCCAGAAGACCTGGTGCTCCAACGCGCACTTCGCGGATCGCATTCTGTTGGTTGCGCGAACCGGCAGGAGCGTAGCCGGTGGAGCGACCCGACAGGAGCGCGGGGAAGGGAAGCACGAGGGATTGACGATGTTCGATGTGCCCGCCGACATCGACGGCCTCAACATCGTGGGAATCGGCACGATGGGTGGCAAGGAGGTCAACGACCTCTATTTCACCGATTGCCTGCTCCCCGAGGATTCGGTGGTCGGAGTCGAAGGGCAAGGATGGGCGCAGCTGATGACGGGCCTGAACATCGAACGCCTCATCTTGGCGGCGATGATGCTCGGGACGGCGCAGCGCGCATTCGACGACACCCTCGAATTCATCACGCAACGCAAGCAATTCGGTCGTCCCGTCGGCACCTTCCAAGCACTGCGTCACCGCGTGGCAGACCTTGCGACCGAGATCGAATGCGGTCGGCTACTGGTGTACCACGTCGCCCGGCTCGTCGACGAGAACCCGACGAAGCTGTTCCCGCGGGAAGCGTCGATGGCGAAACTGAAGCTGACCGAAACCGCCAAGAAGGTCGCACTCGAAGGCATGCAGATGATGGGCGGCTACGGCTACGCCACCGAATTCGACATGGAGAAGCACGTCCGCACCACGCTCGTCTCGTCGATCTACGGCGGTACCAACGAAATTCAGCGTGACATCATCGGCAAGACATACGGGCTGTGACTGCTTCGGTACTGCGACGGCGGCCGCAACTGTCGGAAGAGGTTGCGGCGCGCCTGCGAGCGCAGATCATGTCGGGAGTGCTCGGGCCGGGCACGTTCGTGCGCATCGACGACACCGCAGCAGATCTCGGCGTCAGTGCTACTCCTGTCCGCGAAGCGCTCGTGACGCTGCGCGGTGAGGGACTCGTCGAGCAAGTGCCCAATCGCGGCTACCGCGTCGGCGAACTCAGCCGCGAGGACATCGACGACATCTTCTGGCTGCAAGGCACCATCGCCAGCAAGCTCGCCAGACGAGCAGCACGAGTCATCACCGACGTGCAGATCGAAGGGCTCGTCGGCCTCAACGCCCGGCTGCGGGACGCCGTGGCGCGCGCCGACGCCCAGGCCGTCGAAACCTGCGAATTCGAGTTCCACCGCTTCATCAACCGGGTGGCGGGCGGCAAGAAATTGGCGTGGTTCCTCTTCGGGGCAATCCGTTATACCCCGGCCAGGCTCTACGCCTCGGATCCGTCGTGGGGCGAGCAATCGGTCCGCAGTCACGACGCTCTGATCGCGGCCTTCTCGCGATGCGACTTCGACACCGTCGGCGAGCTTATGCGCAGGCAGTTCGCCGACGGGGCGGAGCGCCTGGTCGCGCACCTCGGTCTTCCGTGACGCCTGGTCAGGCAGGAGTGGAGCCTGCGGAATGACCAGGGTGAGCAGGAGTGGAGCCTGCGGAATGACCAGAGTGGGCAGGAGTGGAGCCTGCGGAATGGCCGGGGCGGGACCCGGTAGGGGCGGCGGCGAGGAGTAGGTCCGTGCACCAGTCGACCACGGCATCCTCGTCGAGAATCAGTTCGCCGCCCAGCCATGAGGTCAAGACCTGGGCGAAGCCGCCGACGACGAAGTGGGTCGTGAGGTCGAGGCGTTCGATGGTGTCGGTGGCGTAGAACTCGCTGGCCTGCGAGGCGAGCAGTCCGGCGAACATTCGCGTCGATTCTGATCGTTTGGCGGCGAGAACATCGTTGCTCAGGGTGGCCGAGAAGAGCAGCCGGCCTCGGCGTGGGTCCTCGGCGATCAGACGCACGATCGTGTGTACCGCGGCGTGGACACGGCCGTGTTCGGTGTCGGGTGCGGTGCCGACGGCTGCCAGGGTCGTCGTCGTGATTTCGCCGATCACGTGGTCGTACACCGCTTCCATCAGGTCGTTCTTGTCGCCGAAGCTCTCGTAGAAGTAGCGCGAGGCGACGCCTGCTCTGCGGCAGACGCCGCGCACGGTCAGTTCCGGTTCGGTCGTTCCGAGCAGGTCGAGGCCCGCGTCGACGAGGGCTCGGCGACGTTCGGCGACCCTGGCCGAGCCGTCGACTCCGCCGTAGGTGCGCGGTGATTCGGCCATGAACACATCTTGACACCGATCGTGCAGCGCGCCTAGCGTAATCTGCACACGCACGTATGCAGATATCCGATCAGAAGGATTCGCCATGACAGTCGACAACGAACTGCTCCGCAAATCGATGACCGGGGTCGGCCTGCTCGCCGGTGGCGCCAACGTCATCATGCAACTGGGGCATCCGGCGGTCGGGTACGGAGTGTTCGAGAGTCGCGTCGAAAGCGGCCAGATCAACCGACATCCGGTGAAGCGGACCCGGACCACGCTGTCCTATCTCGCCGTTGCGGGCATGGGCGACGACGACGTCAAGGCTGCGTACCGTAAGGCGACCAACAGATCTCACGCGGCAGTCAAGTCCACGGCGGACAGTCCCGTGAAGTACAACGCCTTCGACCCGAACCTGCAGCTGTGGGTAGCAGCATGCCTGTACCGAGGCTTCGAGGACGTCTACTACGCGCTCTACGGCGAACCCGACCCGGAGTTCCTCGACGAGATGTACCAGAGATGCCACGTTCTCGGATCGACGTTGCAGATGCCGCGCGACATGTGGCCCGCGGACCGCATCACGTTCGAGAAGTACTGGGACGCAGCGCTGGCCGACGTGCACATCGACCCGACCATCCGTCGGTATCTCCACGGAATCGCGTCGGCGACGTTCGTCAAACCCCGAGTGCTGCATCCTTTCATCGGCCCGTTCATGCGGTTCGTGACCACCGGGTTTCTCCCCGAACGGTTCAGGGACGAAATGGAACTGCCGTGGGACCCGATCAAGCAGAAGCGGTTCGATCGGCTCATGGGCACCCTCGCCGTGATCAACCGAGTGACGCCTCAGGTGGTCCGGGAAATGCCCTTCAACGTGCTGCTGTGGGACGTGCGGTCCAGAATTCGCGCGGGGCGCGCCCTGGTTTGATGTGAGTGGAAATGTAGTGCCTTCTGGTCGCCCCGCAGGCTCCGCTCCTGCCCCATGGCCTACATTTCCACTCACACAGGGGTCAGCTGAGATGCCGCGGCTGCGGGTGGTTCTTGTGC
This sequence comes from Rhodococcus sp. 14-2470-1a, assembly GCF_002259425.1. Classification (NCBI taxonomy): domain Bacteria; kingdom Bacillati; phylum Actinomycetota; class Actinomycetes; order Mycobacteriales; family Nocardiaceae; genus Rhodococcus; species Rhodococcus sp. 14-2470-1a. Next base: position 175,505 of record NZ_NPFZ01000028.1, read on the forward strand.
GCCTCGTCGGATCCGACGCGATCCTGCGTTCCCTCGCTTGCACATGCGTGCGAGGTTCCCGTGCGAACGAGCTGGATCACCACGGACTTCGAGGTCGGGCAGTTGCTGTCGGTGGCCGTCGAATCGAGTGGGACAAGGGGATTGGTCTCCGGGTAGTACGCCGCCGCGCAGCCGCGCGGAGTGTCGTACTCGACGATGCGGAAGCCGTCGGCGCAGCGGTCGACGTCGTCGTCCTCCCACCGCGTCAGCAAGTCCACGATGTCGCCGTCCTGAAAACCGAGCGCCGCGATGTCCTCGCGATGCACGAACACCACGCGTCGTCCGCCTTCGATTCCGCGGTACCGATCGCTCAGGCCGTAGATCGTGGTGTTGAACTGATCGTGGCTGCGCAACGTCTGCAACAGCAGGTGGCCGTCGGGCACATGCAGTACGTCGATCGGCGACGTCGTGAATTCGCCTCTACCCGACTTTGTCTCGAACGTTCGTGAATCCCGAGGTGGATGCGGAAGCACGAAACCGCCGGGCCGTCGGACATTGACCTCGTAGCCCTCGCACCCGTTGACGACGCGTGAGATGTGCGAGCGGATGGTGCTGTAGTTCTCGCGCATGCCCTTCCAGTCGATCCCGTGGCGGTCTCCGACGGCTGCTTCGGCGATACCGGTCAGGATGGCGACCTCGGATTTGAGCAGATCGCTCGCCGGCTTCAGCGGCCCGCGCGACGAGTGCACCGAGCACGTCGAGTCCTCGACCGAAATCCACTGCTCGCCGGTCGCCTGAACGTCCTTCTCGGTGCGGCCGAGAGTAGGGAGGACGAGGGCGATGTCGCCGGTGACCAGGTGCGAGCGGTTGATCTTCGTGGAGATGTGCACCGTCATCGCCATGCGTCGCATCGCCAGATGCGTCACCGTCGAGTCCGGCGTCGCCTGAACGAAGTTGCCGCCGAGGCCGAGGAAGAAACTGGCCTTTCCGTCGCGCATGGCTCGGATGGAATCGACGGTGTCGAGGCCGTGCTCGCGCGGCGGGTCGAAGCCGAACTCGGCCTGGATGGAATCGAGGAAGTGATCGGGCACCCGTTCCCAGATTCCCATGGTCCGGTCGCCCTGGACGTTCGAGTGACCACGAACCGGAAGCAATCCGGCGCCGGGCTTTCCGATGTTGCCCTGCGCGAACGCGAGATTGGTCAGTTCCTTGATGGTCGCGACGGCGTTGCGGTGCTGCGTCAGGCCCATCGCCCAACAGAAGACGGTGGCCTTCGAGTCGCGCAGCATCTGCGCTGCCTCGGTGATCTGGTGTCGGGACAGGCCCGTCGACGCGGTCACGACGTCCCAGTCGACGGCGGTGACGTTGTCGCGCCAGGATTCGAAGCCGGTGGTGTACTGCTCGACGAAGGCGTGGTCGATCGAGTCCCACTCGACGAGCAGCGACCCGATGGCCTGGAACAGTGCGAGGTCACCGTTCACACGAATGGGGAGGTGGAAGTCGGACAGGTCCGTTCCCGGCCCGACCATCCCGCGGGGCGTCTGTGGATTCTTGAAGTTGACCAGTCCGGCTTCGCGCAACGGGTTGATCGACAGAATCTTGGCGCCGTTCTGCTTCGCCTTCTCCAGCGCGGACAGCATGCGTGGATGGTTGGTGCCGGGGTTCTGGCCTGCGAGGACGATCAGCTCGGCGTCGTACACGTCCTGGAGGGTGACGCTGGCCTTGCCGATACCGATGGTCTCCTGCAGAGCGATCGACGTCGACTCGTGGCACATGTTGGAACAGTCGGGCAGGTTGTTGGTGCCGAACGCACGGGCGAAAAGCTGGTACACGAAGGCGGATTCGTTCGACGCGCGGCCCGAGGTGTAGAAGATCGCCTCGTCGGGGGAGTTCAGGGACCTGAGTTGTTCGCCGATGAGTCGGAACGCGTCGTCCCAGTCGATCGGCTCGTAGAACCGTCCGCCGGGAAGTTTGACCATCGGGTGGGTGATGCGACCTTGCTGGCCGAGCCAGTGTTCGCTCTTGGAGTCGAGCTCGGCGATACTGTGGGCCGCGAAGAACTCCGGCGTCGCGCGGGTCGTCGTCGCCTCTTCGGCAACTGCTTTCGCGCCGTTCTCGCAGAACTCTGCCGCGTGGCGGTGGCCGGGATCAGGGTCCGGCCACGCGCAGCTCATGCAGTCGAAGCCCTCGGCCTGATTGAGGTCGAGGAGGGTCTTGGCGGTGCGCACCGGCCCCATGTGTCCGAGTGCGCGTTTCATCGACACCGCAACGGCGACGGGTCCAGCCGCGTGTGTCTTGGGCTTGTCGATCTTCAGGTCGGCTTCGTCGTAGTCGCGCACGCGGTCCCTTTCCTCGCCGGTGACCGCGGCACCCGCCGGGTCAGCCGAGAAGCTTTCCGACCAGGTCGACGTAGGACTGCTTCGCCGAATCCTGGCTGGTGCCCTCGAGCTTCGCCCAGGCGTCGTACTTGGCGCGGTTCACCATGTCCAGTCTTCCCGGACGCTTACCCGTGACGTCGCCGTTCGAACCTTGCTTGTACAACGAATACAGGCTCAGCAGGTCGTCGTTGCTCGGCTTGGAGGTGAGGGTCTTGACGTCGACTTGAGCTTGCTGGAACGACTGATCGAGATCGGACATCTTCACTCCTGGGGCATGTGCGTCGGTGGTGCGGTCGCGTCGATCATGGCACGAGGGTGGAAGCGTCGGAAACCAGTCGGACGCAATGGGCTACGAACTTCTCTCGCGGTGTGCGGACGGTCCCGTCCAGGTATCCGACGAACAGTGCGGTGAGCGCGCCGACGACACCCACGGCAACCAGATGCCTGTCGTCCTTGGAGAGTCCCTTCAGCTGCGCTTCGACCAGGGAGACGAACGTCGGTGCGAGCGCGAGGCCGCTGCCGCTGATGGCGGACTCGGACATCGGCGCCAGCAGCAGGACTCGGCCGACGCTGGGTTGATCGAGGACCAGTTCGACGAACGCGCGCACCGGGGCCTCCGGACTGGTGGCGGGTACCGCGCCGGCGATGGCGGCGCGCGCGAGCTCGCCGACGTGGCCGTACACGGCGCGGATGAACGTGTCGCGGTCGGTGAAGCTCTCGTAGAAGTACCGCTCGGTGAGTCCCGCCGTGCGGCAGACCGCCCGGACGGTGACCGACGGAGCTTTCGGGTCTCCCAGCAACTCGATCCCTGCGTCGAGCAGGGCGTGATAGCGCTGGTACTGCCTGTCCGCGAGGGATTGACTACGCATGTTGTCAATCATAAGCTGACAACATGCGTAGTCAGAATGAGCCGCTCGGACCTGACTCACTTACCTGGAAGTACTTCGGAGACTGGCGGGGGCTGCTGCAAGGCGTCTGGGCCGGGTCGATGCAGAACATGCACCCGGGTCTCGGGGCGGGCGTCGAGCAACACTCCACCTTCTTCGACGAACGGTGGGAGCGGCTCTACCGATCGCTCTATCCCATCGGCGGCGTGGTGTTCGACGGCGACCGGGCGGAACAGACTGCGCTGCAGGTGCGCGGATACCACACCGACATCAAGGGCATCGACTCGCAGGGCAGGCGATACCACGCGCTCGACCCGGAGACGTTCTACTGGGCGCACGCGACGTTCTTCATGGGCACCGTCCTGACGGCCCAGCATTTCATGGGCGGGGTCACCGAGGACCAGAAGCGTCAGCTCTTCACCGAGCACATCCAGTGGTACCGGTTGTACGGCATGAGCATGAAACCGGTGCCGAAAACGTGGGAGGACTTTCAGCTCTACTGGAAACGGATGTGCACCGAGGTCCTCGAGGACAACAGGGCAACCCGCGGAGTGCTCGATCTGTCGAAGATCGAACAGCCGCCCCGTGCGACCTGGATTCCCGACGCAGTGTGGGCGGTCATGCGGGTGCCGATAGCACGTGGAGCCGTGTGGATGACGGTAGGAATGTACGACGAGCCGGTGCGTCGGCTGTTGGGCTACACGTGGAACGACCGTGACGAGAAGTTGTTCGAGTTGGTGGGGCGGGGAGTGAATGCGGCGTTCTCGCTGGTTCCGCGCAGGCGCCGCATGCATCCGCGGGCAAGGGCCGGATGGGACCGGGCAACCGGGCGGATCGCGCCGGACAGTCCGCTGGTGCAGACTCCGGCGCGCAACCTACCGCCGGCCAGCGCCGCGGGCGATCCGAGGCACTACCACGGTTAGCCCTCCCACCAGGGGCGCAGGGGTACGTCGGCAGCGCCCTTCGGTCCGAGCTTGACGCCGAGGACCTGGTGCAGCTGAACGACATTGCGCTCGAAGCCGAGACGTGAGCCGGCCATGTACAGGCCCCACACTCGTGCGGTTCCCTCGCCGGCTTCGGCGACACAGGCATCCCAGTTGTCCACCAGGTTCTTGCACCATGCCTTCAGGGTCAGCGCGTAGTGCTCACGCAGGTTCTCCTCGTGCCGGACCTCGAGGCCCACGTCCTGCATTTCGGCGATGATGCGGCCGGAGCCGGTCAGTTCACCGTCGGGGAAGACGTACCGGTCGATGAAGGATCCGGCGCGGGCGTGACTCCGGTTGTCCGGGCGGGTGATGCAGTGGTTCAACACCCGGCCGCCGACGCGCAGTTTCGACTTGATGGCCTCGAAGTACGACGGGTAGTTCTGCACGCCGATGTGTTCGGTCAGGCCGATCGAGGACACCGCGTCGAAGTTCGACTCCGGAATGTCGCGGTAGTCGGAGAAGCGAACCTCCGCGAGGTCGGACAGTCCTTCGTCGGCGATGGCCTTCTGTGCCCACGCCGCCTGTTCCTTCGACAGCGTCGCGCCGATGGTCTTGACGCCCCGGCGTGCGGCGTATCGCACCATTCCGCCCCAGCCGCACCCGATGTCGAGCAGCCGGTCGCCTTCCTTCAAGCCGAGCTTCTCGAACACGAGTCGGTACTTGTTCTCCTGCGCGGCCTCGAGCGAATCGTCCTCCGAGGTGTACGCGGCGCAGGTGTACGTCATCGACGGCCCGAGGACGTACTCGTAGAACGTGTTCGACACGTCGTAGTGGTGGGAGATCGAGTCGGCGTCGCGCGTCTTCGAGTGGCGAAGGCCTTCGGCGATTCGACGCCACCTCGGCACCACTTCCTGCGGAGGAGGTGCGATGGGTCGCAACAGATCCCAGCCGAGCGAGCGAGTGATCGACGCCAGGGTCAGCGCGCCGGGGCGCCGGAAATGCAGTTCGTCGCCCATGACGCGGAGGATGTCGTACGGGTCTCCGGGATGGACGCCGACGGCTTCGAGGTCACCGGAGACGTAGGCGCGTGCCATTCCGAGGTCGCCGGGAGCTGTTGCCAGGTAGGTGGTTCCGCGGGGACTCTTGAGGTTGAGGCCGAGGGTCGCGTCCTCGGGGCCTGCGGCGCTTCCGTCGTACGCGGTGAAGCGCAGTGGGATGTTTCCGTCGGACAGAAGCTCGAGGATCTGAGAGATGGTGAGCTTGTTCGCTCGGTGCGCGTCCTGCGCCGTGGGTTCCTTGAACGTTGTCATTTTCCTTGCACCGCCTTCGAATACAGATCCAGCAATCGGGAATCGGGGTCGTATCGTTTCTTCAGTTCTGCGAGCCTCTCGCCGCCGTAGAGCTCGGAGAACTCGGCTTCGGAGTAGAACGCATCGGAGTAGAGCGACTTGTGGCCGTCGAAATCGGTGACCTTCTTCTCGATGGCGCGGTTGGCCGCACCGTCGGGCTCACCGGGGACGATGGGGACCGAGGACCAGAAGCCGACGTTGACGTAGGTTCGTTTCGGTTCGAGGGGGTAGAGGGGCCACGGGCGCGCAGCGTCGGCGCCGGGAGGGGCCGGCTCGCGAAGTCGCAACGGGCACAACCACAGTGGCTCGATGGGGATTTCCTTCAGGAACCACCGCAGGAACGAGGCCGTGTTCTCGATCGGGACCTCGATGTCCTGAACCACCCGTTCGCGCGGCGGGTTTCCCTTGCGGGCTTCGAGTCGATCGGCGATGTCGTACTTACGGTCGAGCGCGATCAATTTCCAGTAGAAGCTGGACCGGCGGTACTTCTTGGGCCAGAAACGCCTGATCCTGGGGTTCTGAGTTCCGAACGCGCGGGAGCACCAGAACCAGTCGGTGTCCCAACGCCACAGGTAATCGGCGATGGTCAGGCGGTCTGTGGTCTTCTGCTGTATCGAACGGTAGTAGATCTCGGACCCGGCGTGGTACTCGCTGACCGGACCGGGAGCGGAAGTCTGGACGCCGAGGGTCAGGTAACTTTCCTCCGGCGTGAACACGACGCCGTCGAGGTACTGCACTCCGATGCCCTCGTAGGAGCGGTCCCGCACGATGTCGTCCATCGTGGCCTGCATGACGTCGAGGTCGTGGAAACGGAGGTGGCGCAACTCCACGTACGGCAGCACGGGCTCGAGCTGGATCTTCAGGCGGGTCGAGTATCCGAGCGTTCCGTAGGAGTTGGGGAAACCCCAGAACAGGTCGGAATTCTCGCCGTCGGGAGTGGCGGTGACGACGGTCCCGCTGCCGGTGAGGATGTCGATCTCCAGGACCGATTCGTGAGGCAGCCCGTTACGGAACGACGTGCTCTCGATGCCGAGGCCGGTGACCGCGCCACCGAGGGTGATGGTCTTGAGCTGCGGTACGACGAACGGTGCCAGACCGTACGGAAGCGTCGCGGCGACGAGGTCCTCGTACGTGCACATTCCGGCGACGTCGGCCGTCCGGTCCTGTGGGTTGACCGTGATGACGCTCGTCAGGCCCGATACGTCGAGGCCGGGGGCCGTCGATGCCGCGCGGGCGCGGAAGAGGTTCGAGGTCTTCTTCGCCAGGCGCACGGTTGCGGAAGCGGGGATGGCGCGGTAACTCTCGAGCAGCAGTTCCACGCCGGCACGATGTGCGGCGAATCCGCTTTCTCGCGGGGCGGGCCTACGTCGGGGAAGAGCAATCGCAGATGGCACATGAAGACGCTATATCCAGGCGTGCCGCGGAGCCACCGAGTATGCGGCCTCGACTGGGAAATTTCACGTAAATGTTGTCGTCGAACGAGGCATTACGGACAAATGTATGCAGCATGCATGTCGTTTGTGCAGCTAAATAAATCCCGGTGAACCCTGTCACACACCCTGACATCCTGTTCCCGTCCGGGTCATCGGGAAGGGCAGGATGGAGCGCCAGGACTCACAATTCGCGTCGACCCGAGGAGACACCACGTGGCACAGGTAAGCGCCAGCAGTTCCATCACCATCGCTCAGGCACCCGAGCAGGTGTTGGCGGCACTCGTCGACTACGAGACGGTACGCCCGCGGATCCTCCCCGAGCAGTACCTCGACTACACCGTCGTCGAGGGCGGTCAGGGCAACGGCACCGTCGCGCAGTGGACACTGCAGGCCACCTCGAAGCGGTCGCGCAACGTGAAGGCGACCGTCGCGGTCGACGGCTCCACCATCGTCGAACGCGACGCCAACTCCTCGATGGTCACCACCTGGACCGTTGCCCCGTCGGGAGCTGGCAGCGAGGTCACCACCACGACCGAGTGGAAAGGCGCCGGTGGCATCGGTGGCTTCTTCGAGAAGACCTTCGCGCCGCTCGGTCTGAAGAAGATCCAGGCACAGACTTTGGCCAATCTCGAGCGCGAGGTCCGCTAGTAGGTCGAGAACCGCGGGTGGTCGATGACGACCGATGCGCCCATGATGAGGGCGCGCATCGACCACTCGTAGTTCGAGTCGTCGTCACGCTTCTTTCCGTCGATGGTGCGCGGAATCAGCTTCAGGTCCGACCTCGCGAGGACTGCCGCGTCGTCCTCCCGCTCACGTCCCTCGACGTGCACCATTTCCGACAACGCCGCCGCGTGCTCCGCGACCACCGTCACGATGAAGTTCGCTTGCTTGGGCGTCAGCTCGTACAACGTCGAATATTCCATCTGCACCTCGTCGATCCGCGCCAGCGCGCCCGGCGACGACGTCCCGATGTCGAGGAGATACCGAGCGATACCTGGATTACGGTGGACCAGGGAGCGCAAACGCAGGCTGAGGTCCATCAGCGATTCCTCGAGCGTGGCGTCCGCGTCAGGGATGGGGAACTCCCATCGAGCGAGGATCTCTTCCGCCACCGCGGTTCTGAGTGCATCCAGGCTGTCGATGTTGTTGTACACGGCGACGATGCTGACACCCAATTCTTCCGCCAATGCCTTGACCGTCAGGTTCGGCAACGTCAGCGAGATGCCCGTCTCGATCAATTTTTCGAGGGTCACGCGGCGACGGCTGGGTCGAGACTCTTGCATATCTGCAGCTTAAGGCGTGTTCACGTGTCGACAGGGGCCGACGTGTGGCAAACTTCGAGCAAAGTTTAGCCTTACTCAAGTCACGGTCGGGGTGAAGGGAGCGGGCTGTGGAGTATCCGCACGGCGTCATCGACGCCGCGGTGCCGACGATGCACACGTTGGCGATCGGCAGGCCACGACCAGGCACGATGCGAATGACGTCGCTTCTGTCGGCCGGGAGCTACCAGCGTGATTGGGACGAGGACGCGATAGCCGAACAGTTGCGATTCCCCGGCGTCGACGAGCGGGATTTTCGTGTCCGACGGTTCGACGCGGCGCACGGCATCGTCGACATCGAGTACACGCCGTCGCACGAGAGCACGATGATGTCGCGGTGGCTGGATTCGGTCGAGGTCGGCACGCGCACGCGAATCGCGCCGATAGGCGCTGGATTCGGACCTCGTTTCGGCGACGGTCGACGTGTGCACATGTTCGTCGACGAACCGTCCATCCCCGCCGCCCGCGCCGTTCTTCGCTCGTGGCCCGCAGGAACGCTCGGCACGCTGTGGGTGGACACCCCTCGGCCGGAGGATGTCGCCGACCTGCCCGACGTGGACGGTGTCAGCGTGATGAGTTTCCACACCGAACTCGGATTCGACCCGCTGGTCACCGCCGCGAGGCGGATGAGGCTGGACAGCTCGGTCACGGTGTGGGGAACCGGCGAGTCCGGTCGGATGGACGAGATCCGAGCCGCGTGTCTGGCCGCTGGGCTGGCGGACGATCACGTCCGCGTGTTCGGCTACTACTCTCGTAGGTGACGTACCCGAACCGAGAGGACATCACTGTGCAACCCGGTGAGCAGCCAGACATCGCCTCGATCATGCAGCAGGCCCAGCAGATGCAGCAGCAGTTGATGGCGGCCCAGGCGGAGATCGCCGACGCAGAAGTGACCGGTCAGGCGGGCGGCGGGCTCGTCACCGCGACGGTGAAGGGAACCGGCGAACTCGTCGGCTTGGTGATCGACCCCAAGATCGTCGACCCGGAGGACGTCGAAACGCTGCAGGACCTCGTCATCGGAGCCATCGCCGACGCGTCGAAGTCGGCGTCCGCGGTCGCAGCGGAGAAGCTCGGTCCTCTGGCGGGTGGCCTCGGCGGTGGGTCGCTCGGCCTGCCTGGATTCTGAGGTGTACGAAGGTCCTGTACAGGATCTGATCGACGAGCTCGGCAAAATGCCCGGCGTCGGGCCGAAGAGCGCTCAGCGCATAGCATTTCACCTCCTCGGCGTCGAACCGCCCGAGGTGGACCGGCTGATCAAAGCGTTGGCGCGTGTACGTGACGGGGTTCAGTTCTGCACCGTGTGCGGCACCGTCTCGGACAAGGAACTGTGTCGTATCTGTGCCGACCCGCGGCGGGATCGGTCGATTATCTGCGTCGTCGAAGAGCCGAAAGACGTTCAGGCCGTGGAGCGTACGCGCGAATTCAAGGGCCGATACCATGTCCTCGGCGGTGCGCTCGATCCACTCAACGGCATCGGTCCGGACCAGCTCAGGATCCGAGAACTTCTGGTGCGCATCGGAAATCAGGACGACGGTGTGGACGTCTCCGAGGTGATCATCGCCACCGACCCCAACACCGAAGGGGAGGCGACGGCGACCTACCTGGCGCGCATGATGCGCGATTTCCCCGGTCTGGCCATCAGCCGGCTGGCCTCGGGTCTCCCCATGGGTGGGGATCTGGAATTCGCCGACGAATTGACTCTGGGCAGGGCGCTGACCGGTAGGAGGTCGCTCCGCGACACGTGAATGGAGCGGAGCCTGCGCGTCACTCCGCAGGCTCCGTTCTGCTCACGTGCGGCGGAGCCGCTCCCGACGCAACTGTGTGACCTCCGCCAGATCGAGGGGGGCCAGGATGGTCCCGGTCGCCCGCTCGAGCAGGTAATCGGCCAGTTGGGGGTTTCGGGCGAGGACCGGACCGTGCATGTAGGTCCCGATCACCGACCCCTGTACGACGCCTTCGCGGCCGTCGCCGACGCCGTTGCCGACGCCGTGGGTGACCGTCGCCAGTGGACTTGCATCGGGTCCCAGAGTTGTTCCACCGCGGTGGTTTTCGAATCCGGAGAGCTTCTCGGTGAGACCGGTGACGACGGGTTCGGTGATGACTTCACCGATGGATCGTGTTTCCTGGGGTGCCGTCGTGACGTCGAACAGGGATATGCCGTCGACCTTTTGGCCGGACGAGGTCTCGTACCAGTGACCGAGTACCTGGATGGCGGCGCAGATCGCGAGCACCGGGACCCCGCGCGCCGCGGCGTTCTGCAGGCCGGGGTACTGCGTCAAATGCCGCGTCGCGAGGCGCTGAGCGGAATCCTCGGCGCCGCCCAGGGTGTAGACGTCCAGCGACTCGGGAACGGGATCGCCCAGGGTGACCTGGACGATCTCGGCGTCGATGTCCCGCATCCTGAGCCGTTGCCGCAGGATCAAAGCGTTTCCGTTGTCGCCGTACGTCCCCATGACATCGGGGAGTACCAGGCCTATGCGGACGGTGGATTCAGACATTGCCGTGCTCCCGTGCGAGTGCGCGCCCGAGGTCGCGGAACGCGGTGTAGTTGGCCAGTACCTCGACTCGCCCTGGTGGGCAGGATGCGATGGCCTTCAGCGGATCTGCGACGGTGGTGTGCTTCGACCCGGCGTACAGCAGGCGCACGCCGAGATCGGTTGCGCGCTCGCCCGATGCGACGACGGCGACGTTCTCGAAGTGTTCGAACCGCACGTCCCACAGCCAGGACAGGTCCTCGCCGTCCGGAACCTGCCCGTTGACGGCGATGACGAGTCCGTCGACGGTCGGGTCGATCATCGACAGTGCCTCCTGCCAGCCTGCTGGGTTCTTCGCGAGAAGCATTCGGACGGAATGAGATCCGTACTGGACCGTGGAGTAGCGACCGGCCACTTCGTCGACTCCCGACGCGGCGGCCACTGCGTCCTGGGGATCCGCGCCCAGCGTCACTGCTGCAGCTACGGCCTGAGCTGCGTTGCCGCGGTTGGCTTTTCCGGGGAGGGACAACGACATCGGTACGACGAGGCCGTCGGGGCCGTACAGGTTGTTCTCGTCGAGCCACCAATCCGGTGTGGGTCGGGCGAAGTCGCTTCCGGTCGAGTACCAGTGTTCGCCGTCTCGGATGATCGGTTCTCCGGTGCGGGGGCACGACACCGAGTCGCCCGCCCAGCCGCCTCCGGCAGCGACCCACACGACGTTCGGGGCGTCGAACGCAGCCGAGGTGACCAACACGTCGTCGCAGTTGGCGATCACGACGGTTTCCGGGTGTCGTGCGAGACCCGCACGGAGTTTACGTTCGATCATGTTGATCTCGCCGACGCGATCGAGTTGGTCGCGGCTGAGATTGAGAAGTACCACCGCGGCGGGGGATACGGCGTCGCAGACGTGCGGGACGTGCAGTTCGTCCACCTCGAGGGCTGCAAGCGGGGCATCGAAATGTGCGTGCAGTGCAGCGACGATTCCTGCGTCCATGTTGGCGCCGTCGGCCTGAGTCGCCACGTCGCCGAGCGTCCCCAGCGCGGCGGCGGTCATTCGCGTCGTCGTCGATTTTCCGTTCGTTCCCGTGACGACGACGGTGCGACGCCCGGACCCGAGTCCGGTCAGAATGTCCGGGTCGATCTTGAGGGCGACGAGCCCGCCGATCATCGACCCTTTGCCGCGTCCTGCCTTGCGTGACGCCCACGTTGCAGCCTCGGCTGCCCGGAGTGCCAGCCGGCCGCGCGCTCCGATAGCCGCTCTGCGCTCGTCTGCTCGAACCATGCGCCGAGTCTGGCACAAACCTGCCGGTGGATTCTCGTCGGCGTCGACGGTGGCGCGGCCCCCTCGGCGCGGTTGTGAGGCCCACCACGTCTCACACGCGTAAAGGTTCCACGGTGGTCGCGGCGGTCCGTGTCCTTCGCCTGGTCGACATTCCGCCGAGGCACCCGGCGATGACGACGGCTGCTCCCACCATCGATAGGACGCTGGGGGTCTCGTCGAGGAAGATCCAGGCGCCCGCGATGCCGACGACGGGGACCATCAGTGAGAACGGTGCGACGACGCCTGCGGGGTGGCGGCTGATCAGGACCGTCCACAATCCAGATCCGGCGATCGTCCCCAGCAGCACGATGTAGGCGAGTCCGGCGAGCGCAGGCCAACCGTCCCAGCTGAACGCGGTGGCGAGAGCGTGCCATCCGGTGGTCGGTCCTTCGACCACGGTGGAGAGGGCGAGCATCGGGATCGGTGGAACGACGCACATCCACAGCATCGAGCGCATCGGTTCTTCCCCGCGGGCGAGGCGGTTGCCGAGGTTGCCGAACGCCCATCCGAGCCCGGCGAGAAGAGTGAGTACGACGGGTATCAGGGATGCCGCTTGGGCGCGGTCGTACCCGATGAGGCACATTCCGGCGACGGCGACGGTGATGCCCAGAATCTGACGCCTGCTGACCTTCTCGCGCAACAGCAGAGCACCGAGGATGATCGTGAACGGCGCGGAGGACTGCAGCACCAGGGAGGCGAGGCCTGTCGGCATTCCGGCGTTCATCGCGGCGAACAGGAACGCGAACTGAAGGAAGCCGAACCCGAATCCGTAGAGCAGGAGCCACTTCACGGGGACGTCCGGGCGGCGGACGAACAGGATCACCGGTACGGCGATGACCAGGAACCGGAGTCCAGCGAAGAAGAACGGTGGGAAGTGGTCGAGGCCGACGCGGATGGCGAGAAAGTTCAAGCCCCAGAGCACGGCCACGGTCACTCCGAGGAGGCGGTCACGAGTGGGCACGGGTCCATCGTCGCGGAGTTCGATGCATCAGCACAATCGAATTATTCAGCACTGACAGTTAAGATTCTCTACATGAACGTGGAGCGGTTGCGGATACTCCGGGAGTTCGCCGATCGAGGGACGGCCGGGGCAGTGGCCGACGCCCTGTCGATGACCCCGTCCGCGGTGTCGCAGCAACTGAAGATCCTTGCTCGCGAGGCCGGTGTGCCGCTCCTCGAGCCCGACGGTCGACGCCTCCGACTCACGGATGCGGGTGCCGCACTGGTTCTGCGGGCCGACGAGGTGCTCGGCGCACTGGACCGGGCGAGCGCGGAGATGGCGTCGTACGGTGCATCGCCGCGGGGACGCGTGCGCGTGGCGTTGTTTCCCTCGGGCGCTGGGCTGCTGTTGCCGGGTGTGCTGAATCGTTTGCACGACAGCGGAACACAGGTCGACGCACGCGACGAGGACGTTCCTGCATCGTCGGTGCCTGCGCTGCTGGCCGACTACGACGTCGTGCTGACCCATCGCGACGACAGTGCACCCGCCACGGCCGCGCCCCGCCTCGAAGTGCGAACGCTGATGCGAGAGCCCATCGATCTACTTCTACCCCTGACGCACCGATTGGCCTCCGAGGAGTCCGTCGACGTGCGCCGGCTCGTGGACGAGGAGTGGATCAGCGTCCGCGACGGGTTCCCGGTGGACGACGTGTTGCTGTCGGTCGCCGCCGCCACGGGCGTTCGGCCACGAGTGATCCAGCGCATCAACGACTTCCGGGTCACCGAGGAACTCGTTGCCCGAGGCCACGGAGTCGCACTGATGCCGCGCTACGCCGTCGGGCACCCGGGTGTGATCACCCGACCGCTGGCAGGTGTGCGTGCGGGCAGGATCTACGAACTCGCGACGAGGCCGAATGCGACGACGCTGCCGGCCATCGCCGCGACAGTGGATGCATTCGAGAAGGAAGCCGCCGCTGTGAGCAGAAATGTATAGCAGGGGGCGGCAGGAGCGGAGCCTGCGGAGCGACCCGAAAGCAGGTAAAACTCACGTGAGGGCTTTGGCTTTGAGCTGCGCGAATTCCTCCTCGGTGATGGTGCCGGCATCCAGGAGTTCCTTCGCGTGCGCGATTTCCTCGGCAGAGGTGCGCCCCGCGACCTGCTTGATGTACTGCTCCTGCTCGTCCTTGGCGTGCTGGAGGGCCCGCACCTGACGCTTGGTCATGTCGCCGCCCTTGACGATGATGTAGACGAGAGCGGTCAGGAACGGCGCGATGATGAGGAACAGCACCCACGCAGCCTTGGCCCATCCGGAGCTCTTGTGGTCGCGGAACAGGTCGCCGATGATCGAGAACAGCACCATCAGGTAGGCGACGAAGGCAAAGCTGACGACGATCAACCACAGAAAATCCCAGAAGGAATCCACGATTCGGTGCTCCATTCGGCAGAAGGTCCCCAAATGGTCTCAGGCAGCACCGAACAAGATCATCATCCTCAGCGGGTGAATTGGTCCCGTTCCGCTCCAGCTCACCTGCATCGGCAGGTACAGATGGAGTCATCGGAGCCGGGGGCGGTGGGAAACCACGAGAGCCCCTGCCCCGCCCGAACGGCGGAACAGGGGCCCTCGTGGGTGATCTGGAGTCCTACTTCAGCGCCCGGTTGACGGCCGAGACGACGGCGCGCAGGGATGCTGTGGTGATGGAGGTCGCGATGCCCGCGCCCCAGACGGTGACGGCGGTGCCGTTGGGTCCGGTGACGGAGGCTTCGACGTAGGCGGCGGCCTGGGCGTCGTCGCCGGCGGACATGGCGTGCTCGGAGTAATCGAGGACGCTGACGTCGTAGCCGACGGTCGACAGTGCGTCGACGAAGGCTGCGAGCGGGCCGTTGCCGGAGCCGGTGATGTCCTGTTCGACGCCGTCGAGCTTGACCGTCGCGACGATGTTGTCGGTGCCGCCGTCTGTTTCGGCGGCGATGACGCGCTGCTTGATGCGTTCGAGCGGGCGGATCGGCGACAGGTATTCCTGCGCGAAGACGTCCCATATCTCCTTGGGCGAGACTTCGCCGCCTTCACCGTCGGTGATGCGCTGCACGGCCTGAGAGAACTCGATCTGCAGTCGACGTGGCAGTGCCAGACCGTGATCGGACTTCATGATGTAGGCGACGCCGCCCTTGCCGGACTGCGAGTTGACTCGGATGACGGCCTCGTAGGTGCGGCCGACGTCCTTCGGGTCGACGGGCAGGTACGGAACCTGCCAGGTGATCTCGCCGATGTCCGAACCCTGCTCGTCCGCAGTGGCTTTCATCGCGTCGAGGCCCTTGTTGATGGCGTCCTGGTGGCTTCCGGAGAACGCGGTGTACACCAGGTCGCCGCCGTACGGGTGGCGCTCGTGCACGGGCAGCTGGTTGCAGTACTCGACGGTGCGGCGTACCTCGTCGATGTTGGAGAAGTCGATCTGTGGGTCGACGCCGCGGGTGAACATGTTGAGCCCCAACGTGACCAGGCAGACGTTGCCGGTGCGCTCACCGTTGCCGAACAGGCATCCCTCGATGCGGTCGGCGCCGGCCTGGTAGCCCAGTTCGGCGGCAGCGACGCCGGTTCCGCGGTCGTTGTGCGGATGCAGCGACAGGATGATGCTGTCGCGCCGGTTCAGGTTGCGGCTCATCCACTCGATCGAGTCGGCGTAGACGTTGGGCGTCGCCATCTCCACCGTTGCGGGCAGGTTCAGGATGATCGGCTTCTCGGGCGTCGGATCGATGATGTCGACGACGGCGTCGCACACCTCTTTGGCGTACGCCAGCTCGGTGCCGGTGTAGGACTCGGGCGAGTACTCGTACCGCCAGTCGGTGTCGGGGTAGTTCGCGGCGACCTCGAGGCATTTACGTGCGCCGTCGGTGGCGATCTTCTTGATGACGTCACGGTCGGCGCGGAAAACGACGCGCCGCTGAAGAATGGACGTCGAGTTGTAGAAGTGGACGATCACGTTCTTCGCGCCCTCGCAGGCGAGGTACGTGCGTTCGATCAGTTCCGGCCTGCACTGAGTCAGGACCTGGATGGTCACGTCGTCGGGGATCGCGCCGTCTTCGATGATCTCGCGGACGAAGTCGAAGTCGGTCTGGCTCGCGGAGGGGAACCCGACCTCGATCTGCTTGTAGCCCATACGAACCAGCAGATCGAACATCCGACGCTTGCGTGCGGGGCTCATCGGGTCGATGAGGGCCTGATTGCCGTCACGCAGGTCGACGGCGCACCACTGCGGTGTTCGGTCGATGACCTTGTCCGGCCACGTGCGGTCGGGGAGCGTGATGGGCTCGACCTCGTCGGCGAACGGGCGGTACCGGTACGTCGGCATCGACGAGTTCTTCTGGGTGTTCCACACGGGCTGATCGCTGGGCGCGGGCCGTGACGGAGGGGTGATGGTGCGCGATCCGGATGTGAATGCGTCGGCAGGTGACATTGGTGTGATCTCCGAGGTTACTGGCTGTACTTGGATATCGACCGGCGCGATGAAACCCCGCGACGGGAAGCCAGTCTGGATCAGACCCCGTCGCGGCGATCGAGGAGAAGCGCGCGCTGCATGGATGCGAGTGTACTACTGCACCTCCACCTCTCACGGCCGGGTTCGCCGATCTCGTGTCAGTCGGGTAAACGACGCAATTCGACGACGGTCAGACCGAGGGCGTCGAACCGAGCCAACATGCCGCGCAGGGCGGTGTCGTCGTCGATCGGCCCGAACATTCGAGTGAACGTAGCGGGGACACGTGCGATCGACAGATCGGGGAACGCGGCCTTCGCACGTTCGGACAGGTCGCCTTCGACGACGAACTCGTACCGAACTCCGTGCGATATGCCGCCAGCGGGTTGAGCCATGTGCCCTCGCTCCACGAAGAGAATCGATGCTTCTCCACCAGCGTCCGCGCCCGGGTCGTCCACTGCATCACCCGTAGCAGATGAATGAATCGCAAGGGGAGCGTCCGTCAGAGCAGCCCGAGTTCGTGGGCGGCGGCGATGGCGTCGCGGCGAGAGCGGACT
Source organism: Rhodococcus sp. 14-2470-1a (assembly GCF_002259425.1). NCBI lineage: Bacteria > Bacillati > Actinomycetota > Actinomycetes > Mycobacteriales > Nocardiaceae > Rhodococcus > Rhodococcus sp. 14-2470-1a. The sequence continues at coordinate 192,537 of NZ_NPFZ01000028.1, forward strand.
TCGAGCTTGCGGTAGATGCCGCGCAGGTGTGTCTTGATGGTGTTGACGGAGACGAAGTGGTCCGCGGCGATCTGCTCGGCCGTCCGCCATGACGGGAGTTCGCGCAGCAGTTCCAGCTCGCGACGGGTCAGTGCGGCATTCGGTGACCGGTCGACTCCGGCTCCCGAGTGTGGAACCGAGGCGCGGGCGAGGTCCGCGAAGGGCTCGAGCAGCCCGAACCTGCCGTGGTTGTGGGTCAGGACGTCGCGCACGGTGGTGCCCGCTTCCGCGAACGGAAGCAGAATCGACTCCGGTTGTGCGGCGGTCAGGGCAGCGACGGTGGAGTCGAAGGCGCGGGTGGGGTTCTTGCGTTCGACGGCGACAGCGGCGGCTGCGAGCAAGGCGCGGATCGAATTCACCGGGTTCAGGCAGCGCTTGGTGCCGTCGATGACGCGGGTCAGTTCGGCGTCGGCGGCGTCGAGACGCCCGGCTCGGCGGTGCAGTTCGGCCGCCAGGAGGTGGACTTCACCGACCGGACCGAGCCTCCGCGCGGTCAGGTCGACGAACTCCGCGGCGCGATGAAGTTCTCCCTGCGCGAGGTATCGACGTTGAATCATCGGGGCCAGCAAGGCCTCGAATCCGGGTAGCGCCGGCCGTTCCAGGTCGGCTCGATCACGCTCGCTCGGCGCGGAACGGCCCGGCTCGTCGGATGCGCCGAGGGCCCACCGTGCCCGGCGTCCGTAGCTCGCGATGGCCAGGTCCGGTGAGGTGCAGATCGCGCGCCAGACGTCGTCGGGTGCAGCGTCTGCCGGCGTCAGCCGCACGATGCCGACGAGCAACTCGACCGACTGCGCGACGGCATGCACGGGCGATCCGGTGAGTCCGTGCGTCCGCGAGTAGTGGAGTGCGTCGTGCGCGGCGGTGTGTGCGTCGGTCAATTGTGACGCGAGGAAGTGACTTCCGGCGATCGTCGCCAGGCATGTGAGTGCGGTGAGGTGCAGATGTCCAGCCTGTGCGTGCGCGACGGCGTCGGACAGATGGACGTCCGCGGCGGCGCGTCGTCCGAGATGCAGTTCCGCGAGGCCCGCGACCATCGACGCGTAGGCGTCGAGATCCGGAGACCCTGATTGTCCGATTCCGACGCGCAGGGCCCGGTCCAGCGGCGTCGCCACGGTCCCTGTGTAGAGCGATGCGTGCAGATCGAGGGCCCTGCGCAGTACCTCGGCGCGAGGGTCGCCGAGGCCGTCGCCCGATCGTCGAAGCGCGGACAGGATGCTCACCGCGGGTGCGATCCGGCCGGTTGCCAGGAGAGCGGCCGCGCTGACCAGTCCTGTCCGAACATCGCGTCGAACATCTGCCGGGCTCTGCTCGACGGCGTCGAGTACCTGGGGGCCGTCTCCGCGCAACACCATGCCCAGGCCGGACTCGGACAGTATGTCGACGATTCGTGTGCAGTCGGCGGCGTGCACGCTGTGCTGGAGTGCGAACAATGGGTGGCGAGTGTCGGTGAACCACGAGGACGTGACGCGTTCGAGGTTCCTGATCTGCTCCGCCCCCAGACGTGCGATCTCCGCGCGGAGATAACCGCGCATGAGCGGGTGGTACCGGTAGCCGGTCTCGGGCCCGGGAATGCGATCGACGAGGAAGTTCTGGGCGAGAAGGCCGTCGATGATGTCCTGGCACCGACGGTCACCGGTGAGCTTCTCCGCGAGGTCGGCCGTGAACCAGTCGGGAACGGACGTCTCGATCAGGAACGTCCGGACGTGAGGCGGAAGGTTGGAAAGGACTTCCCCGACGAGGTAATCCGCGACGGTGTGCTGCGTCCCGGTGAATGCGTCGATGACCTCGGACGGCGGTCGCGCGCCCGTCAACGTCATTCCCGCAAGCCGCAGACCGGCCGCCCATCCCTCGGTCCGAACCATCAACTTGGACAGATCGTCCTCTGCGAGAACGGTTCCGGTGCGCGCCAACATCGCGGCAGCTTCGTCCGCGGTGAACGCGATGGCGGCCGGGGAGATGTCGTGCACTCGACCGTCCAGACGTAACTTCTGCAGCGCCAGAGGTGGTTCGAACCGTCCGGCGAGAACCGTGCGGACAGTGCGCGGCGGCCACCGCAGGAAATTGCCGAGCAACGACAGTGCGTCGTCGTCGTGGAGTAGATGCGCGTCGTCCAGGATCAACGTCACCGGACCGTCCACCGTGTCGAGTGCCTCCACGAGCAGCGCACCGAAGCTGCCCGGCGGGCCTGCAGGTGACGGCACCCGTGCCATCGCCTCGCTCAGCTCGTGCGAGCCCGCATGCTCGAACGCCGAGACGACCGACGATCGCAGATGCGCGACATCGTTGTCGGACTCCTCGACGGTCAGCCAGGCCACCGACCCGGCACGCGCACGTTCGTCGGCGCCGATCCAGTCGACCAACAGGGTCGTCTTACCCGACCCCGCCGGTGCGGTCACCAAGGTCACCACCGAGGGATCGGCGTCGTCGAGCATCGTGAGCAGGCGCGGCCGGCTGATCGTGGTTCGAGGACGAAGCGGAATTCTGCTGCGCAGCTCGGGCGGCGTCACCGAGGGCTGCCGAGACGGCGTCGAGAGTGAAGACAGGGGCAACGTGGTCATACACGACCCTCTCCCGACGAAAAAGGCGCATGTGATGCGATGGACCGGCCAATAGTATTCCGGTTCTTGCGATTTCGGGAAGTAACGCTCGATTCGGACACCGTTCGGTTCGCTTTGGAGGGGCTCAGGCGGAAGGCCGTCCGAGGAGAGTCGGCCGATCGGCACCCACCCGCCGAAACCGCCCGTTTATCCGGATGGACTCCACGTTTCACCCTCCTCGTATCGGGGTGACCCGGGCACCGGCGTCGGACGAATATCCTGGATTCGGGGCCGGGCTGGGACGTGAGCGGCCGGGGGAGACGCTCCCGGTGCCCGTCGGCCGACGGAAGACGCAGGTCAGGGGCGCTGTTGCCGTACCACCAGCGCAAGGAGAGGCCGGACCTCGGTAAGGTAGCTCCGGCAAGTTGCACCAATCGAGACGCACCCAAGCAGCGGAGGTACACACGCGTGGCTCTCATCGTCCAGAAGTACGGTGGATCGTCGGTGGCTACCGCCGAACGTATCCGACGCGTTGCTGAACGAATCGTCGAGACCAAGAAGGCGGGCAACGACGTGGTCGTCGTCGTGTCCGCGATGGGTGATACCACCGACGAGCTCCTCGACCTGGCCGAGCAGGTCTGCCCAGCGCCACCCGCGCGTGAAATGGACATGCTGCTGACGTCGGGTGAGCGCATCTCCAACGCCCTCGTCGCGATGGCCATTCATTCCCTCGGTGCCGAGGCACGCTCCTTCACTGGCTCGCAGGCAGGCGTCGTCACGACGAGCGTGCACGGCAACGCCAAGATCATCGACGTCACCCCCGGCCGCGTGCGCGACGCCCTCGACGAGGGTTCGATCGTTCTCGTCGCCGGTTTCCAGGGCGTCAGCCAGGACAGCAAGGACGTCACGACGCTCGGACGCGGTGGCTCGGACACCACGGCCGTCGCCCTCGCGGCGGCATTGAACGCCGACGTCTGCGAGATCTACACCGACGTCGACGGCATCTTCACCGCCGACCCCCGCATCGTTCCGAATGCACGCCACCTCGACACGGTCTCGTTCGAGGAAATGCTCGAGATGGCGGCCTGCGGAGCCAAGGTGCTCATGCTGCGCTGCGTCGAGTACGCACGTCGCTACAACGTTCCCGTACACGTTCGGTCGTCGTACACCACGAAACCCGGAACCATCGTCTCCGGATCTATGGAGGACATTCCAGTGGAAGAAGCCATTCTCACCGGCGTCGCACACGATCGCAGCGAAGCCAAGGTCACCGTGGTCGGCATCCCCGACTCCCCGGGGTACGCGGCGAAGATCTTCCGCGCCGTCGCGGATGCGGAGATCAACATCGACATGGTGCTGCAGGGAGTGTCCAAGGTCGACACCGGCAAGACCGACATCACGTTCACCTGCCCCAAGTCCGACGGCCCGACGGCCGTGGAGAAGCTCACCAAGCTGCAGTCCGAGATCGGGTTCGCGCAGGTCCTCTACGACGACCACATCGGCAAGGTCTCCCTCGTCGGCGCAGGCATGAAGAGCCACCCGGGCGTCACGGCCACGTTCTGCGAGTCCCTCGCGGACGCAGGTGTCAACATCGACCTGATCAGCACGTCGGAGATTCGTATTTCCGTGTTGGTCAACGACAATCAGCTCGACGAGGCCGTGCGTGTACTGCACGAGGCATTCGATCTCGGCGGCGAAGAAGAAGCCGTCGTACACGGAGGTACAGGACGATGACCGTAGTTGCAGTCGTAGGAGCCACCGGCCAGGTCGGCGCCGTCATGCGAACCCTGCTGGAAGAGCGCAACTTTCCTGCAGACACGGTTCGGTTCTTCGCGTCGGCGCGGTCGGCGGGCAAGAAGCTGCCGTTCCGCGGCGAGGAGATCATCGTCGAGGACGCATCCACCGCCGACCTCGCCGGGATCGACATCGCGCTGTTCTCCGCCGGTGCGACCCTCTCTCGCGAGCAGGCCCCGCGCTTCGCCGCGGCCGGTGCCGTCGTCATCGACAACTCCTCGGCGTTCCGCAAGGACCCCGAGGTTCCCCTCGTGGTCAGCGAGGTCAACCCCGACGCGGCGAAGAACCCGCCCAAGGGCATCATCGCCAACCCCAACTGCACCACGATGGCCGCGATGCCGGTCCTGAAGGTGCTGCACGACGAGGCGGGCTTGCAGCGCCTCATCGTCTCCAGCTACCAGGCGGTCTCCGGCAGTGGCCTGGCCGGAGTAGAAGAACTCGCCACCCAGGCGCGTGCCGTCATCGACGACGCGGAAAAGCTGGTGCACGACGGTTCGGCGGTCGACTTCCCGGCGCCGAACAAGTACGTCGCGCCCATCGCCTTCAACGTGTTGCCGCTCGCGGGATCGCTGGTCGACGACGGTTCCGGCGAGACGGACGAGGATCAGAAGCTCCGTAACGAGTCGCGCAAGATCCTCGGGCTGCCGGACCTGCTGGTCAGCGGCACGTGCGTCCGTGTTCCCGTCTTCACCGGCCACTCGCTGTCGATCAACGCCGAGTTCGCGTCGCCGTTGTCGGTGGAGCGCGCACGGGAACTGTTGGCGTCGGCACCGGGCGTCGAGCTCGTCGACGTTCCGACCCCGCTGCAGGCTGCGGGCAAGGATGCATCGCTGGTCGGTCGGATCCGTCAGGACCCGGGCGTTCCCGAGGGCCGCGGACTCGCGCTCTTCGTGTCCGGCGACAACCTGCGCAAGGGCGCTGCTCTGAACACGATCCAGATCGCAGAACTGCTCGTTTAGGCGCCTTCGGCGCGCGTGAGTGGAAATGTAGGCTCCGGGGCAGGAGCGGAGCCGACGGAGCGACCAGAATGCACCGAATTTCCACTCACAACAGGGGGTGTCGTGTGAACGAGATGTCACGGCGATCCGCGTTTCGCCTGGCCGCCTTCGGTGTCGTCGCCGCGGCGCTGCCGGCGTCGTCGGCCGTGCGCCGCGCGACTGCGGACGACATCTTCGGCGGCCACAGTCCACTGCTGTTCCATTCGCCGCCCCTGCAGCCGTTCCGCGACGAGCTACCCCGTCTGCCCGTCGTCTCCGGCACTGCCGTCGAGCTGAGGGCGCGAAGCGGATCGCATTCCTTCCACGCGGATCTCGCGCCCGGTCCGACGTTCGGTTACGGCGATCTCGACTACCTCGGGCCGACGATCGAGAGCGTCCAAGGCCAGCCCTGGACGTTGCGCTACAGCAACGACACGGACGGTAACCCGTTGGCCGCCGATGTCGACACCTCCCTGCACGGCATGAGCGAACACGACCGGCACATGACGCCGACCTCGCTGCATCTGCACGGGGCGATCACGCAGCCCGATTCCGACGGGCACTCCGAGATGCTGGTCCGTCCCGGCGAGTCGCTGACCCACAGTTTTTCCGGCCTGAACGACGCGGCCGGGTTGTGGTACCACGATCACGCGATGTCCATGACGCGCATCAACGTCTACGCGGGGCTCGTCGGCGTCAATATCGTTCGTGATCAGCATGATTCGGGGGCAGCGGACAATTCGCTCGGACTCCCGTCCGGCGAGTTCGAGATCCCGCTGGTACTGCAGGAGAAGATCATGAATCCCGACGGATCGATGAGCATTCGGTCCAACATTACTGTGCCGCAGGGCAAGTGGGAGGGCGGCGGAACCGGCGACGTCGGCGTCGTCAACGGAAAGATATGGCCGACGATGGAAGTCGCGCGCGGCCTCTACCGGTTCCGTATCGTCAACGCAGGTTCGTACTCGGTGTGGAATCTGTTCATGTCGGGCCAACAGAGCGCGCAGCGGCTGCAATTCTGGGTCATCGGGAACGACGGCGGACTGCTCGACGCACCCGTTCGAACCGACAGTGTTCGCCTCGCGCCCGCGGAGAGAATCGACGTCCTGGTCGACTTCGGGGCCGCAGAACCCGGCGAGTTGATCGAACTGCGCAACGACGAGCCGCCACCGGCGCAAGCCGCGTCGCTGGGAGCGATACCGATGCCGTTGTTCTGCCAGTTCAGGGTGGCGTCGGGCCGCGGGTTCACCGGCGACGTCATGACCATGTACCGAGGTGGGAAGGGGCAACCTCCGCTTCTGCCCGCGCTGCCTCAGGTGCAGGTGCAACGCACCGTGACCGTGAATCAGCCGTCGGCAGGCCTGGCGTTGGCACCGCCGATGATGACGCTCAACAATCTGCGGTACAGCGACCCGGACATCGAGATGCCCGCGCAGGGAGCCGTCGAGCAGTGGAACATCGTCAACACCACGCTCGAACCGCATCCGATTCACCTGCATCTGGTGCATTTCCGGACCCTCGGTCGTGCTCCGATCGACCTCGCTGCGTACCAGCGTGACAATCCACGCCCCGACATCGGGGTCAAATGGGCCCCCGACGTCGAACGGTACGTCACCGGGCCGCTTGCTGCGCCTGCGCCGTGGGAAGCGGGTGCCAAGGACACAGTGAACACGTACCCGGGGACGGTCACGCGGATCCTCGTCCGGTTCCCCCGCGCCGACGAACTCGGATTCGACCCGGACGCAACGTTTACCGCCGGGTCCGGTGGCCACCACGGCTCGGCCGAGCTGCAAGGGTACATGTGGCACTGCCACATGCTCGACCACGAAGACCACGAAATGATGCTCCGCTACCGCCTGGTGTGAGGCCCGCCGTGTGATCGTCGACGGCCGATCCGGCTGTCGAACTAAAAAGCAGTCTGGACTGTTTGTTGATTTTCGGATACGGTCAGCAGTGTGACCCAGAGCACCGAACTGACCGAACGCCGCACACAAGCGGAACGCACGGCGGGCACGCAGGCCAAACTGCTCGACGCGGCGATCGAGTGCCTCGTCGAACTCGGCTTCGCGCGGACCAGCACGCAGGAGATCGCTCGACGTGCCGGCGTGTCCCGAGGAGCGCAACTGCATCATTTTCCGACGAAGGAAGCGTTGGTCACCGCGGCCGTCGGCCATCTGGTGGACAAGCGACTCGCAGAAATCCTGGCCGCGAAGCCCGATCCCGAGCGCGGTGTCGAGGTGTTGAGCGAAGCATTCTCCGGCCCACTCTTCTACGCGGCGCTCGAACTGTGGGTCGCCGCCAGGACCGACGCCGCCCTGCACGAGGCGATGCTTCCGCTCGAACGCAAGGTGTCCGAGGCGCTGATGGGAGGTGCGTCCATCGTCATGGGTAGCCGGATGTCCACCGAGAGCATCGAACTCAGCATAGAACTGGCTCGCGGACTGGCCGTGTCGGCCTTGTTCCGTAGCCCCGACGCCGACGCCGCACTCCGGTCGCGGTTGTTGCCCGCATGGGAGCAGAAGGTGATGGAATGGTGATCCCCAGTTCGGTCGATGTACTGGTCGTCGGCGCAGGATTTGCTGGAATAGCCGCGGCCACCAAGGTTCTCGACGCAGACCCGTCGGCGGACGTGCTCGTCATCGAACGTGCTGCCGACGTCGGCGGAACGTGGCGCGACAACACGTACCCCGGGTGTGCGTGTGACGTGCCGACGTCGCTCTACTCGTTCTCGTTCGCGCAGAGCCCCGAGTGGACGCACACGTTCGCCCGTCAGCCGGAGATCTACGCATACCTCAGGGGAGTCGTGGAACGGACGGGTCTGCGCGAGCGCATCGTCACCGAATGCGAATTGCTCGGCGCCACCTGGGATTCCGCATCCTCTCGGTGGAACGTGCAGACGTCGTCCGGCCCGGTGTCGACGCGTGTGCTCGTCGCGGCGACGGGTGCTCTGTCGACTCCGAAACTTCCCGAGGTGCCCGGTATCGAGACGTTCACCGGCGAGATGTTCCACTCCGCGACGTGGAACCACGATCACGACCTGACGGGTAAACGCGTCGCCGTCATCGGCACGGGCGCATCCGCCGTGCAGTTCGTGCCCGAGATCGCCGACCGTACCGAGCGGCTCACGGTGTTCCAACGAACTCCCGCCTGGGTCATTCCTCGGTTGGACCGCACTCTCGGCCGCGTCGAGAAGGCGATGTATCGGCGTTTCCCCCTGTCGCAGAAAGTGGTTCGGGCGGCCATCTACAGCTACCGGGAGGCGTACGTCCTCGGTCTGGCGCGCTTTCCCAAGGTGCTACCGCTGGTGTCGATCGTAGCGAGGACGCACCTGCGTCGGCAGGTGAAGAACCCGGCGAAGCGGGCGGCTCTCACACCGAACTTCGTCATCGGATGCAAGCGGATCCTGCTGTCCAACGACTGGTTGAAGACCCTCGACCGAAGCGATGTCGACCTGGTGGCAAGCCGGCTCGCTTCGATCGGGGAGAACTCGGTCAGCGCGGCCGACGGCACGTCCTACCCGGTGGACACGATCATCTTCGCCACCGGATTCACCCCGACGGAGCCACCCGTCTCCCACCTGCTCGTCGGCGACAACGGGGAGACGCTCGCTCAGAAGTGGGGTGGCAGCCCCAACGCATTCCGAGGCACCACCGTCAGCGGATTCCCGAACCTGTTCCTGATGTACGGGCCCAACACCAACCTCGGCCACAGTTCCATCGTCTACATGTTGGAATCCCAGGCCGAGTACGTGGTGTCCGCGTTGGCGCAGATGCGTGAGCGGGGCATCGGCTCCGTCGACGTCACGGAAACCGCCCAGAAGGAATACAACACGTGGATCCACGACTCGCTGGCCGGAACGGTGTGGAACTCCGGCGGTTGCTCGAGTTGGTACCTGGACTCCGAGGGAAAGAATCCGGTGATGTGGCCGACCTACACGTTCACGTTCCGTAACTCGACCCGGACGTTCGACTTGGACAAATACGAAACGAAAGGATCTGCGAGATGACCCATTTCGACGTTCTTGTCATCGGATCAGGGTTCGGCGGTAGCGTCAGCGCGCTCCGCGCCGTCGAGAAGGGGTACAGCGTCGGCGTGCTCGAATCCGGCCGGCGCTTCGCCGACGATCAGCTGCCGAAGACCAGTTGGCGACTCAGAAAGTACCTGTGGGCGCCCGCCCTCGGATGCTACGGAGTACAGCGCATTCATCTGCTCCCCGACGTTCTCGTCATGGCGGGGGCAGGCGTCGGCGGTGGATCGCTGAACTACGCCAACACTCTGTACCAGCCCCCGAAACGGTTCTTCGAGGATCCGCAGTGGGCAGGTATCACCGACTGGCACCGTGAACTCGGCCCGTACTACGACCAGGCCAAACGCATGCTGGGCGTCGAGACCAACCCCACGATCACCCCGTCGGACAAGGTCATGAAGGAAGTGGCCGAGGATATGGGGGTCGGGGAGACGTTCACCAGCACACCCGTCGGTGTGTTCTTCGGTCAGCCGGGAAGGACCGATCCGGACCCGTTCTTCGGCGGCGTCGGGCCGGCACGGACCGGCTGCACCGAATGTGGATCCTGCATGACGGGATGCCGCGTCGGGGCGAAGAACACACTCGTCAAGAACTACCTCCATCTCGCGGAACACGCCGGCGCACAGATCTTCCCGCTGACGACGGTCACCTCCGTCCGGCCGCGCGCAAGGGGAGGCTACGAGGTGGTGACGCGTCGCACGGGCGCAAAACTGCGCCGGGCCGACACCGTCATGACTGCCGACCAGGTGGTCTTCGCGGCGGGTACCTACGGCACCCAGAAGCTGCTGCTGGCGATGAAGGAGACCGGGCAGCTGCCCAAGCTGTCCGACCGGATCGGCGGCCTCGTCCGAACGAACTCCGAGGCTGTCCTCGCCGCAACCGCGCGGGGTCGCGAGATCGACTACACCCAGGGCGTCGCCATCACGTCGTCGTTCCATCCGGACGATCACACGCACATCGAACCCGTTCGATACGGCAAAGGCAGCAACGCAATCGGTCTCCTGCAGACAGTGCTGAGCGACGGAGGGGGTCGCACGCCTCGGGTGCTGAAGACTCTCGGCGTCGCGCTGCGTCACCCCGGTGCTGCGCTGCGCAGCCTGTCCGTCCGTCGCTGGTCCGAACGCACCGTCATCGCACTCGTCATGCAGACCGACGACAATTCACTGGAACTGGGTTCGAAGAAAGGGCTGTTCGGCAGGCGTCTGACCAGTCGTCCCGGCCAGGGCGACCCACCTCCGCAGTGGATCCCGCAGGGGCACGAGGCAATACGCATGCTCGCGGACAAGATCGGGGGTGACCCGGGTGGCTCCATCGCAGAAATCGTCAACATCCCGATGACGGCGCACTTCCTCGGAGGGTGCGCGATCGGGGAGAACCCCGAGCGCGGCGTCGTCGACGCCTACCACCGGGTCTACGGATACGACGGCCTTCACGTCGTCGACGGCTCAGCAGTGAGCGCCAATCTGGGCGTCAATCCGTCCCTGACGATCACCGCCCAAGCCGAGCGCGCCCTCGCGTTGTGGCCGAACAAGGGCGAGACCGATCAGCGCCCGTCTCAGGGTCAGCCCTACCGCGAGATCAAGCCGACACAGCCACGCTCGCCGGTAGTGCCCGCCTCGGCCCCCGGTGCCCTGCGGCTGCCCCTGACCGTGAAAGGAGCGTGACGTCCCATGTGGAGCGTCAGTGAATCCGAGTCACCCAGAACCGAGTGGCCGCAGAGCCCGCCACCGCCGTGGCCTGCGTCGGTACGCGCCACGATCTGGTGGCATCGCGCGACCGACGAAGGACGCGCACTGCTTCCGCAGAAAGATCTGCCGGTGACCATGGCCATGGTCGTCGACTATCTGGATTCACCGGTCGGCCCGTACCGAGAGATCCTCGCCAGCCCGGTCCTGCGGCGGCCGGGGAAGCTCATCGGCGCGATGCCTCGCATGGCCGTGCCGTTCATCGCCGTCGACTCCGAGACATCCGTGCACGGAGGACGCACACATTGGAACCTCCCCAAGGTGCTCGCACACTTCGGCGGTGACGTGCTGGGGACATCGACGGCCAGCGGCGACGGATGGGCTGTCGACGTCGCCGCACGAGGCGTCGGGCCGCGGTTCCCGATTCGGGGCGGTCTCGGCTTCGCGCAACCCGTCGACGAGGAAGTCTCCCTGGCCGGCGCCTCGCTCAAGGGCAAGGCGAGACTGTGCCGCGTGCAGGTCGACGCGACAGGACCGTCGCTGGGGGACTGGCTGCGTCCCGGTTCCCACTTCGGCCTTCAGATCGTGTCCGGGACCATGTCGACAGGTGCATCGCGGCTGGTGGGTGACATCGAAAACTGACGGCCGGTGTCATCCGGTCGGTCCCGCTGGCTCCACTCGCGTCTTTTGACTGATTCAAAAAAATGGCCCGAACAGGTTCGAAAACACGCAGACCGGTTATACGAGCGTGATAGACGTTCCGAGTACAGCCATGGCAGTCGGAGCCAGCCCCTCCGACTGTCCTCAGTGAATCTCTCAGGAGGCAGCCCGAATGACAGAACCGGCCACCACCAGCAACTCCGGAATCCCCGTACCCAGCGACGACCAGTCGTTGACGGCAGGAACACAAGGCCCGATCCTTCTTCAGGACCACTACCTCATCGAGAAGATGGCTCAGTTCAACCGTGAGCGTGTCCCGGAGCGCGTCGTGCACGCCAAGGGTGCGGGTGCGTTCGGAGTCCTCGAAATCACCGAGGACATCTCGAAGTACACCAAGGCCGCCGCCCTGCAGAAGGGCGTCAAGACCGAAGCGCTCGCCCGATTCTCCACCGTCGCCGGTGAGCAGGGAAGCCCGGACACCTGGCGGGACCCGCGCGGATTCGCGCTGAAGTTCTACACCACCGAAGGCAACTGGGACCTCGTCGGAAACAACACCCCGGTGTTCTTCGTCAAGGATCCCATCAAGTTCCAGGACTTCATCCGCAGCCAGAAGCGCATGCCGGACTCCGGGCTGCGCGACCACAACATGCAATGGGACTTCTGGACGCTCTCACCCGAGTCCGCCCACCAGGTCACCTGGCTCATGGGTGACCGGGGTATCCCCAAGAGCTACCGCCACATGGACGGCTTCGGCTCACACACGTACCAGTTCATCAACGACGCCGGCGAGCGTTCCTGGGTGAAGTTCCACTTCAAGACCAACCAGGGCATCGACTTCCTGACCCAGGAGAAGGCCGACGAGCTCGCGGGAACCTCCCCCGATCACCATCGTCAGGACCTGTTCGGTGCGATCTCCGAAGGCGACTTCCCGAGCTGGGACTTCTACATCCAGGTCATGCCGTACGACGAGGCCGAGGGCTACAAGTACAACCCCTTCGACCTCACGAAGGTGTGGTCGCAGAAGGACTACCCGAAGATCAAGGTCGGCAAGCTGACCCTGAACCGCAACCCGGAGAACTTCTTCGCGCAGATCGAGCAGAGCTCGTTCGAACCGTCGAACCTGGTACCGGGAATCGCCGCCAGCCCGGACAAGATGCTGCTCGGACGCATCTTCTCCTACGCCGACGCGCACCGTTACCGCATCGGCACCAACTACGCGCAGCTGCCGGTCAACGCACCCAAGGCCCAGGTCAACTCCTACTCCAAGGAAGGGTCGATGCGGTACTCGTTCAACTCCGCCGACACTCCGGTGTACGCACCCAACTCGTACGGCGGCCCGCACGCGGACACCGCGAAGTACGGAGACGACGGATCGTGGGACTTCGAGCCACGTTTCGTCCGCACCGGATACATCGAGCATCCCGAGGACAGTGACTTCGCACAGGCCGGCATCCTCGTCCGCGAGATCATGGACGACGATCAGCGAGAGCGTCTGGCGGGCAACATCGTCGGCCACGCACTCAACGGAGTGACCGAGCCCGTGCTGCAACGCGTCTTCGAGTACTGGACGAACGTCGACCCCGACCTCGGCAAGAAGGTCGAGGAAGGTGTGCGCGCAGGCCAGAGTGACGCAGCGCCGACGACCAGTCAATCGCCGACCACCCCCGGCGACGAGGCCGAGAAGGTCTGACGCGTCACAATCGGGAACATCGTCCACGTCCGGGCCGTTGAGCCGAGCGACCGTTGAGAACGTAGGAGGCGCACTCATGACCAACCCCATCAGCAGCACTCTCGATGCAGGTCAGCAGAAGATTGCCGGAGATGCCCTGCAGGGCACCGTCGTCGACCTGATCGACCTGTCCCTCATCGCGAAGCAGGCGCACTGGAACGTCATCGGCAAGAACTTCCGTTCGGTGCACCTCGCGTTGGACGAACTCGTCACCGCAGCACGGGACTTCACCGATGAGGCCGCCGAACGTGCAACGGCGATCGGAGTCAGCCCGGACGGACGCTCGGCCACGGTGTCGGCCACAGCAGGCACCAAGGGATTCGGTGAAGGCTGGACCAAGGACGAGCAAGTGATCGCCGCCGTGGTGGACAACCTTGCCGCAGTGGTGGATCGGCTCCGAGGACGCATCGCGGACACCGAGGCCGCAGATCCCGTGACGCAGGATCTGCTCATCGCCATCACCGCCCGTCTGGAGCAACTGCACTGGATGTGGCAAGCGCAGGTCGACTGACCGCGACCCTGTGAGCAGGCCCTCTTCCCCATCGGGAAGGGGGCTTGCTCACGTTTCACCCCGGTACGACGCGGGTAGCCGTGGGCAATGACTTCGACTTCAGGCGCAGTCCTGTTCGACATCGACGGCACCCTGGTGGACTCCAACTACGTTCACGTGGACGCGTGGTCCAGAGCGTTCGCCGACGCCGGGGTGACCGTCCCGTCGTGGAGGATCCACCGGTGCATCGGCATGGACGGCGACAAGCTACTCGAATCGCTCGTCGGGTCCTCCGACAGTGCCGCAGCACTCGAAGCGAAGGATTTGCACACCAGCTACTACCAGCAAGCGATCGCGCGGCTGCAAATTCTGCCCGGCGCGCGAGAGTTGCTGCAGCGCATCGACGATGCAGGCCTGACCGTCGTACTGGCCACGTCGGCACCCGAGAACGAACTCGCCCACCTCCGTGACCTCCTCGACGTCGAGGACATCGTGTCCGTCGTGACTTCGTCCGAGGACGCCGACGTGGCCAAGCCGAGCCCCGAGATCGTCGACGTCGCTCTGCAACGCGCAGGCGTCGAAGCCCGCGGAGCGGTCATGATCGGCGACAGCGTGTGGGACATGAAGGCGTCCAGACGCGTCGGAGTGGCAGGAATCGGCGTCCGGTGCGGAGGAGTACCCGACGCCGAATTACGCGCGGCCGGCGCAGAAGCGGTCTACGAGGACCCGGCCGACCTCGTCGAACAACTGACCGACAGCCCCATCGCGAGGTTGACCGCCGTATGAGTCGTCAGGACGGCTACGCAGCAATCGAAGACTACGCAGCGATCGGAGACGGACGGACGGTCGCCCTGATCGCCGACGACGGCCGAATCGACTGGCTTTCCATCCCCAACCTCGACTCGCCGCCCCCGTTCGCCGCCGTCCTGGACGCCGAGCACGGCGGCACCTTCGCGCTCGCCCCCGTCGAACCCTTCTCCGTAGAGCGTGAATTCGTCGAGGGAACCAACGTGCTGACGACGTTGTACACGACCGACACGGGAACTGTCCGCGTCACCGACTCGCTCAACACCGGGGTGGCCGGCAGGCTGCCCTGGGTGGAACTCGGACGTCGCATCGACGGTGTGCAGGGAACCGTCGACATGGCGTGGAAGGTAGCCCCGGGAACCATGCTCGGTATCGCGTCCCCGTGGGCGTACGACACCCAGCACGGCACCGTGCTCCGCGCCGACGGCCTGACGATGGCCGTTCGCACCCTCGAGGCGGACGACGTGACCGTCGGAGACCAGATCATCGACGGCACGTTCACGACGGCGCCCGGATCACGTCACCTGATCGGGCTGGTCGGCACCGAGAACGAACCGCTGCATCTGCCCGAGCCCATCAAGGTCGACGAAGGTATCGACCGCACCGTCGGCAACTGGAGGATGTGGTCCGACGAATTCCACTACGACGGACCGTGGAAAGAGCACGTGGCTCGCAGTGCCCTGGCTCTGAAACTGTTGCTGCACAGTCCCTCCGGTGCAATAGCCGCAGCCGCGACGACGTCCCTGCCGGAGAACAGGACCGGTGGCAAGAACTGGGACTACCGCTACGCATGGGTCCGCGACACCGCGTACACGATCCGAGCGCTCATCAGGTTCGGTCTTCGTGAAGAAGTACACGCCGCAGTGGCCTGGCTGCTGAAGGTCATCCGGCTCAACGATCCTCTCGTCAACGTGTTCTACACGCTCGGTGGCGAACTCCCCGGCGGTACCGAACAACCCGACGTACCGGGATGGCGCGGCGTCGGACCCGTCGTCAACGGTAACGCCGCCGCAGATCAGTTGCAGCTGGGGATCTTCGGAGACCTGTTCGCGATCGTGCGGTTGTACGTGGACGCAGGCAACGTGCTCGACGCCGAAACCGGCAGACTGCTGGCCACCATCGCCGACGAAGCCTGCGACTCCTGGCAGCGCCGCGACGCCGGAATCTGGGAACTCGAGGACGAACAGCACTACACCAGCTCCAAACTGGGCTGCTGGCAAGCGCTCGACTGCGCAGTCCACCTCGCCGAAGAGGGGCAGATCCCCGGCGTCGCCGACAGGTGGCGCGCCGAACGCGGGCGCATCAGGCGCTACGTCGAGGAGGAATGCTGGTCCGAAGAACGACAGGCCTACCTCGCCTACCCGGGAGCAGACGGTCTCGACGCCTCGGTGCTACTGGCCGCGGAGATGGATTTCGACCGGGGAGAACGGCTTTCGTCGACCATCGATGCGTTGGGCCGTGAGCTCGGCGTCGGTCCACATCTCTACCGATACAGCGGCGTCGACAAGGAGGAGGCCACGTTCGTCGCGTGCGGCTTCTGGCGTGTCTCGGCGCTCGCCTGTGTCGGACGCGACGCCGAAGCATCCGAACTGATGGACCAACTCGTCGAGACGTCCAACGACGTCGGTCTCTACAGCGAGATGATCGATGCTTCGGACGGGTCGTTTCTGGGTAACTTCCCGCAGGGCTTGAGCCACCTGGCCCTGGTGAACGCAGCGCTGACGATTGCGCATTCGCACGACGCAACGAACTGACTCGTAGGAACGAGGACGCACACATGGATCTGGGAATCGAAGGCCGCGTTGCGGTCGTGACAGGGGCGGACTCCGGCATCGGTTGGCACACAGCTCGATTGCTTCTCCAAGAGGGAGTCACGGTCGTGGTCACCGACCGGGACGAAGAGACGCTGACGAAAGCAGCAGCCGAACTCGACGCCGCCCCGGACAAATTGTTCGCCTTCGCCGCCGACGTGACCGACGCCGACAGTGTCGCCGAACTCGCCCGGAAGACAGCAGCGGCGGTCGGCGACATCGACATACTCGTTCAATCCGCGGGAGTGACCGGCGCGCAAGGACTCTTCCACGAAATCGACGACGAAGGATGGGCCAGCACCGTCGAAACCGACCTGCTCGGGCCGGTGCGGGTGGTCCGAGCCTTCCTGCCCGCACTGCGGCGCGGTGGGTGGGGACGCATCGTTCTGCTCGCATCCGAGGACGCCGAGCAGCCCTACATCGACGAACTGCCGTACTGCGCATCGAAGGCAGGAATCCTGTCGCTGACCAAAGGACTGTCCAAAACCTATGCATCCGAAGGTATTTTGGTCAATGCGGTCTCGCCCGCCTTCATCCACACCCCGATGACGGACAAGATGATGGACAAACGCGCCGACGAACGCGGCACCGACCGCGACGAAGCAATCGAGACCTTCCTCGACGAAGAACGACCCTTCATGGAACTGAAACGACGCGGCGAACCCGACGAGGTCGCATCCGTCGTCGTGTTCCTCTGCTCGGAACGCGCATCCTTCGTCAACGGCACCAACTACCGCGTGGACTCCGGGTCCGTCGCAACCATCTAGAGGAGGCACCATGACCAACTTCGGCTACACCCTCATGACCGAACAGAGCGGCCCCAAAGAGCTCGTGAAGTACGCCGTCGGCGGCGAGAACGTCGGCTTCGACTTCGAGGTGGCAAGCGACCACTACTCACCATGGCTGTCCTCGATGGGCCACGCACCGTACGCCTGGACCACGCTGGGAGCCGTCGCACAGGCCACCGAACGCGTCGAGCTCATGACCTACGTGACGTGCCCCATCATCCGGTACCACCCCGCCGTCGTCGCACAGAAAGCCGCAACCCTCCAGATCCTCGCCGACGGACGCTTCACCCTCGGCCTCGGCAGCGGCGAAAACCTCAACGAACACGTCGTCGGCGAAGGCTGGCCGTCCATCGACAAGCGCCAGGACATGTTCGCCGAAGCACTCGACATCATCGGCAAACTCCACGCAGGCGGCTTGGTGACATACGAAGGCAAGCACTTCCGCGTCGACTCCGCACGCATCTGGGACCTACCCGAAGGCGGCGTGCCCATCGGCGTCGCCGTGTCCGGTGAAAAATCCATCGCCCGATTCGCGCCCTACGCCGACCACCTCATCGCCGTCGAGCCCAACGCAGACCTCGTGAAAGGCTGGGTCGACCACCACGACGGACCATCACGCACCATCGGCCAGATCCCCATCTCCTGGGACCCGGACAAGGACGCCGCCATCGACCGCGCCCACGACCGATTCCGCTGGTTCGCCGGCGGCTGGGCCGTCAACGCAGACCTCCCCACCACCGCAGGCTTCGCAGGCGCAACACAATTCGTCCGCAAAGAAGACGTAGCCGACACCATCCCCTGCGGCCCCGATCTCGACGCCATCGTCGAGGCCGTCAAGCCCTACTGGGAAGCCGGCTTCACCGACATCGCCCTCGTTCAGGTCGGCGACGAAACCCAGGAACGCTTCCTCGCCGAAGCCGCAGGCCCGTTGCTGGAGAAACTGCGCGCCGCATCGAGCTAGGTCCCCCCGTTTCCGGACCGAACGTGCCGTTCGGTCACTTCAAGTGACCGAACGGCACATTCGGTCTCGAAACGGAAGTACGCAGACAACAAAAAGACCCTGATTCGTGAACCGAATCAGGGTCTTTGCTGTCGGGGTGGCGGGATTCGAACCCACGACCTCTTCGTCCCGAACGAAGCGCGCTACCAAGCTGCGCCACACCCCGTGTACCGCACGCAGAAGTCTAGCTTACGACTGCCTCGGAACGCGAAACGCCCTCGTCGGACCCCTCTTTTGGGCCCTTTCGGGGTGCTGGAGTGAGTGTCAGCAGTGTCGCTTCGGGGCGGCAGCAGAAACGTGCAGGCGCGTACGGCGACGTACCTATTCCGGCCGAGACGTGCAGCTGCGTGTGCGCGCCCCACTTCGACGGGCCCTTCACACGTGACCGATCGATCTCGCAGTTGGTAACCAGAGCGCCGTAGAACGGAAGGCACAGCTGACCGCCGTGGGTGTGTCCAGCGAGAACAAGGTCGTAGCCGTCCTCGGCGAACTTGTCGAGAACCCGCGGTTCGGGGGAGTGCGTGATACCGAGCCGCAGGTCCGCCAGTGGATTGGGTTGGCCGGCGATGGTCTCGTAGCGATCGCGCTTCAAATGAGGATCGTCGACGCCCGCGGACGCGATGCGCACGCCCGCGATCTCGAGTTCGCGACGGACGTGGGTGACGTCGTGCCAGCCACGCTCGGAGAACGCTGCTCGGAGGTCGCGCCAGGGGAGTGATTCACCCAGAACGCGCTTGTGGTTCTTCTTGAAGTACTTCAGCGGGTTCTTCGGCTTGGGCGCGAAGTAGTCGTTGCTGCCGAACACGAACAGGCCAGGCCTGGACAGGAGCGGGCCGAGAGCCTGGACGACGGCGGGGACGGACTTCGGATGCGACAGGTTGTCGCCGGTGTTGACGACCAGGTCGGGTTCGAGCCGGTCGAGCTCCCGCAGCCAGTTCTGCTTGAGCCGCTGATTCGGCATCATGTGCAGATCGCTGATGTGCAGAACACGCAGCGATGCCGATCCCGGCTCGAGGACAGCCATCGTGGCTTCGCGGAGAGCGAAGGCGTTGCGCTCGATGAGCGTCGCGTACCCGAGGCCGAGCGCTGCAGCACCGGCCGTGGCCAGGGCTGCCGTCTGCAACGGCGCCTGCTCCGCGTTGGCACGGGCGCGTGTCGCGGCGGCACGGAGAGCGTCGGATGCGAGCTGCGACTGCGGGGCGAACGGGAGGGTCCAAGCATTGTTTTTCACGGACACGTTTCCCACGATACGTCAGTACAGGTAATCGACGTGCGGATGCGGACGGCGCCCGCGTAGCGTTCTGGTACATGTCCGAACTGAAATCCCAGCTCCGAGCCGACCTGACCACATCCATGAAGGCCAAGGACAAGCTCCGCACGGCCACGATCCGTATGCTTCTCGCCGCGATCCAGACCGAGGAGGTCTCCGGCAAGGAAGCGCACGATCTGACCGACGAGCAGGTACTGAAAGTCCTTGCCAAGGAGTCGAAGAAGCGCGGCGAATCCGCCGAGATCTACACCGAGAACGGCCGCGGAGAGCTCGCAGCGAACGAGCGCGCCGAAGCGCAGATTATCGACGAATACCTGCCGACGCCGCTCACGGACGCCGAATTGGCCGATGTCGCCGACACCGCCATCGCCCAGGTGGCCGAAGAAATCGGCGAACGGCCTGGGATGAAGCAGATGGGCCAGGTCATGAAGGTCGCCTCCGCACTGGCTGCGGGTAAGGCCGACGGATCGCGCGTGTCGAAGGCCGTCAAAGACCGCCTCTGACACTGATGCCCTATGTGAGTGGAAATGCAGGCCCTGGCCTACATTTCCACTCACATGCGGCGGAGCCGCTTATCGCGGTGCGGTGATGCCCGGGATGGCGGGAATCTGCAGCCCCGGCGGAATGGCCGGTAGTTCGATGCCCGGCGGAAGTTCCGGCAGAGCCGGAGCAGGTGGGGCCTCCCGCACCGATCCGTCGCTGACGTAGATCGTGATGGTCGATCCCGGGATTGCCGAACCCGACGGGGACACACCCGTCACCGTGCCGCGGGACGCCGAGTTGGCTGTCGTCGCGACCGTCACCTGGAAGCCTGCGCCCTGGAGCGTCGAGGTTGCCGAGCTCTGGCTCTGACCGGTCACGTCGGGAACCTGACCGTTGGCCGACCCACGCACGTACTTCTGGTCGACGGGTGGCAGCTCGACGGGGCCGAAGTTGTTCGCAACGGGGTCGATGGCGTCGTACCAGGTGCGCGCAGGTTCGTTACCGCCGTACAGGTTGCCGGACCCGCACGGACGAAGTGGGAACGAGCAGATCTCACCGGGGGTCGGCGAGTCGCCGTAGGTGTACACGGCTGCGGCGTAGCGGTTGGTGAAGCCGAGGAAGCCCGACGACATGTGAGACTCCGTCGTACCGGTCTTGCCGGACATCGGGAGCGTCCAGCCGACGGATCCCGCAGCCGACGCCGATGTGCCGCCTGCCTGGTCGTCCTTGCTCATCGCGTTCGCGAGAGTGTTCGCCAGACCGGGCTCGACGACCTGCTCGCAGGCCTGCTGAGTCACGGGAACCGGCTTGCCTTCGCGGTCGAACACCGAGTCGATCGGAGTGGGCGGGCACCACTTGCCGCCCGACGCCAACGTCGCGGCCACGTTGGACAGCTCCAGTGGGTTCACCCAGGTGGGTCCGAGTGTGTAGGAACCGAGGTTTTGGTTCTTCTGGAAGTCGGCCATGCTCTGTTCGTCGAAGCCCGAGGTGTTCGGGTCCGCGTAGGACCGCAGGCCGAGACGAACGGACATGTCGACGACGGGTGCGACTCCGACGGATTCGATCAGCTTCACGAATGCCGTGTTGGGCGACTGGGCGAGCGCATCGGTGATGGAGAGCGACGCCGGGTAGTTGCCTGCGTTCTCGACGCAGTACGTGTTGGCCGGGCAGCCACGAGCACCGCCGTCGCCCAGGCCCTTGACTTCGGCTCGGCGGGGTACCTGCAGGGTGGCGCTGGTTCCGAGTCCTCGTTCCATCGCTGCGGCGGTGGTGAAGACCTTGAAGATCGATCCGGCGCCGTGCCCGACGAGTGAATAGGGCTGCGGCTGAACCGTTTCGTCGGTGTCGGCGTCGAGACCGTACGTGCGGCTGCTTCCCATCGCCAGGATGCGGTGCGAGTCCTGGCCGGGTGCGATGACGTTCATGACGGTGGCGACGCCGTCGAGCGTCGGGCTCGAGTTCGACGACAGCGATGCCTTGGTGGAGTTCTGCACAGCCGGATCGAGCGTGGTGCGGATGAGGTAGCCGCCCTTGTCGATCTGTTCGCGGCTGATACCGGCGTTCGCGAGGTACTGCAATGCGTAGTCGCAGAAGAATCCGCGGTCACCGGCGGCGATGCATCCTCGCGGAAGAGTCTGCGGCACCGGGAGAACGCCGAGAGGTTCGGTTTTGGCCTGGCGGAACTCGTCGGCCCGGTCCGGGATGTTCTGGATCATCGTGTCCAGCACGATGTTGCGGCGTTCGGTGACGCCCTGCTCGTTGGTGTACGGGTTGAGCGCCGAGCTGGACTGCACCATGCCCGCGAGCATCGCGGACTGCTTCGCGTCGAGCTGGCTGGCGTCGATACCGAAATAGGTCTGCGCGGCGTCCTGGATGCCGAACGACGAGTTTCCGAACGGCACCAGGTTGAGGTAGCGGGTGAGGATCTCGTCCTTCGTGAGTTCCTTGTCCAGCGTCAACGCCATGCGGATCTCGCGGATCTTACGAGCGGGCGTCGTCTCGATCGCGGCGCGGCGCTCGGCGTCGGTCTTGGCGACGACGAGAAGCTGGTAGTTCTTCACGTACTGCTGATCCAACGTCGACGCGCCCTGTTCGACCTGGCCGCTCGTGGTGTTGGTGAGGAACGCGCGCAACGTGCCCTGCCAGTCGACGCCCTGGTGCTCGGCGAACCGCTTGTCCTCGATGGAGACGATGGCGAGCTTCATCTCGTTGGAGATCTTGTCGCTCGGTACCTCGAAGCGTCGCTGCTCGTACAGCCACGCGATCGGGTTACCTGCGGCGTCGACCATCGTGGACACCGCCGGGACCGCGCCTTCGACCAATTCGGCGGACACGTTGTCCACCGTGTCCGCAGCCCGATTCGACGCATAGCCGAACCCGCCTGCCAACGGGAACATGACTCCGGCCAACAGCGCACCCGCGAGTGCGGAACATCCGGCGAGCTTCGCCACGGTTTTTCCAACTGACACGAGCACAGCGTACGTGGACTACTGCAGCTGGCCCAGAAACGCAGATGATCCCGCCGCTTCCGGGGTGCGCTGTCGAGTCGTTACGGAGCGCGTCTGCTTGTAATGGATCACAGGTCGAGCGAGGAACCGCAGGTCGGGACGGTCGTACCAGAAAGTTGCCTCTCTCGTCTTGCGTTCGTCGCCGGATTTACCTAAATTATGAGCACGGTGTGATTCGCATAACACTTGTATATGAATGTGGGGCAGCTCCTAGACCGATGTGCTTCGAGCAGTGGAGATCGAGGTCGAAGCAGCGCCGCAGGGGCTTCTGGAACGTTCAGCAAGGACGTTCGAACTGCAAAGGGGATCCGCAATGCACACGACAGCAGCACCGACGCGGCTAGATGTGGAAGAAGCAGAAGCACGCATTGCGTGGGTAGCGCAGGCACGGTGCAAGGGCACCGATCCTGACCAGCTGTTCGTACGGGGAGCAGCGCAGCGCAAAGCCGCGACCATCTGCCGGCACTGCCCGGTGTTGATGCAGTGCGGTGCCGACGCGCTCGACAATCGCGTGGAATTCGGTGTCTGGGGTGGCATGACCGAACGTCAGCGTCGTGCATTGCTCAAGCAGCACCCCGAGGTCGACTCCTGGTCGGACTTCTTCGAGACGCAGCGCCAGCAGCAGGCCGCGATCTGAACGGACCTACGCGGACCTGGTGAGTTGATCCGCCACCGCGCGGAGCGCATGCAGGTCCGACACCTCGAACGGAAGGGACGGCACGCCGACGATCGGGACCCGTGGGTGTGCCGAGGTGAACCGTCGGAGCAGGCGCAGTTCGCGAGCGGCCGTCACTGCCCGGGCGGCGTGAATGCGCAGCACCGCGGCGGCGAGCTTCCCGTCGTCCGAGCCCTCCAACTGATCGGCAGCCGTGACGGCGTGATCGGCAGGCAGCGACAACAGCGTCGGGTGCGTCCGGTTCAGGATCAGGCCGGCCAGCGGCATTCCCTCACCGCTCAATCGATCCACGAAGTACGCAGCCTCGCGTAACGCATCCGGCTCGGCCGCCGCGACGACGACGAAGCTGGTGCCGCTCTCGCGAAGCAACTGGTAAGTGCGCGTCGCGCGCTCGCGGAAGCCCCCGAACATCGAGTCGAGCGACTGCACGAACGCCGACGCATCGGTGAGCATCTGACTACCGATCACCGTCGACACGCCGCGCAGGGCCAGGCTCATCGCGCTGGTCACCATCCGCGTCAGGCCGCGTCCCGGCGCCATCAACAACCTGATGAACCGTCCGTCGAGGAACGAGCCGAGACGCTGCGGCGCATCGAGAAAATCCAGAGCATTGCGCGACGGTGGGGTGTCCACGACGATCAGATCCCACGTCGAGTCGGACGCGAGCTGGCCGAGTTTCTCCATCGCCATGTACTCCTGCGTTCCGGAGAACGACGAGGCCACCGTTTGATAGAACGGGTTGGCCAGCACCTGCTCGGCTTTCTCCGGCGTCGAGTGCTCGATCACCATCTCGTCGAACGTCCGACGCATGTTCAACATCATGGCGTGCAGTTCGCCCGTCGCCCCGGCAGGCAGTTTCACCGGCTGTGGCGAGTTGTCGAGCTCGTCGACCCCGAGTGCTTGGGCCAGACGCCGCGCTGGATCGATCGTCAACACCACGACCTTGCGGCCCTGCTCCGCCGCTCGAAGCGCCATCGACGCCGCTGTCGTCGTCTTCCCGACGCCACCTGCCCCGCACACCACGACGATGCGGGAGTTGGCACCCCGAAGAATCTTCTCGACGTCGAGTACGGGCGCTGCTGCCTTGCTCATTTCACACCCTGCTCCCTGAGTTCTGCCGCCAGTTCGTACAACCCGCCGAGGTCGACGCCGTCCGCCAGCATCGGCAGGCGCAGTCTCGCGGAATTTAACTCGTCGAGCTGACGGCCACTGTCCACCTGAGCTGCCAGCGTCGACGCGTGCTCGATCGTTTCCGTCAGCAAGCCTGCGAAATCGTCGTCGGACAGGGAAATTCCTGTCTTCTCCAGCCCGGTTCTGAGTGCGGCGACGTCGACGGTTCCGTGTGCCGCGTCGTCGAGCGACTCCTCCGGCAGGTACGTCGGCTCGGTGCGGTTGACGATGACGGTGCCCAACTGCAGATCGGCTGCCTCCAGCTCCGTCACGGCATCCGCCGTCTCCTGCACCGGCAACGCCTCGAGCAACGTCACGAGATGTACGACGGTGTCGGCCGAATGCAGCAACCGGACGACGCCCTCGCTCTGCGAGCGGACCGGGCCGCCCTTGGCCAGGTCGGCCATCGCCTTGGTGACATCGAGGAAGTTGCCGATACGGCCCGTGGGAGGTGAATCGACGACCACCTCGTCGTACACGCGTTTCCCGGCTTTGTCGGTGCGGACGACGCACTCCTTGACCTTGCCGGTCAGCAGGACGTCGCGTAGACCGGGGGCGATGGTGGTCGCGAACTCGATCGCGCCGATCTTGCGCATCGCGCGCCCGGCGAAACCCAGGTTGTAGAACATGTCGAGGTACTCGAGAAACGCAGTTTCGATGTCGATGGCCAGCGCGTAGACCTCCCCGCCGCCGTCCGCGGACGCCACCCGCGTCTCGACGGGCGGGAGTGGGGGAACGTCGAACAGCTGGGCTATGCCCTGCCTGCCTTCGACTTCCACCAGCAACACTCGCCGACCGTCGGCCGCGAGTGCCAACGCAAGCGCGGCGGCAACCGTCGACTTACCGGTGCCGCCTTTGCCGGAGACGAAGTGCAACCGCGCAGTGTCGGCCTTCTCCGGCCAACCTTCGAAACTCGATGTGACCACAACACGACCATATAGACGAATCGGATGTCACCTCGGCGGAACCGTGCGGTCCGAGGTCGCGGCGACTATCTCGCGTCCTTGATCACGGCGACTACGTCGTCCACGGCCTGCTTCAGAATGTCGACGTAGCGGGCGTGGTCGGGGAAGGTGTCGGGGCACGCAGTCACGCAGATCGTGACCGTGTCGCCCAGGCCGTAGAAGCCGTGGGTGACGGAGCGGGCGGGGCCGAGCATCGGGAAGCCGCCGGAGAAGAGACAGGGCGCCCCGCACAGTTCCAGATCGGTGTCCCCGCGGTCGACACTGACGACCGTCAGGTTGCTCGTCACCGATTCGTGAACGGTGCGCTCACGAGGTGCATGTTTGCGTGCGCGTCTGTCCACAGCGAGAAAGACCGGAGCGGGTACGAGATTCTCGGCTTCGATCCACCGCAGAAGGAGCGGGTCGAGGACGTTCCTGCGTGTCTCGGACAACGACGCCGCGGTTCGTCTTGCGCGCTCGGCGATGTCGGGCACGCCGACGTGAAGGTCGACGTCTCCGTTCACGACGCGGTTCTCGGCGGGCCACGACACGTCCTCGGGAAGTCCCATGGGCACGAGCGCGTTCAGTGTGTCCGGGACTGGATCGCCGATGGTCTCGAGGTAGCGCTCGGTGGCGAGGCCGACGGCGGTCAAGGCCGTGGTCGTGACACTGAATCGGGTCCCGGTGACCCGAAGTGGAGCACAAGGGATCACATGGGCGACACGGTTTCCGGTGGGCTCGACGTTGCCCACGATGGACGGTCGAAGGACGTTTCGATCGGTGATGGACCCGCGCGCACGCTCGAAGGTACGGCGTGAGCGGCGCGCGGCAAGACGCGCGGCCACCAGACGAAACGGAAGGGCGGCAGCGGCTCCCACCGCCACCGGAACACGCAGGTGAGGCTTGAACAGGCGTGCCTGGGATGGACGAGGGCGTGGCGGCTCCACCGAGAACAGGGCCCGCGCGAGCCGCGTCGCCCCTCGTCCGTCGGTCAGTGCGTGGCTTACCTGAAAGACCACGACCAGTGCGCGCCCCGATGCGTGCGGTACGTCCTCGACATCTCGTGCCACGTGGACCTGCCAGGCGGCTCGAGTTGCATCGACGGGCGTCTGCACCAGCAGACCGAGTTCGTCGACGACGCCTTCCCATGTGCGAGAATCGAATTGGAGAATCCTCGGAGGTTCGCCGCTTCGGGACCAATACGGGTAATCGAGGTTTCCGGGGATCTCGACGAGACGCTTGTTCAGGTCCGGAATCGATCGGGCACGTACGCCGATGAACTCCGTGATCTCGTCGAACGTCGGGGACGGGAGGTCACCTGTGTCGAAGGTCAGCAGCACGTATTGGTCTCGTGATGTGCTCTTCGAGGCATAGTGAAATGCCGCGTCGAGGATGTCCAGACGGCTCACGGCTTCGACCCTCTCACATGACGCCCGGCCGATACACCGTCGAAGCGTCCGGTCGATCGGACTGCGGCATGACCGCCGACTAGGCTCACCGGCATGAGCGAAAAGACCATCTGGGAGTACTTCACCGCGCCGGTGCTGATTCACGCGACCAAGCAGATTCTGGACAACTACGGTGCCGAGGGCTGGGAACTCGTCACCATCATGTCCGGTCCCAACGGTGGCGACACGTTGGTGGCCTACTTCAAGCGCCCGAAGGCCTAGCGATGGCGTGGAGTGAGCGCTTGGCCGAACTCGGGATCGAGTTACCTCCGGTAGTGCCGCCGCTGGCTGCGTACATTCCCGCCGTGCAGACCGGATCGCTGGTCTACACGTCGGGTCAGCTGCCGTTGGTTTCCGGTGAGCTGACGGCCACCGGGAAGGTCGGCGCGGACGTGTCGGCCGAGGATGCCGCCGACGCTGCGCGTGTCTGCGCACTGAACGCGCTGGCGGCGATCAATTCGCTCGTCGGTGTCGATTCGATCAAGCGCGTCGTGAAGGTCGTCGGATTCGTAGCGTCGGCTCCCGGTTTCACCGGTCAGCCTGCCGTCGTCAACGGGGCGTCGAACGTGATCGGCGAGATCTTCGGTGACGCGGGAAAGCACGCCAGGTCCGCCGTCGGTGTAGCCGAGCTCCCGATCGATGCCCCCGTCGAGGTCGAGCTGATCGTCGAGGTCTGAGCCGTCACACGGCGTCGAGTGCTCGCTGAAGATGGAGCCCGCGGCGAACGGAACAGGGATGCTCGACGCCCCCGGCGATCGACTCGAGGAATTCGTCGAGAAGAACTCGGAAGCAGTCGGTCGCCGGTGTCGAACGGTCCTGCAGTGACAGCACACCGTCGCTGCCGCTGATCTCCACCCGGAAGACCGACGGTTGCACCGGTGTGGCGAGCGACAGGCGCGACGTGCTCAACTTCCCGCCCTCGTGTTCGAGCACCACGGTCCAGGTGTCCGAAGACTCGTCCCGACGGCTCAGCGCCACGCCGGTGATGGGCCCGAGGGTCAGGTCCAGCAGGTCGAAGACGTGCGGCCCGACGTCGAACAGGGCGCCGTCGCGTCGACGCCACGGTGAATTCGAGTACTCGCCTCCGAGCACTGCCCCGGACAGCCAGGTCCCGGATGCCGAACTCCAATCCCGTCCGTCGGCCTCGGCGAGAAACTCACGTGTCTCCGGAGCGAACCGCCTGGTCAACGCCACGATCGAGCCGACGCCTGCGTCGGCGACGGCGTCGGCAAGCCGGGTGGCGTCGTCCAGGTTCGACGCGATGGGTTTGTCGAGCACGACGTGTTTTCCCGCCTCGGCTGCTGCGATGGCCAAGCCGGCCTGCACTTCCGGGGGCACGGCGAACGCGACGGCATCCACGTCGGCCATCAGTGTCTCGACGCTGTCGTAGACCGGGGCGCCCATCCCTGCAGCTGCGTCGGGGCGGCGGGCCCACACGCCCACGAAGTCGACGGCGGGGTGCGCGGTAAGGGACGGGGCGTGTGTGGCGCGAGCCCATGGACCCGCGCCGACCAATCCGATTCTCATGCTCTTAAAGTACGACTATGACTCTCGCGCACCCGGCATACGGTCAGCTTCGACAGGTCACACCGACGGCAGCGGTTCTGCTCGCCGACAATCCCGGAAAGATGACACTCGACGGCACCAACACCTGGATTCTGCGCGCACCCGGAAGCGATGACGTGGTCGTCGTCGATCCGGGGCCGAAGGACAAGAAGCATCTCGACGCGGTGGCCGCGTCGGGCACTGTGGTTCTCGTGCTGGTGACGCATCGGCACGGCGATCACACGGGTGGGTTGAAGCGGTTCCACAAGAAGACGGGCGCACCGATCCGCGCGTTCTCCGACGAATTCGTCTACGGCAGCACAGCGTTGGTCGACGGCGAGGTCATCGAGGCGGCCGGGTTGAAGATCACCGTTCTCGCGACTCCCGGCCACACAGCGGATTCGTCGAGCTTCGTACTCGACGACGCGATTCTCACCGGGGACACGATCCTCGGTCGGGGCACGACGGTCCTCGATCCCAAGGACGGGACTCTCGCGGACTACCTGGCGTCGCTGGACCGGCTCGAAGCCGCAGGGGCAGGCAAGATCGCGCTACCCGGGCACGGAGCCGAGGTGGCCGACACAGCGGAGGTTGCGCGAATGTACCGAAAGCACCGGCTGGAACGCCTCGAGCAGATCAAAGCTGCGTTGGCGGTACTCGGCGAGGATGCCAAGCCGATGAAGGTGGTCAAGCACGTCTACGCGGACGTGGACAAGAAGTTGTGGCCAGCTGCGCGCATGTCCGTCAAGGCGCAGCTGACCTACCTTCGAGAGAGCTAGCGAGCTCGGCGAGCCAGACGCTCGGAGTCGGAGATCAGCACGCTCTTGCCCTCGAGCCGCAGCCAACCGCGGTGCGCGAAATCCGCGAGTGCCTTGTTGACGGTCTCTCGCGATGCGCCGACGAGCTGAGCGATCTCTTCCTGCGTCAGGTCGTGCGTGACGCGGAGCGAACCGGCTTCCTGGGTGCCGAAGCGCTGCGCCAGCTGGAGAAGCGCCTTGGCGACACGGCCGGGGACGTCGGTGAAGATCAGATCCGCGAGGTTGTTGTTGGTACGACGCAACCGGCGAGCCAGCACGCGCAGAAGCTGCTCGGCGATCTCGGGGCGCTGGTCGATCCAAGCCTTCAGAGCGTCGCGGTCCATGCTGACCGCGCGGACCTCGGTGACCGTCGTCGCGGTGGACGTGCGGGGACCCGGGTCGAAGATGGACAGCTCACCGAACATGTCCGACGGACCCATGATGGTCAGCAGGTTCTCGCGGCCATCGGGAGAACGGCGTCCGAGCTTGATCTTGCCGGAGACGATGATGTACAGCCGGTCACCGGGCTCGCCCTCGTTGAAGACCACATGTCCACGAGGAAAATCGACCGGCTGCAGCTGCTTCGTCAGCGCTGCTACCGCAGAGGGTTCGACTCCTTGGAAGATGCCGGCCCGTGCCAGGACGTCGTCCACTTGCGCTCCTTTTGGGATGTCGCCGGCGTGGTCACCCGCGTCGACGAAAGGCGTTTCTCGCTTACGTGCTCCCGGCGAGCCTGAGGCTCGACGAGCTCACGTCAGTAATCAAACATGACAATTATCTCGGTGAAGTCTACTTCGCCGAGATGGATAACGAGTGATCGGCACCACCGACGTGCCGTGAAGGTTGTGAACTAAACGAATTGTTCAGCCGCTGTTCATCGGAAATGCGACATATCGGGCTCAGCTTGCGCGCTGATCCGCGAGTTCCTCGGAAGCCGGGGTACGACGCTTGCGGCTGTTGAAGCGAGCGAGAGCGTGCGGCATGCCCTCGTTCGCGAGGGTCGCGACCTCGGAGGTGCTGGCCTGATCGAGGAACTCCTGCACTTCTTGTTCGCGGACACCGAGCTTGCTCAAGCGGAACTCCACGCGCTCCATGGCGAGGGCGAACAACATCAGGAGCACAGGGAAGAGCACTACGGCGAGTCCTTGCATACCGAGCAGTAAACACCGAAAAGGTCTCGATAAGAACACAGGGCCGATTCGTTGCAGATTCTTGTCCGTACAGTTGTGGAGTGAAATCGACAGCTCCGTCGGCGCTCGACGTGCGCAAACGCGAAGAGACCGCATTGGGGCTCAAACGCCGAGCGCGACGAATGAACCGAGAGCTCGCCGTCGCGTTTCCGCACGTCTACTGCGAACTCGACTTCACCAACCCCCTCGAACTGGCCGTCGCCACCATTCTGTCGGCGCAGTGCACCGACAAACGCGTCAACATGGTCACTCCGGCGCTATTCGTGAGATATCGCACTGCCAAGGATTACGCCGAAGCCGACAGAACGGAACTCGAGGAGTACATCCGCACCACCGGCTTCTACCGAAACAAGGCGAACTCGCTGATCGGACTCGGATCCGCCCTGCTGGAGAAGTTCGACGGTCAGGTCCCGGCTCGCTTGAAGGACCTCGTCACGCTCCCCGGAATCGGACGAAAGACCGCAAACGTCGTGCTGGGGAACGCGTTCGACGTACCGGGGATCACCGTCGACACCCACTTCGGCCGACTCGTCCGACGGTGGCAGTGGACCGACGCGGAGGACCCGGTGAAAGTCGAGCATGCCGTCGGCGCGCTGATAGAGCGCAAGGAATGGACACTGCTCAGCCACCGCGTGATCTTCCACGGACGCCGCGTGTGCCACGCCCGCAAGCCCGCGTGCGGTGTCTGCGTCCTCGCCAAGGACTGTCCTTCCTACGGCCTCGGCCCGACCGACAAGGTGGAGGCAGCGGCGCTCGTGAAGGGCCCGGAAACGGACCACCTCCTCGAGTTGGCAGGAGTGGAGCCTGCGGAACGACCCCATGAAGCAGGAGTGGAGCCTGCGGAACGACCCGGTGAAGCAGGAGTGGAGCCTGCGGAACGACCCCATGAAGCAGGAGTGGAGCCAGAGTCTGCGGAACGATCTGGTGGGGGGCCGCGGTGACGGGGTCTGCGGCGAGGTGGTCGTTGGCGGCGTTGCTGGTGGTCGTGGCGTTGGTCTACGCGATCTGGCCGCGCGGCGACGATCCGGAGCCGGTGACGGGGATGCCCGGGCAGGGTGCGCCGGTCGTCGAGGAGCGGCGGTCCGCGGACACCGCCGAGGCGCTTGCCCCGCTGCGTGAGCGTGCCGGGTTGCAGAGTTGCCCGGCGCCGTCCGCCGAGAACGACTCGTCCGGTCCGTTGGCCGGGATCGTGCTCGAGTGCATCGGTGACGGTTCGCAGGTGGATCTGGGCCGCGCTCTCGCGGGGGCTCCGACGTTGATCAACCTGTGGGCGTACTGGTGCGGTCCGTGCGCGCAGGAGTTGCCGCATCTGCAGGAGTACGCGTCGCAGATGCAGGGACGGGTCACGGTGTTGACCGTGCACCAGGACCGGAACGAGTCGAACGGGCTGACGAAGCTCGCCGATTACGGGGTGACGTTGCCGGGTGTGCAGGACGGGGCAGGGCGCATAGCAGCAGCGGTCGGCGCACCGAATGTGCTCCCCGTGTCGATTCTCGTGGGCGCGGATGGCAATGTCGCCGAGGTGCTGCCACAACCGTTCGACAGTGTTCAGGAGATCGACGACGCCGTGTCCGCGGGGCTCGGAATCAGCCGATGACTCCGCAGTGGTTGAGGAAAGTCGTCGACGCAGCGAGTGGCGAACGAGGCTTGATCGACACGACGGGTACCAATCCGGTGCTCGAACGTACGGCGCCCGACGGCGCGATCGTGCGTGCGGCATCGGTGTTGGTGCTGTTCGGTGGTTCGGAGGATGCGGACCCGACGGCGCAGGGCGGAGTGCCTGCCGATGCGGACGTGCTTCTGACTCAGCGAGCAGCGACGTTGCGTCAACACAGTGGTCAGGTGGCTTTCCCGGGAGGGGCCACCGATCCCGAGGACGATTCGCCGGTCGCGACGGCTCTGCGCGAAGCGGTCGAGGAGACCGGCCTCGACCCGGGAGGCGTCGAGCCGCTCGCCACCCTGCCCGGCATCTACGTGCCGCCGTCGAGGTTCGACGTCGTCCCGGTGCTCGCGTACTGGCGCAACCCCAGCGAGGTCGGCGTCGTGGACACCGCCGAGGCCGCCCGGGTGGTGCGAGTGCCCATCCGGTCGTTGATCGATCCCGACAACCGATTCCAGGTCCGACACCCGGCGGGATATCAAGGCCCCGCATTCGCGGTCGACGGGATGCTGGTGTGGGGCTTCACCGGCGGTATTCTGGCAGGCCTGCTCGCGGTGTCCGGGTGGGAACTGGACTGGGACACCGACGACATCCGTGATCTGGAGACGAGTTTGGCCACAGTAGGGGAGGGTCTGGACCAGTGACCGGTTCGACATGGGTCGACATCATCGTCCTCGGTGTCGCCCTGGTGGCGGCATCCTCGGGATGGCGGCAGGGCGCGGTGGCGTCGGCGATGGCGTTTCTGGGTGTGGTGCTCGGCGCGGTCGCGGGCATCCTGATCGCCCCCCACGTGTTGATTCACGTGGACGGGTCACGTATGCGTGTGCTCGTCGGGATCGCGCTGATCGTTGTGCTGGTGATCGTCGGTGAAGTGTCGGGAATGGTGTTGGGCCGGGCGTTGCGCAGCGGAATGCATTCTCGCGGAGCACGATCGGTGGACAGCGTCGTCGGCGCTGGGCTGCAGGCCGTTGCGGTGCTCGCGGCGGCGTGGTTGCTCGCCATCCCGCTGACGTCGTCGTCGCAACCGGAGGTAGCCAGTGCCGTGCGCGGATCGACGGTGCTCGGAAAGGTAGACGACGTCGCGCCCGGGTGGCTTCGCGAGGTCCCCAAGGAGTTCTCCGCACTGCTCGACACGTCGGGTCTGCCCGACGTCATCGGACCGTTCGGCCGCACCCCGGTAGCGAACGTCGACGTACCCGATCCGGCTCTGCAGGCCAGCCCCGTCGTGGACCAGCTGCACGAGAGTGTGCTGAAGATCAGCGGTGTCGCGCCGAGCTGCCAGAAAGCGCTCGAAGGATCGGGATTCGTCGTCGCGCCGGAACTGGTGATGACCAACGCCCACGTGGTCGCGGGCACCGACGGAGTCACCGTCGACTCGCTCGGTACCGTCCTCGATGCCGACGTCGTCCTGTTCGATCCCGAGGAGGACGTGGCGATCCTTCGCGTGCCCGGGCTGCAGGCGCCGGTTCTGAACTTCGCTCCCGATCCTGCGGTGTCCGGCGAGAGCGCGATCGTTCTCGGCTACCCGGGCGGCGGTCCTTACACGGCCAGCCCGGCGCGGGTGCGCGAGATGCTCAACCTCAACGGCCCGGACATCTACCGCACCGGAACCGTCGAGCGTCAGGTGTACACCGTCCGCGGCACCGTCCGGCAGGGCAACTCCGGTGGCCCGCTCGTCACCGAGGACGGGCAGGTTCTGGGCTTGGTCTTCGGCGCTGCCGTGGACGACCCAGACACCGGATTCGTGTTGACCGCAGCCGAGATTGCCGACGAACTCGCGCAGAGTATGAACGCCCCGGTGCCGGTGGGTACGGGAGCGTGCATCGTCTGATGCGGCTCCGCCGCATGTGAGTACTTATGCGGGGTCAGCGGACGCCGGACGACTCCAGGAGCTCCTTCAGCTGATCGGTGACCTCACCGGGCGACTCCTGGTGCGCATAGTGACCGGCGCCGAGAACGGTGTGCAGACGCCGCTGCGGTGCCCATCCGACGTCGCCGTGGACGGTGCGGGCCAGGACGTACGGGTCCAGTTCGCCGCGAATCTGCAGCGCGGGGATGTCCAGCGACGTGTCCATCGCCTTCATGAAACGACGGCCGTCGCCGCGGAACTGGCTGCGGAACGCCCACCGCTGATATTCCAGCGCACAGTGCGCGGCACCGGCGATGCGGATCGCGGACCGCAGCTGGGTCACGGCGTCGGTGCATTCCTCGGTGCCCTGCCAGGCAGGGCTGGTCCGCGACCTGAACAGCTGTTCGACGGCCTCGCCGTTCTTCTTCGTCAGGGAACGCTCCGGCACGAGAGGCACTTGATAGCGCAGAAAGAACGGCAGAAGGGCTCGTCGCTGTGCCTTGTCGCGAAGTACCGACCGACGTAGCGCGATGGGGTGCGGCGACCCGACCAGGCCGATCGCGCTCACCATCCTGGGGTGCAACGCGGCCGTGGCCCAGCACACGAGTCCGCCGTCGGCGTGCCCGACGAGTGCAGCCCGCGAATGACCGAGAGCCCTGATGAGGCCGACGACGTCGCCCGCCAGCGTCCATCCGTCGTATCCGCGGGGTGGCTTGTCGCTGTCCCCATATCCGCGTAGGTCGACGGCGACTGCGCGGTAGCCGGCTTCGGTCAGCGACGTGAGCTGGTGACGCCAGGACCACCAGAAGTCGGCGAAGCCGTGCAGCAGCACCACGAGAGGGCCGTCGGCAGGTGAATCAGCTGCCTCGACGACGTGGAAGCGGATGCCGTTGGCATGTACGTCCCGGTGCGTCCAGGGGCCGGCGAAACGCACCGTCGACGGGTCGGGCTGGCTCATGTTCGGTGCGTGCCGCCGCTACTTCTTGTAACCGGGGATGCCGGGAGTGCTCTCGTGCTGGTTCGGCAGCACCGTCGACGCCTGCTTGAGCGAGTCGATGGTCTTCTCGGGCTTGCGCAGCTTCTTGACGCGCAGGTAGCCGAGGAAGCCGAACAGTGCGGCGACGAGCAGCATGAACACGAAGACGATCAGGAACGCGGCCCACCTGGGCAGCCAGATGTCGAGCGTCTCCGCGGCGAAGAAGAAGAAGAAGAACGCACTGAAGATCAGAACCGCGAGCGCGAGCAGGAAGAACAGGCTGCCCTGCAGACCCTTCTTGATCTCACCGGTGACCTCGGCCTTGGCCAGCTCGACCTCGGCGCGCACCAGCGTCGACACCTGCGTCGTCGCGTCCTTGACCAGGTTGCCGATGCTGCCGGTGCCGGGCGCGCGGTAGTCGACGTCCGACAACGGGATGGACGAGATGGTGTTCGGCACCCCGTCCGGGTAGCCGTTCTTGCCGTTGGCAATGGTGCCTTGGCCGCGATTGGTATCGCTCAACTTCTCGACCCCTCCACTTGCTGGTGCATCGTTTGGTTCTTGCGGCCCTAACACTAGTGCCGACCCATGGTCGTACGCGTCGTGGCTGCAGGAACGACGCATCCGCTGAAATTCTCAGGTTGCTGTCAGGTAACTTCCCAGTTGTACATACCCCCATATATCGAGTGCAATCGCAGGAGCGCAGGCAGTGAGTACTTCCCCGGCCGTCCCAGGTGACGGCTCTGTAGCGGCGGCCCCGGAGGTACCACGGTCTCGTATCGTCGTGGCTTCGATGGTCGGAACGTCGATCGAGTTCTTCGACTTCTACATCTACGCGACCGCCGCGGTTCTCGTTTTCCCCAAGCTGTTCTTCCCGGCCGGGAACGACACGACGGCGTTGCTCGCGTCGTTCGCGACGTTCGGGCTCGCGTTCGTCGCGCGTCCCATCGGGTCCATTCTGTTCGGCCATTTCGGTGACCGCATCGGGCGGAAGGCGACCCTCGTCGGCTCGCTGCTGACGATGGGTGTCGCGACGTTCCTGATCGGTCTGCTGCCGACGTACGACTCCGTCGGCATCATCGCGCCTGCTCTGCTGGCCCTCATGCGTTTCGCGCAGGGTGTCGGTCTGGGCGGCGAGTGGAGTGGCGCTGCGCTGCTCGCGACGGAGACGGCGAAGCCGGGCAAGCGCGCCTGGGCTGCGATGTACCCGCAGCTGGGTGCGCCGATCGGATTCTTCTTCGCCAACGGCATCTTCCTGCTGATCGTCATCCTCACCGGGTACGACGCCGCGGTGTCCGGCAGCGACCATGCCTTCCTGACGTGGGGGTGGCGAATCCCGTTCCTGCTGAGCGCGATCATGGTCATCATCGGCCTGTACGTGCGGTTGAAGCTGGAGGAGACCCCGGTGTTCAAGCTCGCCGTCGAGCGCGGACAGAAGGTCAAGACCCCGCTGGCCGAGGTCTTCAAGACGAGCTGGCGTCAGCTGATCATCGGCACGTTCGTGATGCTGGCGACGTACACGCTGTTCTACATCATGACCACGTGGGTCGTCAGCTACGGAACCGGCAAGGTCTCCGACGTGAACGGTCCGAAGATCACCATCGCCTACACCGATTTCCTCGAGCTGCAGCTGATCGCGGTGCTGTTCTTCGCAGCCCTGATTCCGGTGGCAGGCATCCTCGCCGACAAGTACGGCCGTCGACCCACCTTGATCGTCATCACCGCGGCGATCGTCGTGTTCGGTCTGTCGTTCCACTGGTTCGCGGCGCCGGAGAACGCGTCGGCCGGACGCATGCTGGTCTTCATGTGCGTCGGTCTCGGCCTGATGGGTCTCACCTTCGGCCCGATGAGTGCTGTTCTGCCCGAGCTGTTCCCGACGAACGTGCGGTACACCGGTTCGGGAATCTCGTACAACACCAGCTCGATCCTCGGTGCCGCAGTGGCACCGTTCATCGCCACCTGGCTGGTCTCGAGCTACGGCGTGGGATGGGTCGGGGTGTACCTGGCCATCGTTGCTGCACTGACCCTGATCTCGCTGATCGTGATGAAGGAAACCAGGGACCAGCAGCTCGAGAACGTGTAACGCTCGACTGACGAAAATACCCCCGAGATGTGCGGTTCCAGGAGTCCTGGACGCACAACTCGGGGGTATTTTGCAGGAGCGGAGCCTGCGGAGTGACCCATTTGAAAGCGAAAGTGTCAGCGGCCCTTCTTGATTGCCTCGAAGACCTTGGGGTCGACGAGGGTGGAGGTGTCGCCCAGGTCGCGGCCTTCGGCGACGTCGCGCAGGAGGCGTCGCATGATCTTGCCGGAGCGGGTCTTGGGTAGTTCGGGGACGATGGAGATCTCGCGTGGCTTGGCGATCGGTGAGATCTCCTTCGACACCTGTGCTTTGAGCTCGGCGATGAGTTCGTCGCCGGTGTTGTCCACTCCGGCACGCAGGATGACGAACGCGACGATGCCCTGGCCGGTGGTCTCGTCGGCGGCTCCGACGACGGCTGCTTCGGCGACGCCGTGGTGGCTGACGAGTGCCGATTCGACTTCGCTGGTGGAGATGCGGTGGCCGGAGACGTTCATGACGTCGTCGACGCGGCCGAGGACCCACAGGGCGCCGTCGTCGTCGTACTTGGCGCCGTCACCGGCGAAGTACCAGCCTTCTTCGGCGTAGCGGGACCAGTAGGTGTCCTTGTACCGTTCCATGTCGCCCCAGATGCCGCGCAGCATCGACGGCCACGGCTGGTCGAGGACGAGGTATCCGTTGCCGCCGTTGCCCAGTGGCTTGGCGTCGTCGTCGACGATCTTGGCGGAGATGCCCGGTAGTGGGGTCATCGCCGATCCGGGTTTGGTGGAGGTGACGCCGGGGAGCGGGGAGATCATGATGGCCCCGGTCTCGGTCTGCCACCACGTGTCGACGATGGGGGCGGTGCCGCCGCCGACGACGTCGCGGAACCATCGCCATGCTTCGGGGTTGATGGGTTCGCCGACGGATCCGAGCAGGCGGACGCTCGTGAGGTCGTGTGCTTCGGGGATTTCCTTGCCCCACTTCATGAACGTGCGCACGAGGGTGGGGGAGGTGTAGTAGATCGAGACCTTGTACTTCTCGATGACGTTCCAATGCCGGTGCTCGTCGGGGGAGTTGGGGGTTCCCTCGTAGACGACCTGGGTGGCGCGGTTGGAGAGGGGGCCGTAGACGATGTAGGAGTGCCCGGTGACCCAGCCGATGTCGGCGGTGCACCAGTAGACGTCCTTGCCTGCTTTGTGGTCGAAGACGTTGTGGTGGGTGTAGGAGGTCTGCGTCAGGTATCCGCCGGAGGTGTGGATGATGCCCTTGGGCTTACCGGTGGTGCCGGAGGTGTAGAGGATGAACAGTGGGTGTTCGGCCGGGAACGGCTGCGCCTCGTGCTCTGTCGATGCCTGCGCGACGCTCTCGTGCCACCACAGGTCGCGGCCCTCGGTCCAGTCCACCTCGGAGTCGGTGCGCTTGACGACGAGCACATGCTCGATCGAGGCTGCCCCGTCGACGGCGTGGTCGACGGTCTCTTTGATGGGCGCGGGCTTGCCGCGTCGCCACTGGCCGTCGGTGGTGATGACGAGTTTGGCTTCGGCGTCGTCGATGCGTGAGCGCAGTGCGGTGGCGGAGAATCCGGCGAAGACGACGGAGTGTGTGAGGCCGAGGCGTGCGCACGCGAGGATGGAGACGATGGCCTCGGGGATCATCGGCATGTAGATCGCGACGCGGTCGCCGGCGACGAGACCGAGGTCGGTGAGGGTGTTCGCGGCCTGGGAGACCTCGGCGAGCAGATCGGAGTAGGTGACGTCGCGGCTGTCGCCCGGTTCACCTTCCCAGTGGATGGCGACCTGGTCACCGTGGCCGTCGAGGACGTGGCGGTCGACGCAGTTGTAGGCGACGTTGAGTTCGCCGTCGCCGAACCACTTGGCGACGGGTGCATCGGACCAGTCGAGTACCTCGGTGAACGGGGTGTGCCAGTGCAGCCGGCGCGCTTGTTCGGCCCAGAACGCCAGTCGGTCCTTCTCGGCGTCGTCGTAGAGGTCGGCCGTCGCGTTGGCCTGAGCCGCGAACTCGGCCGAAGGCGGGTAGGTCTCCCCGGCGCCGTTCTCAGTGGCTTCAGGGGTACTGGTCGTCATCTCTGATTGCTCGCTTTCGTCGTCCGCGTAAGGCGCTCGATGCCATCACAGGCAGCCCTTGTGAGGGTAGTCACATGTGAGGGCGGTCGCATCGTTGCAGCGGCGTGCAACCCTCTGATCTGCGGTGATCGGTCGGTTTTCCGCGACGGACGGTATTCAGGACTGATCCGTCGGGCCTGCCCGTTCGGAGGGGCTCTCGAGCGGTGGGAAATGACTTGCCGAAAAGTTTCGATCGTGTTTCGTGCTTACTCGAGAGTCAGCAAAAACTGGGGGAGTTCACATGTTCGTTTCAGGATGTGTCTAAAGTCTGCGGTATTGAGATCGTTGCCACCCCGCACTAAAGGATGTGGCCGGCGGTCGCCCCACAGAACCCCGTGGGCGTGACGCCCGTGGGGAGAAGATCACGGCGAACCCGTGATCGACCGAAGAGAGGATTTGTCTTGCGTAGAACACGCATTGCGACAGCTGCGGTAGCGGTTGTCGTATCAGCGGCGCTGGTCACGGCGTGCTCGTCCGGTGACTCGACGAGCAGCGGAGGGTCGGGAGACGGCTCAGCGATCATCAACGCCTGGAGTGGCGAGCCCCAGAACCCGCTTGTTCCTACGAATACCAGCGAGAACACCGGTGGCCGAGTCGTCGACTCGATCTTCGCCGGCCTGGTCTCGTACACGCCCGAGGGTGGTGTGCAGAACGAGGTGGCCGAGTCCATCGACACCACCGACGGTCAGAACTACACCATCACGTTGAAGGACGGATGGACGTTCACCGACGGAACCCCCGTCACCTCCAACTCCTTCGTCGACGCCTGGAACTACGGCGCGCTGTCCACCAACGCGCAGCTGCAGGGATCGTTCTTCGACCCGATTCAGGGCTACGACGAGGTCGCCGCCGAGAACCCGACCGTCCAGACCATGTCCGGACTGAAGGTCGTCGACGACAAGACGTTCACCATCGAGCTCAAGCAGCCCGAGGCAGCATTCCCCGATCGTCTCGGATTCGCCGCGTACTACCCGCTTCCCGAGGTCGCATACGACGACATCGCGGCATTCGGCGAGAACCCCATCGGCAACGGACCGTACAAGTTCGCCTCCGAAGGTGCGTGGCAGCACAACGTCCGCATCGACCTGATCACCAACCCGGACTACGACGGAAACCGTAAGCCCGCCAACGGTGGTGTCAGCTTCATCCTCTACAGCAACCTGGACACCGCCTACACGGATCTGCTGTCGAACAACGTCGACGTCCTCGACAACGTGCCGTCCTCGGCCGTCACCACGTTCGAGACCGATCTGCCCGGCCGCACGGTCAACCAGCCGTCCGCCAGCATCGAGACGTTCACCATCCCGTCGCGTCTCGCACACTTCGGCGGCGAGGAAGGCGTTCTGCGTCGTCAGGCAATCTCCAAGGCGATCAACCGCGATCAGATCACCGAGCAGATCTTCAACAACACGCGTACCCCGGCCAAGGACTACACCAGCCCGGCCATCGAGGGCTGGACGGATTCGCTCGAGAACGAGTCCAACGTGGAGTACGACCCCGAGGCCGCGAAGGCTCTGTGGGCTCAGGCCGACGCCATCGCACCGTGGACCGGCACCTTCGCCATCGCGTACAACTCCGATGGTGGACACCAGGAATGGGTCGACGCTGTCACCAACAGCATCCGCAACACGCTCGGCATCGAGGCGCAGGGTGCTCCGTACCCGACGTTCGCTCAGCTGCGTACCGAGGCCACCAACCGCACCATCCCGACGGCGTTCCGCTCGGGCTGGCAGGGTGACTACCCGCAGCAGTACGGCTTCCTGGCGCAGAACTACCAGACCGGCGGCAGCTCCAACGACGGTGACTACTCCAACCCCGAGTTCGACCGTCTGCTCCGCGAGTCCGCAGGTGAGACGGACAAGGACAAGGCGCAGGAACTGGTCAACCAGGCTCAGTCGATCCTGCTGAACGACCTTCCCGCAGTGCCGAACTGGTACCGCAACGCAGCCAGCGGCTGGTCCGAGAACGTGACCAACGTGAAGATCGGCTGGGACGGTATCCCGATCTACAACGAGATCGAGAAGAACTGATCTTCTCTTCTTCAGCTCCATGAGACCGAGCAGGGCGGTAGGTCTTTCACCTACCGCCCTGCTCGTGTGCTTGCCCCCTCACTACTTTTCGACGCCCCGGCCTTCTCGGTGACGTCCACCTTCCTCCAAAGGAGGTGATCCGATGCTCTGGTACATCGGACGCCGATTACTTCAGATGATCCCCGTTTTCATCGGGGCGACATTCCTGATCTACGCCATGGTCTTCTTGCTTCCAGGAGACCCCATTGCCGCACTCGCAGGTGACAAGGCCATCAGCCCCGCCGTCGCCGATCAGCTGCGGGCTCGCTACAACCTCGACCAGCCGTTCATCGTCCAGTACCTGCTGTACCTGAAGGGCATCTTCACCTTCGACTTCGGAATGTCGTTCTCCGGCCGTCCCGTCAGCGAAGTTCTCGTGCAGGCATTTCCGATCACCGCCAAGCTCGCCGCGATGGCTCTCGTCATCGAGGGTGTCTTCGGTATCGGCTTCGGTCTGATCGCCGGTCTTCGCAAGGGCAAGCTGTTCGACTCGACCGTGCTGATCGTCAGCCTCGTCATCATCGCCGTGCCGATCTTCGTCATCGGCTTCCTGGCGCAGTTCTTCATCGGCATCAAATGGGGCATCGTCCCGCCGACGGTCGGTGGCAACACCAGTTTCAAGAATCTGCTGCTCCCGGCATTCGTGCTCGGTGCCGTGTCCTTCGCGTACGTGGTGCGCCTGACGCGAACCTCGGTCGCGGAGAACCTGAGTGCGGACTTCGTGCGCACGTCGACGGCCAAGGGCCTGTCCCGCAGCCGTGTCGTGAACGTGCACGTCTTGCGTAACTCGCTCATCCCGGTCGTCACGTTCCTCGGCGCGGACCTCGCTGCTCTGATGGGCGGCGCGATCATCACCGAGGGAATCTTCAACATCAACGGCGTCGGCGGCACGATCTACCAGGCGGTCATCCGAGGTGAGGCGCCGACGGTGGTGTCCTTCGTGACCGTCCTGATCGTCGTCTACCTGATCGCGAACCTCGTCGTCGATCTCCTCTACGCAGCGCTCGACCCAAGGAT
This sequence comes from Rhodococcus sp. 14-2470-1a, assembly GCF_002259425.1. Taxonomy (NCBI): domain Bacteria; kingdom Bacillati; phylum Actinomycetota; class Actinomycetes; order Mycobacteriales; family Nocardiaceae; genus Rhodococcus; species Rhodococcus sp. 14-2470-1a. The sequence goes on from NZ_NPFZ01000028.1 coordinate 234,667, forward strand.
CCGTTATGCCTGAGTCCACATCTTCGAACGACCGCTCCGTGCGGCAAGCGCGATTCGTCGAACAAGACGAGGTCATCGACGTCAGTCAGACCGATGCGGTGAACATCGACGAGGCGCCCGCCAGCATCTGGAAGGACGCGTGGGTGAGCCTGCGCAAGCGTCCGATCTTCATCGTCTCGGCTCTCATCATTCTGGCCGTCATCGTCGTCGCTGCGTTCCCGTCGCTGTTCACCAGCGCCGACCCCAGGTACTGCAACCTGGACTTCAGCATGCAGGGACCGCAGTCCGGCCACATCTTCGGATTCGACCGGCAGGGCTGTGACATCTACGCACGCACCATCTACGGCGCACGCGCGTCGGTGCTGACCGGTGTCGGAGTCACCTTCCTCGTTCTGGTCATCGGCGTGCTGTTCGGTGCGTTCGCCGGCTTCTACGGCGGCTGGGCGGATTCGCTGCTGTCCCGTCTCACAGACATCTTCTTCGGTGTCCCGCTGATCCTCGCTGCCATCGTGCTCATGCAGCTCTTCACCGATCGCACCATCTGGACCGTGATTCTCGTTCTCGCACTGTTCGGTTGGCCGCAGATGGCCCGCATCACGCGTGGCGCCGTGCTGTCGGCGAAGAACAACGACTACGTCATGGCCTCCCGTGCATTGGGAGTCTCCAAGGTGCGCACCCTGATTCGGCACGTCCTCCCGAACTCGATGGCTCCGATCATCGTCATCACGACGATCTCGCTCGGTACCTTCATCGTTGCCGAAGCCACGCTGTCCTTCCTGGGTATCGGGCTTCCCCCGACCGAGGTGTCCTGGGGCGGCGACATCAGTGCCGCGCAGGTCACCCTGCGTCAGGGATCGACGATTCTGTTCTATCCCGCAGCGGCACTGGCAATCACCGTGCTGGGCTTCATCATGATGGGCGACGCGTTGCGCGACGCTCTCGACCCGAAGGCCCGTAAGCGATGAGCGAACGTACGAAAGACGACGCGATGACCACTGATCCAGGCAGAGCAGAGCAGCCTCTGCTCGACATCAAGAACCTCGAGGTGTCCTTCCAGTCGAATTCCGGTCCGGTACCGGCAGTTCGAGGTGTCAGCTTGACGGTCTATCCCGGCCAGACCGTGGCCATCGTCGGCGAATCGGGATCCGGTAAGTCGACGACGGCGCACGCCATCATCAATCTGTTGCCCGGCACCGGCAAGGTGACCGGCGGCGAGATCCTGTTCGACGGCAAGGACCTGGCCACGGCCAAGGAGAAGGACTTCGTCGAGGTACGCGGCAGTCAGATCGGGCTGGTTCCTCAGGACCCGATGTCCAACCTCAACCCGGTGTGGAAGATCGGTTTCCAGATCGAGGAGGCGTTGGCGGCCAACAACATTGCCAAAGGCAAGGCCGCGAAGGCTCGGGCGATCGAACTGCTCGACGAAGCAGGCCTGACGGACTCGGCGAAGCGTGTCAATCAGTATCCGCACGAGTTCTCCGGTGGTATGCGTCAGCGTGCACTCATCGCGATCGGCTTGTCCGCCCGGCCGAAACTGCTCATCGCCGACGAGCCGACGTCCGCGCTCGACGTCACCGTGCAGCGTCAGATTCTCGACCATCTCGAAGGTCTGACGAAGGAACTCGGAACTGCGGTTCTGCTCATCACGCACGATCTCGGTCTTGCTGCCGAGCGCGCCGAGCACCTGGTGGTCATGAGCAAGGGCCGGATCGTCGAATCCGGTCCGGCACTGGAGATTCTGCAGAATCCGCAGCACCCGTACACGAAGAAGCTGGTCGCGGCGGCACCGTCGCTGGCGTCGCAGCGGCTGAAGTCGTCGGCGGTGCGCAAGGAGATCGTCGAGCAAGCCAAGGAGGTTGCCGGGGAGGTCGTCGCCGAGGAGCACGACAGTGCCTTCGAGCCCGCCAAGGACACCGTGCTGGTGGTCGATCATCTGACCAAGCAGTTCAAGCTGCGCGGCGGCAGCCCGTTCAAATCGACGCTCTTCACCGCTGTCAAGGACGTGTCCTTCACTGTCGAACGCGGTACGACGACGGCCATCGTCGGCGAGTCCGGGTCCGGTAAATCGACTGTGGCGCAGATGGTTCTCGGCTTGCTCGAGCCGACCGAAGGAACGGTGAAGTTCGACGGCCGCGACGTCGCCGGGCTGTCCAACAAGGATGCATTCGCGTTCCGGCGCCGGGTCCAGCCGATCTTCCAGAACCCCTACGGCTCACTGGATCCGATGTACTCGATCTTCCGCACCATCGAGGAGCCGCTGCGCACCCACAGCGTCGGCACCAAGAAGGAGCGCGAAGCTCGGGTGCGGGATCTGCTGGACAAGGTGTCGCTGCCGGCCTCGGTCATGCGGCGGTTCCCCAACGAGTTGTCCGGTGGTCAGCGTCAACGTGTGGCCATTGCCCGTGCACTCGCGCTTCAGCCCGAGGTGGTCATCTGCGACGAGGCGGTGTCGGCTCTCGACGTACTCGTCCAGGCTCAGATCCTGTCCCTGTTGAACGATCTGCAGGCAGAACTGGGACTGACGTACCTGTTCATCACGCACGACCTCGCCGTCGTCCGGCAGATCGCCGACGACGTCCTCGTCATGCGCTCGGGTGAAATCGTCGAAGCAGCGAAGACCGACGAGGTCTTCGACAATCCCAAGGAGGAGTACACGCAGCGGCTGCTCGCCGCTATTCCGGGTGGATCCATTCAGCTCGGAGCCTGACCCTCCTGTTCACTCACACCACCGTGCGTTCACCGCCGACGTCCCGGTCGTGAGCGCACGGTGGTGCGGTGCCGGTGAGAAGAGCACGCGGGTACCGTCGTCACTCGTGACCGATCCACTTGCACCGCTGCTCGAGCTACCGGGAATCGTCGACGCCGCCGAGCGCGCGCGTGATGCTCTCGGCGCTGTTCACCGACACAAGGCCAACCGCCGGGGTTGGCCGGCGACCGCGGCGGAGGCCGCTGTCCGCGCCGCTCGGTCGTCGTCCGTGCTCGACGGTGGCACGATGGACTTCCCCCGTGCAGGCGAGGACGGCGATCCCATTCTGGCCGGGTGCTTGCGCGTCGGGTCCGCGCTCGACGGCGACGCGCTGCAGAACATGCTGCCGGTGTGGAAGCGGGCACCGCTGCAAGCACTCGCACGGCTGCACCTGCTCGCTGCGGCCGACCTCGTCGACGACGACGCACTGCTCGGGCGGCCACGCGACGGCGTCGGGAATCGGTTGGATCTTCTCGCCCAGCTCGTCACCGGGGGTACGTCCGCTCCTGCGCCCGTCGTCGCGGCGATAGTGCACGGTGAGCTGCTGACGTTGAAGCCGTTCGGAACCGCCGATGGTGTGGTCGCCCGCGCAGCGTCGAGATTGGTCGCGGCGTCGTCCGGTCTCGATCCGCACAACCTCGGGGTGCCCGAGGTCAGCTGGATGCGACGTTCGCAGGCGTATCGCGACGGCGCCGACGGTTTCGCGTCCGGCTCGGCGACGGGTGTCGGGAGCTGGATCATCTATTGCTGCGGCGCTCTCGAAGCAGGCGCGGCGGAGGCGACGTCGATTGCGGAGGCCGCCGGCTCCGCAGGCCAGTAGAAACCCCAAAAGGGCGGCGTCGTCGACCGAAGTCGACTTCGCCGCCCCTTAGCACGGACTAACCGGTTACCAAGCGTGCAAAGGTGGGCTGTGGCGATTCTGTGATCGCGAGGCCTCGGCGACGATCCGGTGAAGTAGGAGGTCATCCCTGCAACCGGTGCAGGGTTCTTGCTGCTGCTTCCCGAAACTCGCAGGCCCACAGCGCTTCTGCCCTGTCAGCGGCGCGCTCCGCGTGGGTGCCTGATGTCCGTGCTGGGAATCGCGGTCGGGAGAAACGAACCTTCTCTTCCGGTTCGAACTTGGCCTTCCGTTCTTCCGTACGTCATTTGTACCCTGTGGCGCCGCTCACATCAAGGGGTAGAGGTCATCGTTTTCTGCGGAGTAGTCCGTAGGTGATCGCGCCGGCGGCCAGAGCGCTGAAACCTACTGCGGCACTTGCCGCTACGGTTGTTCCAGATGGTTTCTGGATGCGTGATCGTAGAGACACCGGGTTGGAGAACGTCAGAATCGGCCATCCCGCGGCAGCGGCTTCCTTGCGTAGCGCCCGGTCCGGGTTGACTGCTGTCGGGTGTCCGACGGCGCCCAGCATCGGCAGGTCCGTGATGGAGTCCGAATACGCGAAACACTGTGACAGATCGTAGTTTCGGGACTGGGCGAGAGACTCCATCGCCTCCACCTTGCCCTCGCCGTAGCAGTAGAACTCGACGGTCCCGTTGTAGCGGCCGTCCTCGACTTCCATCTTGGTGGCCGTGGAGATGTCCGCGCCGAGTGCCTCGGCGATCGGCCTGACGATCTCCTCGCCGGATGCGGACACGACGACGACATCGTGTCCGCGCAGTTTGTGATCCGCGATGAGATCGGCGGCTTCGGCGAAGACGAGTGGATCGACTATGTCGTGCAACGTCTCTGCAACGATCGAACGGACTTGTTCCACGTCCCAACCCGCGCACATCGCTGCGATATGAGCGCGCATCCGTTCCATCTGATCGTGGTCGGCGCCGGAGAGCAGAAAAAGAAACTGTGCGTAGCTGCTCTTCAGTACGGCGCGTCTGTTTATCAGCCCCTGATCGAAGAACGGTTTGCTGAACGCAAGCGTGCTCGACTTGGCGATAATTGTCTTGTCCAAGTCGAAGAACGCGGCAATTCTTCCGGCAGGACGAGTGGATTCGGCGTCGTCGATACGGGCGCTGGTGGTCACACTGTGAAGGATAGAGGGCCCAGGTGACGGGAGTGGAGCCTGCAGGAACGACCCAGGTGACGGGAGGGGAGCCTGCAGGAACGACCCAGGTGACGGGAGTGGAGCCTGCAGGAACGACCCAGGTGACGGGAGGGGAGTCCGTAGTGGTCGGGTGGGTGTCAGGGCTACTGGTCGGTACCGGATTTCGGCGAATGTTGAACTTGCAAAGGGCACGTGATGCGGGTGTAGTATCGGTGCAGTCCGACTAGCTCGGACGTGTTCAGCCCGACCCCCCGGGGCTGAACCCGACGACCCTCGCCTCCTCCCCCCCTGGCGAGGGTCGTCCTCTGTTCGGGGCAAGAAATCTGGTACGGGTGTCCAGTAATTCATCCACAACCCCCCGATTCATCCACAATCGCGCACCGCCCCCTGGTGGCGAGCCGATTCCGCGTTCAAGCTTCTGGCCATGGACACCGACCGAACCGGGACGAGACGCACTCGACCGTGCTTGCTGCTGACCGATGATGCTGCCCTGCGAGCAGAAGTTCTGCGGGTAGCAGCCGCGGCGGATTGTGTTGTGTTAGATCGGAACTTACCGGTCGGTAAGCCTCCGCTCTCGATGCGACTCGAATGGGAGGACGCCGGTGTCGTCCTGGTAGACGGCAGAGCAGTCCGCCTGTCGCTACCGCGACGAGCGGGAGTTGCCGTCGTCGTCCCCGGTGCTGCGAGCGTCGATCACTGGAAATTGGCCACAGCGCTCGGCGCGTCCGACGTCATGGAACTGCCGAGCGACGACGGCGCGCTCATCGCGTTGCTCAACGCCGAGCCGGGCGAATCCGCGGGAGACGGTGGAGTCATCACGGTGACGGGTGCGACCGGGGGAGCGGGGGCGTCCACCCTTGCTGCGGCGATAGCCCTCACCGCGTCCTCACGAGACATCCGAACGTTGTTGGTGGACGGAGACGAGTACGGCGCCGGAATGGACCTGCTCCTCGGCTGGGAGTCCAGCCCGGGGCTCCGCTGGCCGGGGCTGACAGTCGAGGCCGGTCGTATCTCCGGCGACGCGCTCCGGGGTGCGCTCCCCACCGTCGGACATCTGTCGGTGCTGTCGGCCGGCAGCGTGGCCACCAGAACGCCCGGCGCGGGCCAGGGCGAGGCGTCGACGTCCGCGGTTGTCGACGCCGGACGACGCATCGGCGATCTGGTGGTCTGCGACGCACCGCGCACCATCGGATCCCATTCCGACATCTACCACGACGCGGCGGATCTCGTGGTGCTCGTGGTGACCGCGACGTTGGCGTCGGTGTCCGCCGCAGAGAACGCGTCGGCGTACCTGAGCGCCAGGAACTCCAACGTCGGCATCGTCGTCCGAGGTCCCGCCCCGGGTGGGCTCCGCAGCACCGACATCGCCGACGCGTTGAGCCTTCCGCTGCTCGCGAGCATGCGTCCCGAACCGGGGCTTGCCCGACGCGTCGAACGTGGTGGATTGACCCTCTCGGCGCGATCGCCGCTGCGTCGTGCGGCGTCGGACATTCTGGAGACGTTCGCACGTAAGCCTCAGCAGGGACGGTGGGCGGCATGAGCGCCGTCGTGACGGGGGAACTTCTCGACCGGGTGCGGGGCAGGCTTGCCGGCGCGGGTGAGGAACCGACACCGACGACCGTGGCTGCAGCCATCAGGATCGAGGCCGGCGGGGTGCTCAGCGACACCGATCTGTTGGCTGCACTGCGGACTCTGCAGACGGAATTCACCGGCGCCGGGCCGCTGGAGCCGCTGCTGCGTGACCCGGCTGTCGCGGACGTCCTCGTGACCGCGCCGGACGAGGTGTGGGTGGACCGGGGAGTCGGATTGGAGCGCAGCAGAATCCGTTTCGCCGACGAGACGGCCGTGCGGCGCCTGTGTCAACGGCTCGCGTTGTCGGCGGGCCGACGCCTCGACGATGCTCAACCGTGGGTCGACGGTCAACTGCCCGGGGTCGGTGACGGTTCCTTCGGGGTCCGGCTGCACGCCGTGCTCGCACCGGTTGCGCGCGGCGGCACGTGCCTGTCGTTGCGGGTGCTCCGGCCGGCGACTCAGGGGTTGGGAGCGCTGGCCGAGCGCGGGGCCGTCGATCCGGAGGCGCTAGAGCTGCTGCGCGCTGTCGTGCGGGCCAGGTTGGCTTTCCTGGTGGTCGGGGGTACGGGCGCGGGAAAAACTACGTTGCTCGCCGCGCTTCTCGGTGAGGTCGACGCAACCGAGCGGATCGTGTGTGTCGAGGACGCCGCCGAGCTCGCCCCGTCTCATCCTCATGTCGTGCGGATGGTGGCGCGTGCGCCGAACGTCGAGGGTGTCGGCGAGGTGACCGTGCGCCAGCTCGTGCGTCAGGCACTGCGCATGAGGCCGGATCGTCTGGTGGTGGGTGAGGTACGAGGAGCTGAGGTCGTCGACCTGCTGACGGCGCTCAACACCGGACACGACGGGGGCTCGGGCACCATTCACGCCAATTCTCCCGCCGAGGTACCCGCGAGGTTGGAGGCGCTCGCGGCGCTCGGCGGCATGGGGCGAGATGCGCTGCACAGTCAACTCGGCGCTGCGGTTCAGGTGGTGTTGCACGTGCACAGATCGTCCAACGGCCGCAGGCGATTGAGGGAGATCGCTGTGCTCGTTCCCGACGCGACGGGCCGAGTGGGGGTGCTGCCGGCATGGTCGATCGACGGTACCGCCGGTGGCAGAGCCGACCTGGACGACATGATTCGCCGTCGGATGGACTCGCTGTGACCGCGGTGGGCGTACTGCTCTGCGTAGCTGCGCTTCTGGCCGTTCCCGGTCCGCAGGCTCGCCTTCGATCGCTCCGCACTCCGCCAGTGATTGCCGTGCGGTACCGAGCAGCGATCGTTCCAGTTTCGGCGGTTGTCGGTGCGGTCGCCCTCGTGTGGTTCGCGGGAGTTCATGCACTGTTCGCCGCTGTGATCGTCGGGGCCACAGTGTGGAAGCGTCGACGATCCGCAACCGAGAAGAGGAAGTTCCGTACCGAATCCGCACGTTTGATCGCCGCACTGGACACCGTCATCGGAGAACTCGGAGTCGGATCGCATCCTGCGTCGGCGGCGGCTGTCGCGGCGGCGGAAAGCGCCGGCACCGTGGGGATCGCGTTCGAACGCGCCTCCGGACACGCACGCATGGGTGGGCGTGCGCACGATGGGCTGTCGGTACCGGACGCAGCGATCTCCGGCCCACTGTCCATCGTCGCCTCCGCATGGCGAATCGCCGACGACCACGGTCTCGCCCTGGCCCGGCTGCTCGGCGCGGCTCGCAGAGACATGCAGGCGCGTAATCGGTTCCGCGACCGTACCCAGGCATCGCTGGCAGGTGCCCGCGCCACCGGAACCGTCCTCGCGTGCCTGCCGATCGTGGGCGTCGGCCTCGGTCAGGCCATGGGAGCGTCTCCACTGTCGGTGCTCCTCGGAGGAGGGCTCGGCGGCATTCTCCTCGTGATCGGAACGGCACTCGTCTGCGGCGGACTCCTGTGGACGGATGCCATCACCGACAAGGTATGCCGATGATCGGGATTGCGATGCTCTGTGCCGCAGCTGCTCTGATCACTGCACCGGCGGACAGGAGTGCACTCGGGAGGGTAGTGGGGGAGGGCGGCGTCGCCGAGAAGAGCGCGACCACGACCGTCGTCGATCGGCATGCGGTGGCAACGTGTTTCGACATGATGGCTGCCTGCCTCGCCGGTGGACTGCCGGCAGGGGCCGCGGCTCGCGCGGTGTCGACGATGGCTCCACCCGACGTGTCCACCGCTCTGCGAACCACAGCGGATCTGCTCGGTCTCGGCGCCGACCCGGACGATGCGTGGAAGGCAGTCGGTGCACTGCCCGAGGTGGAAGCGTTGGCGCGCATGGCTCGTCGATCCTCCCGATCGGGTGCGTCGTTCGCCGACGCCGTCGCGGAATTGGCAGACTCCGAGCGCGCGAGCGCCGAGGACGCCGCGGCGGCGGAAGCCGAACGAGCGGGAGTGCTCGTCAGTGGGCCGCTGGGACTGTGTTTCCTGCCCGCCTTCGTCTGTCTCGGCATCGTCCCTGTCGTGATCGGATTGGCGAGCTCGGTGCTCGGAGGTGGTGTCCTGTGACGCCACGACTGGAATTCCGGACCGGGTACGCCGGTCCGGACGTCAATGAGGGGGAAGACCATGAAAGCTGTGATGCAACAGGCCAGGACGCGATTGATTCTCGCCGCGGTGAACGACGACGGGATGTCCACCGCCGAATACGCCATCGGCACCATCGCCGCGGCGGCGTTCGGTGCGATTCTCTACACGGTGGTCACGGGCTCGTCGATCGTCGATGCGTTGACCGGGATCATCGATCGCGCGCTCGCCACTTCGGTGTAGCCGACGACGGATCGGCGACGGTGGAGGCGGCCATCGCGCTCGCTTCCATCGTCGCCGTCGTCATCACCTGCATCGGTGCGATCACCGCCGTGTCGCAGCATGTCCGGTGCGTCGATGCAGCCAGGGAAGCTGCTCGGCTCGTGGCCCGAGGTGACGACGTATCGGGATCGCTGCTACCTGCGAGAGCCACGATGTCGGTGAACACCGAGGACGGGATGGTGACCGTTCGAGTCGAATCGTCCACGCTGCTGCCGGGGCTCACCGTCTCGGCCGATGCGGTGGCGGTCATGGAATCGATACCCGAATGAAAGCCGCTCGATTCCAAACACAGGACAAGGGCAGCGTGACGGTGACCGCGGCGTTCGCGTTGACCGCATTGCTGGTGGTGGTGATAGCCGTCGTGCACGTCGGTTCCGCCGTCGGCGCGCGCCACCGAGCACAGTCGGCTGCGGATCTCGGGGCCCTCGCCGCGGCCGGTGCGCTCGATCGAGGCGTCGTGGACGCGTGTGCCACGGGCCGAGACATCGTCGAGCGCGTCGGCGGATCCGTGTCGGCATGCACCGTCGAGGGGTGGGACGTCGTCGTCGAAGTCACTGTCTCGGTGACGCTGGGACGCTTGGGTATCCGCGATGCAATGGCCTCGGCCCGCGCAGGCCCCTGACCGTCACCCCGCAGGCTCCACTCGTGCCCTAACCGCCTCTGCGCATGATCCCGTCGAGCAGGCTGCCGAATCCGTCGTCGGCGGCGGTGACGCCGTTGTCGCGCCGCTCGTCGGTCCGGGCGACGAACGTGGTTCTGGTGGTGACGACGGGTTCGCCAGCCGAGTCGCAGATTTCGTTCCTGGTGACCATGATGTCGCTGCCACCGGCCTGGCGGAACGATTCCAGGCACAGGTCGCTCCCCAGGACATCGCCGGTTCGAATCGTTCTGTGCAGCAGGATCTGCTGGTCGGAGTGCAGAATGTCCTTCAGCCCGTAACCGATGAGGAGGTTCTCGAACAGTTCCGGCAGCACGGCTGCGCCGATGACGGCGACGAACGTGACGGGCGCGATGATGCCGTCGTGTCCCAATTCGTGGCCGGCTGCATCGTCGACGTGGGCGGGGTGGTCGTCGTGGACCGCGCGGGCGAATTCGCGGATCTTCTCGCGTCCGACTTCGTAGGTGAACGTTGCGAAGTGGTGCGCGCCCACCAGGTCCCGGATGGATCGGGGCTCGGACACCTCGTGATCGATCAGCGACACCGTCGACATGGTCACCTCTCCTCGTCTCCTGAAGAGAAGTCCACCATCCGACGGGAAGTTGTGCAGCTAAGCGGTCGAACTCGCCCACAACTTACAAAAGTTGCGGCGCCGTCGTGTGGCCGATCACGACGGGCGAATTGCGGCCACCACGGCATCCAGGACCGTCACAGCGCCGTCCTTGTCGAGGGGGTCGTTACCGTTTCCGCATTTCGGCGACTGCACGCACGACGGGCACCCGGACGGGCACTCGCACGAGGTGATCGCCTCCTTCGTCGCCTCCAGCCATTCGACGATCGCTCGATGTCCCCGATCCGCGAAGCCGGCACCACCGTCGTATCCGTCGTAGACGAACACCGTCGGAAGTCCGGTGTCCGGGTGGAGCGCGGTGGAGACGCCGCCGATGTCCCATCGGTCGCAGGTCGCGACCAGCGGTAGCAGACCGATGGCAGCGTGTTCCGCCGCGTGCAGGGAGCCAGGGAACCGTTCGGCGCTAATTCCTCTGTCCTCCAGCAACTCCGGGGTGATCGTGTACATCACGGCACGGGTGTCGAGCGTCTGCTCCGGCATGTCGAGCTCGATCGAATCGAGAATCTCGCCCGAGTGCAGCCGACGCAGGTAGCCGACGACCTGGTGCGTGACATTCACCTGAACGAGCGCGACGGTGACCTGACCGTGAGTGCGTCGAGAGTGGATGTCGGTGATGGCGATGTCGGTGGTCTCGCGGGCGGACGTGCTCCAATCGGGCTGCTCGGGATGAACGAGAGCCAGACCGTCCTCCAGGTTCAGATCGTCGACGACGAAGCTCTCACCCTGGTGAATGTGTACTGCACCGGGATGCACTGTTGCCGGTGCTTTTCCGGAGTCGACCGTCCCGAGCATCCGCCCCGATCCGCCGTCGACGATGGCAACCTGGGTGCCGGTTCCACCGCGGATGTTCACCGACGCGTGCGGGGCGTACTGCTGGCCGTCCGGCGTGATGAACCAACCGTGCGGTCGCTTGCGTACCAACCCGTCCGCGGCGAGACCGTCGAGCACTGCCTCGGCTCCGAACTCGGCGGCCTCGTCGACCGTGATGGGTAGTTCGGCTGCGGCGCAGAGCATCTGGGGTGCGAGGAGATACGGGTTCGACGGATCGGTGACGGTCGCCTCGATCGGTTTGTCCAACAGGGCGGCGGGATGGTGAACGAGGTAGGTGTCCAGTGGGTCGTCTCGGGCGACGAGGGCGACGAGCGACCCCTCACCTCGTCGACCGGACCGACCCGCCTGCTGCCAGAACGAGGACACCGTGCCGGGGAACCCGGCCACCACCACGGCGTCGAGTCCGGCGATGTCGACACCCAACTCCAGTGCGTTGGTGGTCGCGACACCGAGCAGGGTGCCGTCGGACAGATCGGATTCGAGCTTTCGTCGGTCCTCGGCGAGGTACCCCGCGCGGTAGGCCGCGACGCGGCCGGGAAGGTCCCGGTCGACGTCTGCCAGGAGGCGTTGCGTGCCGAGCGCGGTCACCTCGGCGCCGCGCCGGGAACGGACGAACGTGAGTGTGCGCGCGCCCTCGACCATCAAGTCCGCCATGATGCGCGACGCCTCCGCGCCCGCGGATCGCCGGACTGGCGCACCGTTCTCGCCGGTGATCTCCTTCATGAGCGGGGGCTCCCACAGCGCGACGGTGCGTGGGCCGTGCGGAGATCCGTCGTCGGTCACCTCTTCGCACGGTGCGCCGACGAGCCTCGACGCGGCCGTGCCTGGATTGGACGTGGTGGCGCTGGCGAGGACGAAGGTCGGGGTCGCGCCGTAGCGGGCGCAGATTCGGCGGAGGCGCCTCAGGATCAAGGCGACGTTGGATCCGAACACGCCACGGTAGTAGTGACATTCGTCGACGACGACGTAGCGGAGATTGCGCAGAAACCTGGCCCAACGCTCGTGTGCGCCGAGGATCCCGATGTGGATCATGTCGGGGTTGGTGAAGAGCCACCGGGCGTTGGCGCGTGCCCACTGACGGATCTCGATCGGTGTGTCCCCGTCGTAGGCGCTGGGAAATACCTCGGCCAGTTCCGGTGCATCAGCGCGCAACTCGTCGGTGACGGCGATGGTGCTGCGTAGTTGATCGGCACCGAGCGCTTTCGTCGGTGCCAGATAGAGCGCGGTGCCTCGTGGATCGCCGAGAAGTGTGGACAGGATGGGCATCTGGTATGCCAGAGACTTCCCGGATGCTGTGCCGGTTGACAGGACAACATGATGACCATTGTGGGCGAGAGTTGCCGCGTGCGCCTGGTGTGTCCACGGACGTGCGATGCCGCGAGAACGGAGGACGGCGGCTACTTCGGGCTTCAACCATGTTGGCCAGTCCGTGAATTGGGCCTCGCGACCCGGTAGCTCCGCGACGTGGGTGAGGGGCTGCTCGCCCGACGGAGTACCCGCCAGCACTCGGTCGAGAAGCACCCTGCCGTAACTGTTCGAATGACCCGTCGGCGTTGGATCTGGTTGGGTCACTACTGCTCTCCATGTTTCGGTTCTGTTGCAGGTGCGTCGCGATGACGTCGCGACCTGCGGGTTTCATGCTATCGGTCGGTCATTCGCACGACGACGGCGCCTCGGCATACGTGCTGGTGAGAGGGGTCGGGCGGCGCAAATCTGCCGGTGAGAAGCGTCAAGATCAACAAAATGTGCGAAAACTGACTTTTTCGACTGTTGGAAACGCGAAAAGCGTGGTTGACTTGAACCGGTCGCAGCTTCTGTGTTCGTTTTCACGCTCGCAGGATCTTATGTTGCGGGCGGTGTGCTTTTGGAGCGTTTCCTGAAGGGGTCTGTGGTTCGGCAACGCCTGTCGGACGCGGGTTCCGCCTGAGGGGGAATTCAGGAAGTACAACGGTCGGAACCGGCCCGGTGGACTGTAAGTGCTGCCCACCGCATCCGGTGTTAGAAAGAGAAGGAAAAGCATGGCACAGGGAACTGTGAAGTGGTTCAACGCCGAAAAAGGCTTTGGATTCATCGCACCAGAAGACGGCTCCGCTGACGTTTTCGTCCACTACTCCGAGATCCAGGGCAGCGGCTTCCGCACCCTCGAGGAGAACCAGCGCGTCGAGTTCGAGGTCGGCCAGGGAACCAAGGGACCCCAGGCAACCGGAGTTCGCGCAGTCTGATCGACACCCCGCTCCCCGCGAGCGGAATCGACACCTCTCATCCCCCTATCGCTTTCGGTGCATGCCGAAGCGAAGGGGGATGAGTTGTATCCACGGCCACTGCCGACACTGTCTCCTCGGGTCGTTCCTGCAGGCTCCACTCCCGCCCTTCGGGTCGTTCCTGCAGGCTCCACTCCCGCCCTTCGGGTCGTTCCTGCAGGCTCCACTCCCGCCCTTCGGGTCGTTCCTGCAGGCTCCACTCCCGCTTTTGTTCTACTGTCCACATTGTGAACCAGTTGTCCTTCTTCTCCGCCGAGTCGCTGCCGCCGTCGGTGACCGACTTGAGTGGACTTCTCGCGTCCACCGGGCAGGTGGTTCTGTCGGCGTCCGGTGCTCGCATCTCGGTCGTCGTCGATTCGTCCTGGCGCGCCGAGGCCATCGCGGACCTGATGGCGGAGTGCGGGCTCGTGTCCGAACTCGGCCGGTCCGAGGAGGACAGGCCGCTGGTGCGGACGGCGTCGGTGCCCGAGTTGTCGGCACTCGCGTCGTTGTGGACGAAGGGCGCGGTCAAGTCGATGCCGCCGGGTTGGGTGCCCGGCGCCCGCGAGCTCCGCGCGTGGGTGCTCGCAGGCGGCCGACCGGAAGCCGAGGGCGAACGGTATGTTCTGGGACTGGATCCGCATGCGCCCGACACGCACGCCCCGTTGGCTCAGTCGCTGATGAGAGCAGGGATAGCTCCCACTCTCATCGGCACCCGAGGCTCCAATCCAGGGCTCCGCATCACCGGGCGCAGGCGAATGCTGAGGCTGGTCGAGAACGTCGGACCTGCGCCGGAAAATCCGGACGCACGTACCAGTTGGCCGACCGCCGAGTAAGAAGATGTGAAGCTGATCTGCGAGTATTTTGACGTCGTATGCCACTCTGTTACCAGGCGGACCGGCACGATTGTCGGTTTCGACAGGTAGAAACTGCTCGCGGAGTGGCTCTACAGGACGCAACGAGGAAGGTTCGGCAGCAAGGTGGCAACACGCAAGAACGGCACGGGGGATACCACCACCGGCGGTGCCCAGCCGCGCCGCCTTGTCATCGTGGAGTCTCCGACCAAGGCCAAGAAGATCGCCCCCTACCTGGGGAGCAACTACGTGGTCGAGGCGTCGGTCGGCCACATCCGTGACCTTCCACGCGGTGCCGCGGACGTCCCCGCGAAGTACAAGGGTGAGCCGTGGGCCCGCCTCGGCGTGGACGTCGACCACGATTTCGAGGCCCTCTACGTCGTCTCGCCGGAGAAGAAGGGCAAGGTCGCCGAGCTCAAGAGCCTGCTCAAGGACGCCGACGAACTCTTCCTCGCCACCGACCCCGACCGCGAGGGTGAGGCCATCGCCTGGCATCTCCTCGAGACCCTGAATCCCAAGATCCCTGTTCGACGCATGGTCTTCCACGAGATCACCAAGCCGGCCATCCTCGCGGCCGCTGCCGATACCCGTGAGCTGGACCAGGATCTGGTCGACGCGCAGGAAACCAGGCGCATCCTCGACCGGCTCTACGGCTACGAAGTGTCGCCGGTGCTGTGGAAGAAGGTCATGCCGAAGCTGTCGGCGGGCCGTGTGCAGTCCGTCGCCACCCGGATCATCGTTCAGCGCGAGCGCGACCGAATGGCGTTCCGGAGCGCCGAGTACTGGGACATCTCGGCCACCCTCGATGCCGGGGCAGAGGCGTCGCCGCGCAGTTTCGGCGCGCGGCTGGTCAACGTCGACGGTTCTCGCGTGGCTGCGGGTCGTGATTTCGGTGCCGACGGAAAGCTGAAGTCCGACGGTGTCACCGTTCTGGACGAACCGCGTGCCCGACGCCTCGCCGAGGCCCTTCAGGGCGTGGACCTCACCGTCGCGTCCGCCGAGGACAAGCCGTACACCCGTAAGCCGTACCCGCCGTTCATGACGTCGACGCTGCAGCAGGAAGCAGGCCGCAAGCTGCGGTTCTCCTCCGAGCGCACCATGCGCGTCGCGCAGCGGTTGTACGAGAACGGCTACATCACCTACATGCGTACCGACTCGACGACGCTGTCGGAGTCGGCTATCTCGGCGGCCAGGTCGCAGGCGACCGAGCTGTACGGTGCGGAGTACGTGCATCCGTCGCCGCGTCAGTACACGCGCAAGGTCAAGAACGCCCAGGAGGCGCACGAGGCAATCAGGCCTGCAGGCGATGTGTTCCAGACGCCTGGCCAGTTGCACTCCGCGCTGCAGACCGACGAGTTCCGGTTGTACGAGCTGATCTGGCAGCGGACCGTCGCTTCTCAGATGGCCGACGTGCGGGGCACGACGCTGACGCTGCGCATCACCGGTACCGCGGGCACCGGCGAACAGTGCACGTTCTCGTCGTCCGGCCGTACCATCACCTTCGCGGGCTTCCTGAAGGCCTACGTGGAGAGCGTCGACGACGAGGCAGGCGGTCAGTCCGACGACGCCGAGTCTCGGCTCCCTGCGCTGAAGGAAGGCGCCGCGGTCACCGCGACCCAGCTCGATCCGGACGGCCACACCACCAACCCACCCGCTCGGTACACCGAGGCGTCGCTCATCAAGACCCTCGAAGAGCTGGGTATCGGCCGGCCGTCGACGTACGCGTCGATCATCAAGACAATCCTCGACCGCGGATACGTCTACAAACGCGGCAGCGCACTCGTGCCGTCGTGGGTGGCGTTCTCGGTGGTCGCGCTGCTGGAGGCTCACTTCGGTCGGCTCGTCGACTTCGATTTCACGGCGGGCATGGAGGACGACCTCGACGCCATCGCCGGTGGTCGTGAACGCCGCGGCGACTGGTTGACGAGCTTCTACTTCGGTGGGGACACAGGGGCCGAGGGCTCCGTCGCGAGGTCCGGTGGCCTGAAGAAGATGGTCGGCACCAACCTCGAGGACATCGACGCTCGCGTCATCAACTCCATCAGGTTGTTCGACGACGATCAGGGCCGCGAGATCCATGTACGCGTCGGGCGCTACGGCCCGTACCTCGAGCGAATGGTGAAGAACGACGACGATCCCGATGGGGATCCGATCTCGCAGCGCGCCAACCTGCCCGACGATCTGCCGCCGGACGAGTTGACCATCGACTTCGCGGAAAAACTGTTCGCGACCCCGCAGGAAGGCCGCAAGCTCGGTGCCGACCCGCTGACGGGTCACGAAATCGTTGCCAAGGAAGGGCGTTTCGGTCCGTACGTCACCGAGATCCTGCCCGAGCCGGAGCCGGAACCGACTCCTCCCGAGCCGGACATCGTGCCGATTCCACAGGACTCGGACGGTGGAGGTGGCACCAAGACCGCAGTGAAGAAAGCTGCGGCGAAGAAGGCTCCGGCCAAGAAGGCGGCGAAGAAGGCCACCGGACCCAAGCCCCGCACCGGTTCTCTGCTGAAGTCGATGGATCTGGCGACCATCACGCTCGAGGACGCCCTCAAGCTTCTGTCGTTGCCTCGAGTCGTCGGCGTCGATCCGGAATCCAAGGAAGAAATCACCGCCCAGAACGGTCGCTACGGCCCGTACCTGAAGAAGGGCACGGACTCTCGGTCGCTGACCGACGAGGAGCAGCTCTTCACCGTCACCTTGGACGAGGCGCTGAAGATCTACTCCGAGCCGAAGCGACGCGGACGGCAAGGTGAAGCGAAGCCACCTCTGCGTGAGCTCGGCACCGACCCGGTCAGCGAGAAGCCGATGGTGATCAAGGACGGCCGCTTCGGTCCCTACGTCACCGACGGCGAGACCAACGCGAGCCTCCGCAAGGACGACGACGTCGCCACCATCACCGACGATCGCGCCTCGGAGCTCTTGGCGGACAGGCGTGCCCGCGGACCGGTGAAGAAGAAGGCCACCAAGAAGGCCGCCACCAAGAAGGCCACCACGAAGGCAACGGCCACCAAGACCGCAGCCAATAAGACCCCGGCGAAGAAAGCCGCAGCCAATAAGACCCCGGCGAAGAAAGCCGCAGCCAAGAAAACTGCTGCCAAGAAAACGCCTGCCAAGAAGACCCCGGCGAAAAAAGCTGCAGCGAAGAAAGCTCCTCCAGCGGACTCCTGATCGCTTCAAACGATGGGGTGCCTGTCGGTCTGCTCGCCTCCATCTGCTCGTATGAACGAACCTTTCGAGCGATGAGGGTGGGCGACGGAACCAACTGCGGCCTCGGTGCGTCCAAGTGGGTGTGGGGAAGAAACTGGTAGTCCTGCTGTGTGTGTTGTTGTCGGTGGTCGCATGTGCTCGGACCTCGCCCGGCAGAGCTGTCGGCCAGGATGCATGGCACGGGCAAGGTCTTGCCGCTGGTGGGTCTACGGGCGGGCAGGCGCCGTCGTCGTCCCCGGCAGCGATCCCGACAGCGACCCCGTCGTCCTTCGATCCGTGTGTCCTCGAGGATCTGCAGCTGAGTATCTATGCGGGCGTGGATCCGGCAACCAAGGAACCGTTGCCGGGGGTGGACGGGTGTAGCTGGACGGGCCAGTCCGGGCGTTTCTCGGTCGGGTACAGCGAAGGCGTCGACCGGACTCGGCTCGCGACCACACCCGGAGTCACCGAGTTGAGCGAGTTCGAGGCGGACGGTCAGATGGTGGACAATTTCGTGTTCGAGGGAAACAGGTGCATCTCGTTGGCCGAGATCGATGGCCGAACAGTGCAGTTCACGCTCGCGGAAACGGACTTCGATTCCTTCTGTATACGGCTGAAGGTCGCGACGACACTGATCCTGGAGGACATCTAGATGCGACGATCGGCAGCGCTGGCCATGCTGACAAGTGCGTTCGTGTTGTCCGTCGGGGCGTGCGGTTCCGGTGTCGGCGGGACGGCCACGGCGTCGGACGAGGTCCTCGATGTATCCGAAACAGAGTACGTGACAACGACTTCCGTCGAATCGTCTCCGGAATTCGACCCCTGCGCCTTGCCGGATGCGCTGCTGCGCGATCTCGATCTGGCGGAGGCTCGACCCACTGCGGTCGGAGAGCTCGGGTGTATCTGGGGAAACGACCGTATC
The DNA here is from genome assembly GCF_002259425.1 of Rhodococcus sp. 14-2470-1a. Taxonomy (NCBI): domain Bacteria; kingdom Bacillati; phylum Actinomycetota; class Actinomycetes; order Mycobacteriales; family Nocardiaceae; genus Rhodococcus; species Rhodococcus sp. 14-2470-1a. The sequence goes on from NZ_NPFZ01000028.1 coordinate 253,140, forward strand.
GCGGTGTCGGTTCTGGTGTTCGAGGACACGTCGACGCTACCCGACCCGTACACGAGCCCCTCGACCACCGAGGTTCGTACGCTGACCGACGGCGGGTACACCACCTACGCCTTCCTGCTCGACGGCGACACGTACACCACTCAGACGATGACGGCGTCGGGTGCCGTGATGCTGAGCGCGAATCGACTCGGTGTTTCGTCCGCCGAGGAGGTGCGTGCCGGCTCGATCGACGTTTTCCGCGTCGTGCTGCCGTACCTGCCGCCGCCTGCGTGATGCGCCGGGCGCGAGGCGTTCGTGTCGCACCGAGCGACTAGGCTCGCTGGCATGGCGGGAGTTTTCGATCGGCTGATCGGCCAAGAGGACGTGGAAGCAGAGCTGACCGCCGCGGCCGTCGGCGCTCGTACCGGGGACCCGGGGTCCGCGATGACGCACTCCTGGTTGTTCACCGGCCCTCCCGGGTCCGGTCGATCCATCGCTGCTCTGTGTTTCGCGGCGGCCCTGCAATGCACCACGGAGGGGTCACCGGGCTGCGGTACCTGCCATCCGTGCACCACGACGATGGCCGGCACCCACGGCGATGTCCGACGGATCATCCCGCAGGGCTTGAGCATCAGCGTCAAGGAGATGCGGGAGATCGTGCAGATCGCTGCGCGTCGGCCCAGCACCGGGCGCTGGCAGATCGTCGTCATCGAAGATGCGGATCGGCTCAGCGAGGCGGCCGCCAACGCTTTGCTGAAGGTCGTCGAGGAGCCGCCGGAGCGGACGGTCATGTTGCTGTGTGCGCCGTCGACCGATCCGGAGGACATGTCCGTCACCCTCCGCTCGCGCTGCCGCCATGTGCATCTCGTGACGCCCACGACGCCGGCGATCGCGCAGGTTCTGCAGACCCGCGACAAGCTCGATGCGGAGACGGCCCAGTGGGCGGCGTCGATCAGCGGTGGACACGTGGGCCGCGCACGGCGACTGGCGAAAGACGAGGACGCTCGTGCCAGGCGCAAGCGGGCCCTCGGCCTCGCGTCGGCTGCAGCGCGGCCCAATCAGGCCTATCTCGCGGCCGAGGAGATGGTGAAGGCCGCGGAGACCGAAGCCGCGGAGATCAGTGCCGCCCTCGACGACGTGGAGATGGAAGAGCTGCGCACCGCGCTCGGCGCAGGCGGCACCGGTAAGGGCGCGGCGGGCGCGCTGCGGGGGTCTGCAGGCGTCATCAAGGAGCTCGAGGCGCGGCAGAAATCGCGGCGTACCCGTAATCTTCGAGACGCTTTCGACCGAGCTCTGATCGACCTCGCCGGTTTGTATCGCGATGCGTTGACCCGCTCCTACGGATCCACCGCTGTGCTCAACCATCCGGACATGTCGGAACAGATCGAACGTATGGCCAGGGGTGCGTCGCCGGAGGCTCTGTTGAAGAGTATCGAGGCAATCCTCGAATGCCGTGAAGCCTTGGCGCTCAACTCCAAGCCCAAGTTCGCCGTCTACGCCATGGTCGCGCAATTGGGTGCAGCGCTGCGCTGAGGCGTGAGATCAGGCCCTCCGCCGCGCCCGCGAAGCCCGAAGATTCGCGATGTTCCCGCAGGTCTTGACGTCGTGCCAGACGCCGCTGTTGTTGCGGGAACGGTCGTAGAACGCAGAGCCGCACGGTTCGTTCCTGCAACGCTTGAGTCGCCGCCAGGTGTCCGCGCGTTGAGCCAGCAGAATCTCGGCCCAGATGCGCGACGTCACGTACTCGTGGCCGGTTCCAGACGGTCCCAACTGGACGGTTCCCGACGCGTCGAGGGTGAGGACGGCGTCGGCGGGCGCCGTTTCCGGGGGCGTGCCTGCGATGAGGAGTTCGATCGTCGTCCGCAGTTCGCGTAGTGCCGCGGCGTCGGCATCGCTGAGGTCGTGCCCCATCGCCGCGGATGCCACCGCGCCGTCGGCGAGCAGGTCCGGGAGTCCTTTTGCGTCGATGGCTCGGGTGTTGAGCAGGTTCTGGACGTGAGCGAGGCCGTCGGGGGCGGGGTCGAGGCGGAAGCGCTCCGTCGGCGTCGGCGTCGATGACATAACTCAACAGTATTTGACTATGTCGATCCGGGCAAGTACTACTGACATAGTCAAAAGCATTTCAGATATGTCGAAGGGTGAGTCCGATGGTGGCAATCGAAGGCGCGGTCGTAGTGGTGACCGGTGGGCAGCGTGGGCTGGGCAAATCGATCGTCGACGAGTTCCTGGCGCGCGGCGCGGCGAAGATCTACGCGACGGCCAGGACGCCCAAGCCGACGGATGATCCGCGCGTCGTCGCGAAGCCGCTCGATGTCACCGACCCGGAATCCGTCGCGGAACTGGCTCGGGAGCTGACCGATGTCACCATCGTCGTCAACAATGCAGGCGCCCCGGGATCGGGTCCGTTGCTGGGATCGACACTCGAGGACGTGCGGACCGTGTTCGAGACCAACTTCTTCGGTGCCGTGCGGGTCGCGCAGTCCTTCGCGCCGATTCTCGCGAGCAACGGCGGCGGTGCACTGGTCGACGTGCATTCGGTTCTGTCCTGGGTGGGTGGCGCCGGAGCGTACGGCGCATCGAAGGCCGCACTGTGGTCGGCGACCAACTCCCTTCGGGTCGAACTCGGCCCGCAAGGGACCCTCGTGACGGGAGTGCATCTGGGTTACACCGACACGGACATGATCGCGGACCTGGACGTGCCGAAGAACGATCCGAAGGATGTGGCGAAAGCCGTCGTCGACGGTGTCGCGAACGGGGACACCGAGGTGCTTGCCGACGACGTGACCAGGTACTTCAAGTCCGTTCTCGCCGGCCCGGTCGAGGGTCTCGCCATCCCCGCGGGGTCCTGAGGGGAGGCGATTTCAGTTTCGGGCGGATGCTCCGTTAGACTCACCAACGCCGAAAGGCACGCCGCCTTAGCTCAGTCGGTAGAGCATTTCACTCGTAATGAAAAGGTCAAGAGTTCGATTCTCTTAGGCGGCTCCACAACGTATCCTGATCAGCGGTTATGCGATTCGCATGACCGCTTTTTCAGTCCCGGGTGCGCCCGAATGAAGTGCCGTGGGTCCGTGGAGTACACGGCGGCATCGCTCTGACCAGCATGTATTCGAAACTAACCTTTTTATCCGGACTGTAAAGGTTGCCGGTCGCGGTGGCTCTGACCTGCGCTTTCAGTCTCGATGACACGGGGGTGACACGATCCGTGACGGGACCCGTTGGGTGCGGACGTGTGGGGACTCACGGTGGTCCGATGTGGCGGTGCACCGCTGCCGTGCCGGATCCGTGCGACGTTGTTCGAGAGCGTTCGCCGCCGAGGACGCACCCACTTGTTCTGCCTGTCGATGGAGGACGCCGCCAACGAGTGCGGCGCCCTGGTCACCGCGTTGACTGTCGCTGTCACCGACGCCCTGGTCGATCGGGCCACCGCCACCCCCGCGGAAGGATCGTTGCCGGCGGGGCGGCTGCGGGTGCCGGCGACGTACGCCCTCGACGAAGCTGCGAATGTGGTGCGGTGGCGGCAGTTGCCGAACCGGTGCAGCCACTTCGGTTCCCGCGGAATCACCGTCACCACCATCCTGCAGTCCTGGTCCCAAGGAGAGGAATGCTTCGGTCAGGGCGGGATGAAGAAGCTGTGGGGCGCGTCGACGATCCGCGTGTACGGCGGCGGCGGATCCACCGACGACGGCCGTCGAACGATTCAACCGCACCCTCAACCAGGAATGGGCCTACGCCCACACCTACCTGTCCGACGACGCCCGCGCAGCGACCTACCAGGACTGGATCCACCACTACAATCACCACCGACCCCACACCGGCATCGGTGGCCAGTCACCTATCGACCGCGTCCCCGTTCGCAACGTCCACGGGAATTACACCTAGGTGACCTCAGTGGTCTTCGCCCCCTGCGCGGGGCATGCGGGCGGTGACACCGGAACGCCTTACGTCGAGGCGATCCGACCGGGTCGGTGATGTGGGGATCGCGTTGGCTGCTCGTCGAACCCTGGTTCCGCCGTGTGCGCGCGCCGTGAAGCGTGCGAGCTACACGAGGGTTGCGGCACTACTCAAGAGGTGAGTCTGGCTTCGAATCGATCGACCAGAGAAGTAACACCGGCGACGGGAGTCGCCCACGAATTGGGCACCGGTCGAGAAGTTGCGACGCGACGGGCGGCCGCGACGAAGTGCGTGGTCAATTCCGACTCGACGTCAGATCTCCACCCGATGGACAGTGGCGTCGGAGGGATGCCGGTGACGGGGACGAACGCGAGCCCCGGACGTGCGTAGAAGCGTTGGGTCGAGGCCTGGGAAAACGCGACACCCTTTCTGGAGAGTATGGCCTCGAAACACTCGTCGACGGTCGACACCTCTGCCCCCAGGTGTACGTCGTGGCCATCGCGGGAGCTGGTGGCAAGCCAGAAGTCGCGCCACTCGTCGGTGCTCCGTCGCGCGACGAATGGTTGCCCCGTGAGTTGCCCGACGTTTATCGAGTCATGTTGAGCGAGTGGGGAATCGGAGATGACAACCAGGACTCGCGGTTCGACGAACAGCGTATCCAGGGCCAGCCAGTCCTGCACAGCGACCGGAGGTCTGACGAACGCCACATCCACGGTTCCGTCGCCGAGCCCGACGTACGGGTCGGCGAAGTCGAAGGACTGCATCTCTACTTCGACGCCCGGATGCAGTGCGTGAAACGACGCCAAGATGTCGGGGGTCAGTTCAGCGGCTGCGTTGGCCTGAAAACCGATGACGAGATGCCCGCGCGCGGTGCGGCCGATCTGGCGGGTCAACGATGAGATCCGCTCGGCGTCCGCCAGGAGTTGACGACTGCCCTCGAGAAGTCTCGCGCCGGCCGGCGTCAAGGTGACGTGCCGACTGTCGCGGATGAACAAGGCGGTCCCCAGAGAATGCTCCAGCTTTCGGATCTGCACACTCAAGGACGGTTGCGCAATGTGCAACCGCGCGGCCGCGCGGCCGAAGTGCAACTCCTCCGCGACGGCCACGAAGTAGGACAGAGGTCGCAGTTCGAGTGGAGGGAGCACAAGTCGGATGGTATTGCCCCAGCTCAACAGGCACCAGTAGTTCTTTTCTATCGTTCGGTCGAGTGTTTGGTATTGGACGGTCGCATCACCCTCGATATGTGATCTAGCCCATGACCGGAGGCGCCTACCTTCGGGATCACACCGAAGTGGTCGGTTGCCTCAGCGCTGCCGGGCACTGCGATCGAGGAGATGAAGAAGACAATGACCGCGACCGTCACCCAGACTCCCCAGCGGTGGGCAGATGCATTCGAACAGGCTTCCGACCAGGACGCGGAGATCGCAGCGCACGGGCGTTACTTCACCTGTTCGTACCTCCTGGACATGGAAACCCACACCTTCGTGGTCGAGATGTCCGCTGGTCGAGTCCACTCCATCGCTGTCGACCCTGGCCCGCTGGACCGGCCGTATCAGTTCGCTATCCGAGCCGGAGTCGAGACCTGGCAGGGATTCGGCGTTCCGGTGCCGGCTCCGATGTTCCACGGGATCTGGGCCGCATCGTTCCAGCGGGACATGAAACTCGAGGGCGATGTGCTCACCCTCATGCAGAACTTGCGCTGCGTGACGCGCCAGATCGAGCTTCTCCGCGTCGTCGGTGTGCCGGTCTAGGCGCCGATCGGTACACCTCACACCTACCCTCGCGACAACGAAGGACACGCATCATGAACAAGATTTCACCGGTCACCGGACATTACGTTGACGTCGATGTCGACGGTCTGCTGTACAAGGTTTTCTACCTGGAGAACGGAACAGGCCAACCGCTGGTCTGTCAACACACTGCCGGCTGCCACAACCACCAGTGGCGAGGGTTGCTCGAGGACGAGGAGATCACCAAGAATTACCGCGTCATCGCCTACGACCTTCCCCGGCACGGGAAGTCCGATCCGCCCGAGAACACCGAGTGGTGGACCGAAGAGTACAAACTCTCGGCCGATCACTACGCCAACTTCATCGTTGCGTTGGTGGACGCACTCGAACTGGAAAACCCAATCTTCATGGGCTCCTCCTTCGGCGGAAACATCGCCCTACAGCTCGCGCTCCGTAATCCCGACCGCTTCGCCGGTGTCATCCCCGTCGAAGGGGCCGACTACTCGCCCGGCTTCTACTTGGACTGGTGGCAGCATCCCCACGCCAACGCAGCGCAGGTCTGCGCCAGCGGAACATGGGATTTGATGGCGCCGCAGTCCCCCGAAGCAGATCGGTGGAAAACCTGGTTCTACTACACCCAGGGATCCGAAGCGTTCAAGGGCGACCTGCACTTCTACTCCGTCGACCACGACCTGCGAGACAAGCTCGATCAGATCGACGGAGATCGGTGCCCGGTCGTCATGCTGACCGGGGATTACGACTACCTCACCACACCGGAAGACAGTGCCCGCACAGCCGCGCAGATCAAGAATGCGAAGTTCATCGAGATGAAGGAGATCGGACACTTCCCGATGAGCGAGAATCACGCGGTCTTCCGGACGTACCTCATCGAGGCACTCGAAATTTTGCAGCAGCAGAACGCGTCGTCACCGGCCTCTGCCTGACTCGTCCCACTTCTTCACGCTCGCCGGCCACCGCACAGGGGCCGGCGAGCGGTCGTCGTGCCCAGTCCCACTCGACTATTCACCGGAGGCTATCCATGACCACCTCGCACCATCCGTTCTGGGTTGCCGGTTCCGCGGTGACCACACAAGCGAGCAGCGAGATTCGCAGTCCGTTCGATGGACGCGCGGCAGGCACAGTGTTCGAAGCAGGCGCCGAGCACGTCGAAACCGCGCTCTCTGCGGCCAGCGCCGTCGCGGCCGAATTTGCGGGCACTCCCGTCTACGTCCGGGCGTCGGCCCTCGCGCATGTCTCATCACGTCTGCGCGAACGCGGTGAAGATCGCGCAGCTGATCACCGCAGAATCCGGTAAACCCGTCAAGTGGGCGCGAATAGAGGTCACCCGCGCCGTATCGACATTCCAGTGGGCTGCAGAAGAAGCTCGACGGTGGAGCGGACACCTGCAGCGCCTGGACACCGACGCGGGGTCCACGGGACGCCTGGCTCTGGTACGCCGCGCCCCGAGGGGCCCCATACTCGGGATCGCCCCGTTCAACTTCCCCTTGAATCTGATGGCGCACAAAGTAGCGCCCGCGTTGGCGGTCGGTGCGCCGATCATCGTCAAACCGGCGCCCGCAGCTCCGTTGTCGAGCCTTGTATTGGGAGAGCTGCTCGCCGAAACGGCGCTGCTTCATGGAAGCTGGTCGGTCCTCACCGTCACCAACGACCGAGCCTCCGACATGGTCCGCGACCCCAGGTTGCCGGTGGTGTCGTTCACCGGCTCGGTTCCGGTGGGATGGTCCATCAAAGAGATGGTTCCGCGTAAACATGTGACCCTTGAGTTGGGTGGGAACGCCGCGGTCGTCGTATGCCAGGACTGGGACGACGAGGACAAGCACCGCTATGCCGCAGAACGCATCGCCAGATTCTCGATGTACCAGGCCGGTCAATCCTGCATCTCGGTCCAACGTGTCTACGTGCACGAAGTGCACTACGCATCGATGAGGAAACACATCGTCGAGGCCGTACTCGCGTTGGGTACCGGCGCCCCCACGGAAGACAACACCGATGTCGGCTCTTTGATCGACGAACGTGCCGCTCTACGCGTGGCGCAGTGGATCGACGACGCAGTCGCCGGCGGCGCGAACGTCCTCACCGGCGGGATGCGCAGCGGCACCACCGTCGAGCCCACCGTGATCGAGGATACACCCGCCGGGGCACGGGTACTCGACGACGAGATATTCGGTCCAGTCGTGGTGTTGTGCAGTACATCCTCCGACCGGGAATCGTTCGACCGGGTGAACGTTTCTCGATTCGGTCTTCAGGCCGGGGTGTTCACTGCCGATCTACACACCGATTTCCGGGCATCGCAATTGCTGAACGTAGGGCGAGTGATCATCGGTGATGTCCCGAGTTATCGCGCCGATCAGATGCCTTACGGAGGTGTGAAGGACTCCGGCACCGGCAAGGAGGGGGTGCGTTCGGCGATGGACGACCTCACCGACGAGCGTGTACTCGTCCTGACGGGTATCGACATGCAATAACAGGACCACCAGTTCTCACAGAGGATCTTCTCACCCCCCAATCCGCCACGGGTGGCGCCGAAGCGTCGCCCGTGGCGTACATCCGTCTGCAACCGTTCCCGCTCTCCCAACAGACCGCTTGACGGGCGGCCCTCCCAACAGGGGACTCGGACAACTGGACGCCTTCGGACAGCCCGCCGGAGCGACGCGAAAAACGGGACTTGGCACCACGCCTGAATACGTATACATTCCTTTTTTCAAGTAGTGGCCGAAGTGACCGCTGTCGCAACATAACTCGACGAGCGACCCCCAACCGGTTCATGGCCCACGTCGCCATCCTAGAAGCCGACGAACACGGCGAGGTCGTCACCTGGCTCGAACACGTCACCAACAGCGAATGCGACGCGCGCTGAACCGTCGGTAGTCGATAGTCTGGCATTCACGCCGTCTGACGCACACGAACCACAGGTCGGTGGGCTGGCAGCGGCGCGGGGCGAGCGAGCTCGGCTCGCACCGACGTAGTCGTAACGGGTTGATCGGTGTCTAATTAGCTGCGATGTCGGAGGGGTGCATTGCGAGCGGAGTGACGTCGATGGTCATGTACGGGAACAGTGGCAGGTTCCAGAGGATCTCATGCAGGCGCTCGTTGTCGACGACGTCGAAGATGCTCAGGTTCGAGTACTGGCCGACGCACCGCCAGATGCTCGGCCACTCACCCGCGCGCTGCAGCTCCTGCGAGTACGCCTTCTCCCGCGCGAGAGTGTCCGCGCGTACCCCCGGATCCATGTCCAGGGGTAGCGCGACATCCATACGGACCGCGAAGAGCATCGGCGTCAGCTCGCGGTGCTGCGGTCGAGGACGAAGTCGTAGGTGGCCTGCTGGCCGCCGTCGATGTCCTGCGGGTCCAGCACGAGTTCTGGCTTCACGGCGTCCGCCACGTCGTCGTCGTTGTGGGGGTCGCCGGGAAAGTACAGCTGCGTGGTGATCTGCTGATAACCCGGGGCCCCGACTTTGAGGTGCAGGTGCGCGGGCCGCCACGGGTGCCATCCGGCCGCGGAGATCAGCTTGCCGCAGGCGCCGTCGGTGGGGATCTGGTATGGCGCGGGCTTCATGGTGTGGATGTGGAAGCGGCCGTCGGCATCCGTGGTCACGGTGCCCCGCAGGTTCCACTCGGGGATACCGGGGGCGAACTGCGCGTAGAAGCCGTCGGCGTCGGCATGCCAGATCTCCAACGTCGCACCCGACAGCGGGCTCCCGTCAACCGCGCGGACCTGACCCTCGAACAGCAGCGGCGTCCCCTGCTCGCCCTCTCTCGTGGGAAGCCATGCCTCCGAACCGAGTTCGGGCGCCTCCGGGACGTAGTACGGCCCCTCGATGGTGCCCTTGCTGCCGTCGCGGCTCTCGCTGGCGACCTCCTCCACGACGTGCTCGACCCAGACGTCGAGGAACAGCGGCCGCTTGACGGTGCGTGGCCGCAGCCCGCTACCGGCCGCGATGATCGGAGGCAATAACGTGGAATCCCGCGTCGTTCAGCGCGGTCGCGAAGCGCGCGTAGCGGCTGCCGTGCTCGGCGAGTCCGTGCGCGATCTGTACGACGCCGCGAGCCGGATCGGCGGCCGTTGCCCAGGTGTAGGTGCTGATCTCGATGTCGTCCTGCTTGGATACGAACGACGAAGCGTTGGCCACGGTTACTCCTCGACACGGCGATGGGGACGAAACTCGAACCTATCGGCTACGCCCGCAGTACCGGGTCGAAATGCTCGACGACGGGGAACGCGAAAGCTCCCCGGACATCGTGTCCGGGGAGCCATGCCAGCAGGATCTACTTCGCTGAGACGCGCACGAGCTTCTTGTTCACGAACTCGTCCATGCCCCACGGGCCCAGTTCGCGGCCGACGCCGGAGCGCTTGACTCCGCCGAACGGCAGACCTGGCAGCGTGGTGCCGTGTTCGTTGACGAACGCCATGCCCACTTCGAGCTGCTCGGCCACGTCGCGGGCCTTGTCGAGGTCAGCGCTCCACACCGAGCCGCTGAGACCGTATGCGGAGGAGTTCGCCAATTCGATTGCCTGCTGCGCGCTTTCGACCTTGTAGATCACGCCGGCCGGTCCGAACAGCTCTTCGCTGTAGGCGCGCATGTCCGGGGTGACGTCGGTCAGCAATGTCGGCTGTACGTAGGCACCCGGTCCGTCGATCTTTTTACCGCCGGTCAGCAGCGTTGCGCCCTTGGCGACGGCGTCGTCGATCTGCTCGATCAGCGTGTCGGCGGCGGTCTGCGACGACAGGGGGCCGAGGGTGGTCTTCGCGTCCAGCGGGTCGCCGGTCTGCACGGCTTCGAACGACGCGACGAGCTTGGTGACGAAGTCGTCGTAGACCTCCTCGGCGACCAGGATGCGCTTGGCGGCATTGCAGGCCTGGCCTGCGTTGGACAGCCGCGCCCGGGTAGCGGATTCGACGGTGGCGTCCATGTCGTCGGAGTCGAGCAGGATGAATACGTCCGATCCGCCGAGTTCGAGGACGACCTTCTTGAGGTTGCGTCCGGCCGTCTCGGCGACGGAGGTTCCGGCCCTCTCACTACCGGTGAGCGAGACGCCCTGGACGCGGGAGTCGGCGATCATGTCGGCGATCTGGTCGTTGGTCGCGAAGATGTTGATGTACGCGTCCTGGGGGAGTCCGGCCTGCTGGAAGATCTCTTCCATCAGCAGTGCCGACTGCGGGCAATTGGGTGCATGCTTGAGCAGAATCGTGTTGCCCACCATCAGGTTCGGGCCGGCGAACCGGGCAACCTGGTAGTACGGGAAGTTCCACGGCATGACGCCGACGAGAGCGCCCACCGGCTTACGCTGCAGCACAGTGTCTTCCGCGCCGGGTACGTCGAGCTTCTCGTCCTCGAGAAGCGACGGGCCGTGGTCGGCGTAGTAGCGGTAGATGTTCGACGACAGTTCCACCTCGCCCTGGGATTCGGTGAGGGGCTTGCCCATTTCGAGCGAGATCGTGCGGGCCAGTTCGTCGGAACGCTCGGTGTAGAGATCGGCGACCTTGTGCAGGATGTCGGCGCGATGCTTCGGTGAGGTCTTGCGCCATGTCTGGAAACCGGCGTGTGCATCGGCAAGTGCACGCTCGACGCCGGCACCGTCGAGAGTCTCGAATTCCTTCACAGTTGTGCCGTCGGCAGGATTGACAGTCTTGTAGGTCGTCATACCCCGCTCAACGGTCGGGAGGGTGTCATTGTTCCGATTCGGGAAAATCGGACGCTCCGACGGTGGTCAAGGATGGGGCGGGGCGAAGTTGCGAAACCTTGTGGGCGTCCTACTGGTCGGTAACTTGGAACCCAGCGCTCGGGAAGCCTCTCGATGCCACGACAGTGACACATGTCGGTACGAACGGCCATGAACCGTCGTGAACCGGATCGGACGGTTGTGCTGTTCAGGCGGTGTTTCGCAACCCCAGGCGAACCCGCCTGAACGTCTATCGTCGTTCTCGTAATGAAAAGGTCAAGAGTTCGATTCTCTTAGGCGGCTCGTAAGAGCGAAACCCCTTCCCAGCGTCAGCTGGGGAGGGGTTTCGTCGTGCGGGGCGGGGTCTCATCGAGCGTTGTCGCGCAGGTGCTCGGCGAAGGCGCGGGCGGAGGCGAGGTCGGTGTTGTTCGGTCGCCCGCGTCGGATGCCGCCGACGAGCTTGAACGGCATGAATGTGTCGAATCCGCGGCAGGAGAAACCTCCGACGACGTCGAAGCCTTTGTGTTCGAGCCGTTCGACGAGTGATGCGGAGAAGCGGAGCCAGCGGGATTCGGCGAGGCCGCTGGTGGCGAAGAGGAACGCGGGTTTGCCGTCCTGGGGTGGTAGTGCCTCGATGTAGGCAACCAGGTCGGAGTGGAACGAGCCGTAATAGATGCCTGATCCGAAGCCGACGAGGTCGTGCCCGTCGAGGTCGCGGCCGGCGGGATCGGCCGATTCGGGTGAAATCACCGAGGCGCCGAGGACCCCGGCGATGGCGTCGGCGACCTGTCTGGTGTTTCCGTGGGAGACGGATGCGCAGACAAGGATCGGTTCGCTCATGCCTCCGAGCTTAGCGACGGTCGATCCACAGCCGACCGGCCTCGTTTACTCACAGGCGTGTAATTCGCAAACACAGCCCCTGAGCAGTGAAAACCTGTCGCTGGCGCACGTTCATCCACACGCCATCCACAGATCGGACAGGTTGGTCCTCGAGATTTCCACAGGTTTGTCCACAGCCTGTTAGTGCATATGTTCGAATGGGCGTCGGGGAGGCGTTCTGTCTACTGTTGCTCTCGAGGCGAAAACGACGGAAAGGGACTTCTGTGGCTCGACCGACCATGGCCGATGTGGCGAAAGCTGCCGGGGTGTCACCTGCGCTCGTCTCGATCGTCATGCGGGGAGTGGAGGGGGCTTCGGAGGAGACTCGTGCGCGGATCAAGTCGATCGCCGACGAGATCGGTTACGTCCCGGACCGTCGTGCGCAGAAACTTCGTCAGGCCAGCTCCCGCCTGTTGGGGGTCACGTTCGATCTGCAGCAGCCGTTCCACGGCGATCTCGTCGAGCAGATCTACGGCGTTGCCGAACGCGCCGGGTACGACGTGATGCTCGGTGCAGTCGCGCCCACTCGGGACGAGGCCAGTGCGGTGAAGACGCTCGTGCACGAGCGATGCGAAGCAGCGCTGCTGCTCGGGTCGCGAATGGATGCAACCGAACTCGGTTCGGTCGACCGTGCGGTGCCGGTCGTGACGCTGCTGCGCACCAGCGGCGTCGACGGTATCGGATCGGTGCGCGGTGACGATGTGGCCGGTGTCGGTTCGGCGGTGGAGCATCTGATTTCATTGGGACACAAGCGAATCGCCCACATCGACGGTGGCAGTTCGGCGGGCGCGCAGGACAGGCGCCAAGGCTTCACCGACGCCATGACAAGGCACGGTCTGCCGGCCCCCATCGTCGAGGGTGGTATCACCGAAACCGAAGGCGCACAGGGAATGCGACAGCTGCTCGACTCGCCCGAGCCTCCGACGGCCGTGGTGGCGTTCAACGACAACTCCGCCACCGGAGTTCTGGATCACCTGCTCCGTCGCGGTGTCGACGTACCGGGGGACGTCTCGGTCGTCGGGTACGACGATTCTCGCTTGGCGCGCATTGCCCACATCCAGCTGACGTCGATCTCTCAGGATGTGACCGCGCTCGCCGAGGCGGCGGTGCAGGAAGCGCTCGCGCGCATAGCGGGTGAGACTGCGCGCGATGTGGTGCTGGCGCCGGAGCTCGTCCGGCGAAGGACGACGGCACCCCCGCGGCGAGCCTCCGCCTGATCTGTACTTATCGGACATTCAGGTTGGCTCCGTAGGCTTGTTGAAACTGCAAGCGTTCAGGGGGCCATCTGATGGATCGAGCCGACCACAACCAGCACGTCTTCGACGATGCCCACGTCGCAGCCGTGTACGAGTCCTACGCCGCGCCGACAACTGGATTCCTCGACGGCGGCGAGGCCGCTGCACTCGCGCTCGCCGCACCCCACGTTCGAGGTCGACCGGTGCTCGACATCGGTGTAGGAGGTGGCCGAACGACACCGTTGCTGCGGCTGCTCTCCGATGACTACACGGCAGTGGACTACTCACCCAACATGATCGACGCGTTCCGGCGTAGTTTTCCGCAATTCCCGGCTCACGTCGCCGACGCCCGCGACATGCGTCCGATCGCCGATGGACGCTACGGATTGGTGCTCTTCAGCAACAACGGAATGGACACTGTCGACCACGACGACAGACTGTCGGTGATGCGTGAGTGCCGCCGCGTCGTCGCCGACGACGGCATCGTCGTGGTAGCGACGCTCAACAAGAACGGCCCCGGATTCGGCGAGTCACCGTTCCAGCTCTCGCGCCCCAACCGTCCGATGACGTTCTCGCCGCGCAAGATCGCCGTGTCAGTCGGACGTCGTGTTCTGGATCCGGCTGGTTCGGTACGCAGAGTGGTGAACTGGCGACGGCATCGGCGTCTGACGGTCGACCACGGTTCGTGGGCAGTCGGTCCGCTCGCTGCACACGACTTCGGGCCGGTAATGCACTTCACGTCGTTGACGGACCTGCGCAGTCTCGTCGTCGGCGCAGGGTTCGACATTCTGTCGATACTCGGCGACGACGGCGCCGCGATCCCGCCCGAGGTGACCGAGTCCACGGTGGACAACTTCACCGTCGTGCTGCGCCCTGCTGGTCGCTCGGTTGGGTAGTCGCAGCGATTTCTACCCAGTCTGCTCGAGTGGATCTACTCATGGCCTGACGGGCTGCCATCTCCTACATTGAACGGGCGCGATTGTTCTTTTTGTCCGATTCGATGTGTTCGGGGAGGGTTGTCATGGCAAGGCGGAGAGTTCTCGCGACCAGGTCGGTCGCCGTGGGGGTGGCCGCGGTACTCGCGGTCGGCTGCGCATCGACGACGCAGGGGACGGCACTGTCCGAGGGGATGGGTGCGGTATCGACGGAGAGCAGGTCGATGACCATCGCGCCGCTGTTCACCACCGGAAGCGGCGACGGTGGAGTCGGTGAGGAAATCGTCACGAGGTCGGCGACCACGGACTCGTCGTTTCGCGTCGACTTCTCCGAAGACGAGGTCTCCGGCCTGGGCGACGCCTCGAGGGCGGCGTCGTGGAACGCCGCGATCGTCTCGACGTTGATCATGTCGCAGCCGATGTCCGGTCGCTTCGAGTTCGAGATCAGCGGGCAGATCGACGGTCCCAGCGCGGGCGCGTTGAAGACCGCGGCGCTCATCGCGTTGCAGCGCGACGAACAGATCTCCGACACCGCGACGATGACCGGAACGATCAACGCAACGGGCACCATCGGTCCTGTCGGCGGCATCCCCGAGAAGGTGCAGGCCGCGGGCGCCGCCGGGTACGACCTGGTGCTGATCCCACTCGGGCAACGCAACAGCACCGACCGCAACGGAGACAGTGTCGATGTCGTGCGGATCGGTGACCGAGCCGGAGTGAACGTCGTCGAGGTCGGTGATATCTACGAGGCGTACGGGCTGCTCACCGGCTCCGAGTTGGAGGCACCGAGGCTGGAACCGGACACGCGGCTCGACAACCGGGCGTACGACAAGGTCGACGCGCAGTACACCGCCGCGATTGGCCGGTACGACAATGCGCTGACGATGCTGGACACGCTCGACGTGAACATCCTTCGGACGATGATGAACACCGGGCTCCCGGAGACTGCTGCGAAGGCCGCCGACCGGGCTCGAGATCTGCATCGGCAAGGGTCGATAGCCGGCGCGTTGGTCACCGCGCTAGAAGCTGCGGCCGTCATGGAAGCGTCGTATTCGGTGGGTAACTCGTTGACACCGTTGGTCTCTCAGGGTCCGGCGGGTCTGGGCGCATTTGTTGCGCAGGCTACCAACACCGGTCCGGCGGAAGCCGCGTTCTTCTCGTTTCTCGATTCCATCGCCACGTTCGAACCCAAAACCTTGCCCGACGTCGAAGCAGTGGTCAACGCGTACGCGGGCGCCTTCGACGCGCTGACGATCTTCGACTACGCCGCAAGCGAGATCCAGGCGATCGACGGCCGGATCGACACACAACCCATCGACATCGTCGAGTTCGTCGACTATCTCTCGACCCCATTGATCTTTCTCGAAGCAGCGAAAGCCCAACTGGCAGGTACGAAAGCCGTGTGGGAGGTCGGCCGCGACAATCCTGGCGCCGACATCGACTCGGGCGTCGACCTCGCTCAGGTCGGCGACTTCTTCCGCCGCGGCGCCGACGCCAACCTCGCCGCGTTTCGGACCGGAATGCCCGCCCAGGTGGCGGATCGTACGGGGCGCTCACTGGATTCGGTGATCGGCCAGCTGTCCTACATGGACATCGACGTCGCGGCAGCCGTGCACCAACGGAACGCGCAGCCCGCGATCGAGAAGTATCTCGGAGAGGGAAAGCCCAACGGGCAGTACGCGACCATCGGTTACGGCGTCAGCAATTACGTCCGCAATCAGCAACTGGTCGAGAAGTACTACAACAACGCGATCACCGACGACAACCTCCGCGTCACCGGGTTCATGTACGAGAACGCGCTGTCGAACGCTTTCGACCTCGCCCGCGCGCAGTTGTCCTCCGACATCGCGGCATTGCAGGCCGGCGGTACACAACCGGTCATCACCGTCGGGCAGTTCGAAAGCGCAGGCGTCAGGCGTGCGGGCACCCCGCTGGAGCAGTTCAACGCCCTCGGCGCCTACAACAGCGGGTACGTGACGACGAGGCTCATGACGTACCTGTCCTCACCTGGTAAGTGACGATGACCGGAGTGCGCGACTGATTGGGAAGTAGCGCCAGCGGGCATGCCAGGACGCATGACGAAACTATTGTTCGCTGTGACCGCCGCCGACCACTGGACCCTGAACGACGGAACCGAGCATCCGACGGGCTTCTGGGCCGAGGAACTCGTCGAATCTCACCGCACGTTCGTCGACGCCGGCTGGGATGTCGTCGTCGCGACGCCGGGTGGCAGGGCGCCCGTCGTCGACGAGGGATCGCTTGCGGTCGACGCCAACGGAGGCGACGAGGTGAAGGTCGCCGACCAGAAGAAATACTTGGCCTCGATCGAGTCGATACTGCAGAACCCGGCCTCGCTCGAGGATCAGCGGGCATCGGACTTCGATGCAATCTTCGTGCCGGGAGGCCACGGGCCGATGGAGGACCTCGCGGTGTCGACGAGTTTCGGTGCGCTCGTGACCGATTTCCTGAGCACGGGCAAGATCGTGTCGGCAGTGTGCCACGCACCCGCTGCCCTGCTGCCTGCCACGACGTCGGACGGGGGATGGGTGTTCGACGGCTATCAGCTGACCGGTTTCACCGACGAGGAGGAAACGCAGGCAGGTCTGGCGGCCAAGGCGCCGTGGCTTCTCGAATCCAGGTTGAAGGAGCTCGGCGCACGGTTCGAGAGCTCCGATCCGTGGTCGCCGCACGTCGTCGTCGACCGCACGCTCTACACCGGGCAGAATCCGGCGTCGACGAAACCGTTGGCGGACAGAGTGGTTCAAGCTCTGTCCTGACAGTGTCCGTCAGCTCGACCGGTGAACGTCGCTCGCGGGTGTTGCTGTGACGATGCGATTGCGGCCCTGTCGCTTCGCGTCGTACAGCGCCCGGTCGGCAGCGTCGAAGAGCATCTCGAGACTGTCGGATCCGTGCGCGAGTCCGATGCTGACGGTCACGCCGTGACCGGCGAAGTGCTCTGTCGCACGCTGGAACTGGCCGATGCGAATGGTGTCTGCGATGGCGTAGGCGTCGAGCTCGGAGACGTCGGTGCAGAACACCGCGAATTCTTCTCCGCCGAGCCGCGCGAACAGGTGACGGCGGCCGAGGTGAGACCGGACGTCGTCGGCGAATCGCTCGAGAGCACCGTCGCCCGCGCTGTGCCCGTACGTGTCGTTGAGGGCCTTGAAGTGATCGAGGTCCATCATCAGGACCGTGGCAACACCGTCGGCGGCGTCGCGGGTCAAACGGTGTGCGCGACGGAAGAACTCGTCCCGGCGTAGGGCGCCGGTCAGGTCGTCGTGAGCGACGGCGTGGCGTAACGCGGTGATGGCTGCGCGCCGCTCGTTGGTCACGCAGGCCACGGCGATCGGCGCGATCGCGAGGAACGACAATCCGATGCTGACCGACAGTTCCACC
Organism: Rhodococcus sp. 14-2470-1a; assembly: GCF_002259425.1. Lineage (NCBI taxonomy): Bacteria > Bacillati > Actinomycetota > Actinomycetes > Mycobacteriales > Nocardiaceae > Rhodococcus > Rhodococcus sp. 14-2470-1a. The sequence continues at coordinate 270,867 of NZ_NPFZ01000028.1, forward strand.
GGCATCGCGCCGAGGTCCGGGACCCCGATGTGTCCGTCGGCGGTGAGGACGAGCATCCACATCGTCGTCGTCCAGATGAACAGCGACGTGACGAAGACCCCCGTCGTCAACGCGGCCACGACGAGGGCGGGCATGGCGAACGTGATCGCGCCCGAGCCTCCGACCGCCCACACGAGGATCAGGCAGAGCACCAACAACGCAGCGGCTGGGGCGACCCGCCGCGCGAGTGCGACGACCTCGCCGCGCCGACGGAATCGACGGAGGTCCGCCCTCGTGGGCGCGGTGAGAACCGCAGGCATGACCGCCATGTAGTTGAGGAACTCTCCGGAGAACCAGCGCGCCCATCCGCTCTGCCACGGAGTCGACTCGATGGCCGAGTTCGCGAATCCGCCCGCGACACCGGCGACGGAGGACGCGACGAGAATGACCGCGGCCACCAACGCAAGCGACTGGACACGCGTCAACCAGGGGCGTTGCTGGCCGATGAGACGGAAGACCAGGAAGCCCGCCGCGACGCCTGCGACGTTGCACAGGTTGAGGACGAGGTTGGAGAACAGTGGACTACCGGTCACCGTGTCGGCGGCAATGTAGCCGAGCGTCGCACTGACCCAGGTGGCGGGCGTTGCGAGGCGCGGTGAGCGAAGCAGTATGCCCAGCAGCAGGGCGTTGGCGGGCCAGAACACGGCCAGCGTGCCCGGAAGGCGAGTTGCGATCCCGAACAGACAGGCGAGAAACACCACTGCGCCGACGAGTGCTGCGCGACGAGTCACGTCGGCAGCGCTGCCGACACGTGAGCTGACGCGCTGCGAATCCATCGAAATGCCCGTTTCTGAACGATTCGTAGGGAAGTTGAATGTTCAGTGTGTCAGAAACGGCGGCGGAACCTCATACCGAGGGGCCTGCCGTCGGGATCGACGAACAGGCGATACGCGACCGCCGCCAGCCGTTGCTGCCACTGCGGAGGCACGTCGATTTCATGGCGGCGAAGTCTGCCCGACGGGCGCGGCGACGCCGACGGTGCCGTGTGCCAGGCGTCGAGACGCGCCGCGCTGCTGCTCACCGCGTCGAAGAACGACGCGGGATCGACGAGGTCTTCGTCGTCGCCCGGCGCGCGGCCCAGGTGCTCGCGGATGAGTTCCAGCCGTAGTTCGCGCGCGAACACCCGTGCTCCGTCGCCGAGACCGGCCGGGTCGACGGGTTCACGAACGTCGCGTTCGTCGTCGACGATCGCGGCCGTCAGCTCGGAGTCGTGAGTCCACGACCGCCGGTTGAAGTTGTCGGAACCGACGGCGGCCCACACGTCGTCGACGATGCACACCTTCGAATGCACGTAGACCGGGATGCCGCGATCGTTCTCGAGGTCGAGGACGAGCACGCGGTCACCACCCGCATCGCGGATCACGTCGAGTGCCGCGGAGTGGCCGAGCAGAGCCGACGGAATGGTGATGGCACTGTCGTCGTCGAGATGTTTCGGGACGACGATGACCAGGCGCAGATCCTGTGAGCGTCGCAAAGCGGCGGCGAACACCCGCGCCACGTCCACCGACCACAGGTACTGATCCTCGACGTAGACCAGTTCGCGGGCGCGCCGCAGAACCTTCGCGTACGCGCGGGCCGCGCTGAACTCACCCTGAGTCGCGAACGGATACGCCGGGCGTCTGCGCGGATACGTGCGGAGAAGTTGGACGCTGCAGGTGCCCGCGGCTGCGGGTGCGTCGTGCTGCTCCGGCAGTTCCGACACCTCACGGGTGACGCCGCGGAGAATGTCGGGGATGGCGTGCCACGGCAGGCGGGACAACGCGGCCGGATCCTCCCACCGTTCACGGAAGACGTGCTCGATGTCGCGGACCGCGGGCCCCTGCACCTGCACCTGCATGTCGTGCCACGCGGGAAGTTCGCCGTACTCGGGCGGGAACGGCCGGCTCACGGGGTCGCCGAAATGATCGGCGTCGTCGCGTCGGGCACGCGCGAGATCGATACCACCGACGAACGCGAGGTCGACCGTGTCGGGATCCTGATACCGGACGACGACGAACTTCTGGTGATGACTTCCCAGCGTCAGGACCCGTTGGTCGAGAATCACCTCGCCGCCTGCCTCCTCGAGACGCAACGCCAACTTCCGGTTCTTGGGACCGGTGAAGCCGAGGGTCTCGATGTGCGAGCGCCACACCATGCCCTTGACGATGCCGCCGCGCTGCGCAACCGACGCGAGCGCGTCCTCGACGGTCGTGTCGTCGGTCAGCAGCTGTTCCGGGTCACCGCGCCAATCGGTGAACAGCACCAGGTCGCCCTCGCCCGCGGCGTCCAGCGCGCTCGCCAGAGCCGCGAAATAGGGTTTGCCGTGCACGAGCGGGGTGACCCGGTTGCCGTCCGTCCAGGCCGCGATGCGGGTGTCGGGGTTGCCGCGCTCCTCGGAGCTGAGGAACCAAGGGTGTTCGGAGTCGAACTTCTGGACCTGCTCGTTCAGTGCGGCACTACTGCGGCCGAGTCGCCGAGCGAGCGCATCGATCGTTCGGCGTAGCCGCTGCGGTATCACGAGGGGAAATACTGTCAGAGCAGTCCGACGGGGCGTGTCACGAGGTCGGGTCGAACTCCGGCTGATCGATGATGCGCAGCCACGAACCGTCCGGTTGACGCTGCACGACCTGGGCGCGGGCGCCTGCATTGTCCCTCGGTGCCGTCGAAGTGAGCGCGATGTCGCCGTACACCAGCGTCGGCAGTCCCTCCTCCAGTTCGAAACGAGGCCCGTGCGCGAGCACCGACGCCCACAGTTCACGTATTGCGGCTCGGCCTGTCGTCGTCTGTCCGGCGGGGTAGGCCATGACGGCGTTGTCGGCGTAGAGCGCCGCGACACCGTCGGCGTCTCCTGCGTTGGATCGCTCGACGAACAGGCGGGTGATGTCTTCCGGTGTCATTGCTTTTTCGGTCGTTGCTTTGTTTGTCATGGTTCCATCGTCATCACACCGGTACGAGAAGTCCAACAGATAGTTGTGATGAAAGCTAGAATTACAGCTTATGGAACTGAGGCAGCTCGAGTACTTCGTCGCCGTCACGGAGGAAGCCAACTTCACCCGTGCGGCCGAGCGGGTGAACATCAGCCAGTCCGGCATCAGTGCCCAGATCAAAGCGCTGGAGAAGGAGGTCGGGGCCGAGCTGATCGACCGCAGCAGCAGGGTGGCGCGGTTGACGGTAGCAGGGACAGCTGCCCTGGTACACGCGCGCCGCGCACTGGAATCATCTGCAGCCCTTCGCCATTCCGTCGACGAGGTGCTCTCCCTCGTGCGCGGGAAGGTCGCTGTCGGAATGGTCACCGCATGCACCGTCACACCGCTGTTCGACGCCTTGGCTGCGTTCCACTCCGCGTACCCGGGCGTGGACATCACGTTGGCGGAGGCAAATTCAGACGAGTTGATCGCGCGCGTCCGGTCGGGCGCGCTCGACGTCGCCCTCGTCGGCACCGCTCACGGTCCGCCCGAGGGGCTCGAATCGCTGGTCATGATCACGGAAGGACTGGCGGCGTGTGTACCGCCAGGGCATCCGTTGGCGTCGGCATCGGCGGTGACACTCGGCGAGGTGTGCGCCCACCGGGTGGTGTGCCTGCCGGTGGGTACCGGAATCAGATCCGTGTTCGACGACGCCTGTGCCGCAGCGGATATCACCGCCGACGTCGCGTTGGCCGCCAGTGCGCCGGGAGCTGTCGCCGACTTGGCGGCCAGAGGTTTGGGCGTTGCCATCCTGAGTCGTTCCATGGCAACGGATTTCGAGGATCGATTGGTCTCGGTACCGATCTCGGACGTGCCTGCCGACGCTGTTCTCGCCCTGACCTGGTCGCCCAGGGCGAGCACGGCGGTGAGAAAGCTCGCCACCTATGTGAGTGGTTGTGTAGGCCAGGGCCTACACAACCACTCACATAGGGGCTAGACGAGTTCGGTGATGTGATCGCGGGTGAAGGCGATGCGCTCGTTCAATCGGCCGGACTCGACCTTGTTCACCCACTCGGCGTCGGCGAGCAGGGCACGGCCGACGGCGACGATGTCGAATTCGCCCCGCTCGAACTGCTCGAACAGCGGCGTCAGGTCGGTCGTTCCCGACGCACCGTCCGGACCCCAGGCGCTGCCGAACTCCTTGTCCAACCCGACCGAGCCGACGGTGATCGTCGGGAGGCCGGTGATTTCCTTGGTCCACCCGGCCAGTCCTCGGGTTGCATCGAGCTCGGGGAACTCGGGAATCCAGTGGCGGCGGGTCGAGGGGTGGAGCACGTCGACCCCGGCGTCGACCAGCGGGGTGAGGATCTTCTCCAGTTCATGCGGGGTCTGCGCGATCCGAGCGTCGTAGTGATCGGCCTTCCACTGCGAGTATCGGTAGACGATCGCGAAGTCGTCACCCACCTCGGCTCGGATCGCCGCCACCACCTCGGCCGGGAAGCGGGTACGAGCTTCGAGGGATCCGCCGAAACGGTCGTCACGCAGATTGGTTGTCTGCCACAGGAACTCGTCGAGAAGGTAACCGTGCGCGCCGTGCAGTTCGACTCCGTCGAACCCGACGCTCTTCGCGTTAGCCGCTGCGTCGACCCAGTACTGGATCAGCTGGTCGAGGTCGCTGCTCGTGAAGGCGCGGCCCAACGGAGAGCCGTCCAGGGCGATGCCCGACGGGCTGACCGTCGTCACCTCGGGGTTGAGGCGCGGCGAGTCTCCGCGCTGCACGCCGAGGTGCCAGAGCTGCGGGATGATCACCGAGCCCTCGGCGTGGACGGCGTCGACGACGCTCTTCCATCCGTCGAGGCTGTCCTCGCCGTAGATGTGGGGAACTCGGGTGTCCGGGCCTGCCGCGGGGTCGGGGATCAGCGTGCCCTCGGTGATGATGAGGCTCGTTCCGCCTGCGGCCCGCCTGCGGTACTACTCGGCGACGTTCTCGCGCGGGACTCCGCCGGGGGAGAACGCGCGGGTCATCGGCGCCATCGCGAAGCGGTTACGCAGTTTCAGGGACTTGGTTTCGAACGGAGTGAATAGCCCCGCGGATGCTGTTTCGGTCACGTCGGAGACGAACCGACCGGGGCGCAGCGGTATTCCACCTCGTCTCGGATGGAGGAATATCGAGGTGATATACCTGGGTGATGAAGGTAACAGGCAAGGTTGCTGTGATCACCGGAGGCGGAGGCGGGATCGGCGGTGCACTTGCCCAGCGGCTCGTCGCGGAAGGCGCGAAGGTCGTCGTGTCCGATCTCGACGCGGCGTCGGCGTCGCGGGTGGTGGAGTCACTGGAACCTGGCTCGGCGGTGTCTCTCGGGGGTGACGCGTCGAAAACCGACGACATCACCGCGTTGATCGCTCTCGCCGAGGACACCTTCGGTCCCGTGGACCTCTACTTCGCCAACGCGGGCATCAGTGGCGCACCGGGCCTCGACGCGACGGAAGCCGAGTGGGATCTGTCCATCGACGTCAATCTGCGCGCGCACATCCGCGCTGCGCAGCTTCTGGTGCCCGGGTGGATCGAGCGCGGCGAGGGCTACTTCGTCAGTACCGCGTCGGCTGCCGGCCTGCTCACACAGATCGGTTCTGCCACGTACGCGACCACCAAGCATGCGGCCGTGGGTTTCTCGGAGTGGCTCAACGTCACCTACGGTGACCGCGGCATTCGCGTCAGCTGCCTGTGCCCCATGGGTGTGAACACCAAGCTGCTGTACGAGGGCAAGGAATCCGGTAATTCACTCGGGGCGGCGGCTACTGCTGCCGTGCTCTCCGCGGGCGACGTGCTCGAGCCGAGTGACGTCGCGGAGGTCGTCCTCGCTGCGATGGATGCCGAGGAGTTCTTGATTCTGCCGCACCGGAACGTGCTGGAGATGTACCGCAACAAGGGTTCCGATTACGACCGGTGGTTGCGCGGCATGCGTCGCTACCAGAAAGCCCTTCTGGGGCAAGACAACTAAAGGAGCGACGTGTCCTTCTTCGAGACCACCGAGCGCGGCCGGAAGTATCAGCAGGATCTGTTGGAGTTCATGGACTCTCACGTCTACCCGGCGGAGTCCGTCTACGACGAGCAGATGCGCGAGCTCGGCGACCCGCACGGGCAACCCCAGATCATCGAGGATCTGAAGAAGGAAGCCCGGTCGCGCGGGTTGTGGAACCTCTTCCACCCCCACCAGGAGTGGGGGCCCGGCCTGACCAATCTCGAGTATGCCCCGCTCGCGGAGATCATGGGCCGGAGCCTGTTGGCGCCCGAAGCGTGCAACTGCAACGCGCCGGACACGGGCAACATGGAAGTGTTCACGCTGTTCGGAACGGACGAGCACAAGGAGAAGTATCTGAAGCCGTTGCTGGACGGCACTATTCGGTCCGCCTTCGCGATGACGGAACCCGACGTCGCCAGTTCCGACGCCACCAACATCGCCATGCGAATGGAACGCGACGGCGACGACTACATCCTGAACGGCCGCAAGTGGTGGACGTCGAATGCGCTGCACAAGAACTGCAAAGTTCTCATCGTCATGGGCAAGACCGAGCCGGATGCCGCCAGCCACCGTCAGCAGTCGATGCTCGTCGTGCCCATCGATGCGCCGGGTGTCACCGTCGTACGGAACCTGCCGGTGTTCGGCTACGTCGACCGCGAAGGTCACGCCGAGGTGCTCTTCGAGGACGTGCGGGTGCCGTCGAAGGACGTGTTGAAGGGGCCGGGTGAGGGTTTCGCGATCAGTCAGGCCCGGTTGGGCCCCGGGCGGATCCATCACGCCATGCGGACCATCGGCGTCGCCGAGCGGGCACTCGAACTGCTGTGCCGCCGTGCGGTATCGAGAGTCACCTTCGGTAAGCCGATCGCGACGCGCGCCAACATCCAGGATTGGATCGCCGAGGCTCGCATCGACATCGAGAAGACGCGACTGTTGACGCTGAAGGCCGCGTACCTGATGGACACCGTCGGCAACAAGGAAGCACGCACCGAGATCGCCGCCATCAAGGTGGCAGCTCCGGAGATGGCGCTGAAGATCATCGACCGGGCCATTCAGGTCCACGGCGGCGGCGGTGTGTCCGACGACTTCCCGCTCGCGATGATGTACGCCCACATCCGGACGCTGCGGCTGGCGGACGGCCCCGACGAGGTGCACAAGATGTCGATCGCGCGGATGGAGTTGAAGAAGTACCTCTAGAGGCTTAGGCGAGGCTGTGCTAACTTCACGCGCATGAAGCGGACCGCGATGCGCATGATCATTGCCTCGGTGGCACTTGTGGGCCTCGTGGCCTGTAGCAGTGACTCGGGGGACAGTAGCTCCGCCGGGTCGAACGACAGGACGGTGACAATCGATCACGTCGTCGGCTCGACGACGATACAGGGAACGCCTGAGCGCATCGTCGCCCTCGGGCAACAGTGGGTGGACGCGCTGGCGGAGTTCGACGTCTCCCCGGTCGGGTACATCTCCGCAGGATCTCAGGGAGACGAGCGGAAGCTGTTCCCCTGGCAGACGGGCCTGACCGAGGATTCCGTGATGCTCGACTCGACGTCGGTCGACACGATGAACGCGACCCCGCCCGTGGAGGAGATCGCGGCACTGCAGCCGGATCTCATTCTGGTGGCGGGGATCGCATCTCCCGAGCCGTACCAGTCGCTCAGTGAGGTCGCGCCCACGGTTTTCCCCGAGAAGAGCACGGTGGACAGCTGGCAGTGGCAGATCGAAACGCTAGGAAAGATTTTCGACCGTGAGGACGACGCGCAGTCGATCATTGCCGAGGGCGAAGGCTTCACCGACGGCATCGCCGCCGAGTACCCAGGCTTGGACGGCAAGACCGCGGTGCTCGCCCAGTACATCGTCGCCACGCAGCAACTCGTGGCCGTCGTCGATCCCGACGACGGTGCCGCGCAGGTCTTCGACAGCATCGGTCTCAGTGTTCCTGCGGACCTCGCAGCCTCGCCGGAGGCGACGAGCGGCCGGTTGGTCTTCAGTCCCGAACGGATCAACGAACTCACTGCCGACCTGGTCGTCATGCTGCCCAACGGTGGAACCGCCGCCGACCTCCAGGCCCTGCCTGGCTTCGATTCGCTGCCCGCGGTAGCGAGCGGCGGCGTCTCGGTGCAGGACTACGCCACGGTGGTCGGATTCAATCTGCCGTCCACGGCGTCGATCGAGTACTCGCTGGACAAGATTCGTCCCCAGCTCGAGGCGGTAGGCGGCTAGCTGGCTCCCCCTTGTGAGTACTTATGTAGGTCAGGACCTACACAAGCCTCACAAGGGGGCGGTACTCACGTGGGTTCTAGAGGTGAATCACCCCTCGCATGTTCTTGCCGTCTCGCAGATCCTGGTACCCCTCGTTCACCTGCTCGAGCGAATACGTGTTGGTGATCAGCTCGTCGAGCTTGAGCTGGCCGGCGTCGTAGAGGCGCAGCAGCCGGACGATGTCGTACTGAGGGTTCGCGGAGCCGAACAGTGTGCCCTTGATGGTCTTCTGGTTCAGCGTCAGATCCGTGCCGGAGACGTGAACGGTCAGCGCCTCGGGGTCGGCGAGACCGGTGATGACGACGGTGCCGCCCTTGCCGATGGCGGCCGTCGCTGCCTGGACCACTTCCTCGTCGACGGTGCCCACGAGAATCAGGGCCTGATCCGCGCCCTGGCCCCAGGTGAGCTCGGTGAGCTTCTCCTGGGCGCTGGCGTAGTCGCCGAAAGCATGTGTCGCACCGAACTTCAACGCCTGGTTCCGCTTGAATTCCAGCGGGTCGACGACGAGGACGTGCTTGGCGCCCGCGTGCACGGCGCCCTGCACCGCGTTGATGCCGAGACCGCCGATGCCGTAGATGATCACCGAATCACCGGCCCTCACACCACCCGCGTACACGGAGGTGCCCCAGCCCGACGGCACGCCGCATCCGACGAGAACCGCTGTCTCCAAGGGCAACCAGTCGTCGATCTTCACGACGGAGTGTTGCGAGATCGTGGCGCGCTCGGCGAACGTTCCCAGCATGCACATCGCGCCGAACTCGGTTCCCTTGCTGTCGCGACGCCGGAATGAGCCGTCGGGCATGCAGCCTTCGAGAATCGTTGCGCCCATGTCGCACAGGTTCTGTCGGCCCGTCGAACAGTAGCGACAGGTACCGCAGTTGGGGATGAACGAACAGACCACGTGATCGCCGGGCTTGACCTTGGTCACGCCGGGCCCCACTTCCTCGATGATGCCGGAGCCTTCGTGCCCACCGACGATCGGGAAGCGCGGTGGGAGGTCGCCGTCGAGCAGATGGAGGTCCGAGTGGCACAGGCCGGCAGCGACGTACTTGATCAGGACTTCGCCCGGCCCGGGTCCGTCCAATTCGAGTTCGAGGATCTCGAACGGCTTGTGTGCTTCGAAAAGTACTGCAGCTTTGGTCTTCACGAAAGATCTCCTAGCGGTAGATGGACTTGAACTGCTGGAAGTTGCCGAGGGCGTCGGGGCCGAGTTCGCGGCCGATGCCGCTGTCCTTGACGCCACCGAACGGTGAACCCGGGTCGACCATGTAGCGGTTGATGCCGATGGTTCCGGTGCGAATCTGCTTGGCGACGCCGTACCCTCGTTCGTCGTCGGAGGTCCAGACGGTGCCGCCGAGCCCGAAGTCGGTGTCGTTGGCGATGCGGATGGCGTCCGCTTCGTCGCCGTACGGGATCACCGACAGCACAGGCCCGAAAATTTCCTCCTGCGCGATGGCGTGATCGTTCTCGACGTCGGCGAACACCGTCGGCGACACGAACCACCCGCGATCGAGATCGGACGGACGGACACCTCCGGTGACCAGCCGGGCACCGTCGCCACTGCCCTTCGCGATGTAGCCCTCGACTCGATCTCGTTGCCGCTCACTGGCCATCGGACCGATCTGTGTCGCCGGATCCAGCGCGTCGCCGACGGCGAGTGATTGTGCGAATGCTTCGAGCACGCCGACCACCTCGTCGTATCGACTGCGTGGCGCGAGCACTCGGGTGCCGAGGAAACACGTCTGACCGTTGTTGAGAAACGTTGCACCGAAGAGGTCTTCGCCGATCTTCGCAAGATCGAGATCGGCGTCGTCGAGAACGATCGCCGCGGACTTTCCGCCCAGTTCCAGGGTGACGGGCCGCAGTAGTCGTCCGCAGGTCTCGGCGATCGACCGGCCGGCGGCAGTGGATCCGGTGAATGCAACCTTGTCGATACCCGGGTGCGATACGAGGTAGGCGCCCACCTCGCGCCCGCCGGGAACGATGTTGACCACCCCGGGCGGAATGCCCGCCGCCATGACGGCTTCGGCGAACGGAACCGAGTCGAGGACGGTTTCCGGTGACGGCTTGATGACGATGGTGCACCCGGCCGCCAGGGCGGGTGCGTGCTTGAATGCCGCGAGAGTCTGCGGGAAGTTCCACGGCGCGATGGCACCGACGACGCCGATGGGTTCCCGACGCACCGTCGTCGTGCCGCCGAGAAGGTGCGGGTGCGATTCCTCGAACGTCGCCGTTCTGGCAAGCCCGGCGTAGTACCTGACGACCGCGACGGGAAAGCCTGCTTCGAGCTGCAGGGCGATCGAAATCGGCATGCCGTTCTGCGCCGAGACCGTGCGGGCTATCTGCTCACCGCGCGCTTCGAGTTCGTCGGCGAGCCGGTCCAGAGCGTCGGCGCGGGCCGACGGCTCCCACTGACTCCAGCCGCTGGGATCCTCGAACGCGCGACGGGCGGCCGCGACGGCTGCGTCGACGTCTGCCTCCTGCGCCTCCGGAACCGAGCCGATGATCTGTTCGGTACTGGCCGACCGTACGTCGATCCTCGCCGACGAACTCGGGGGTGCCCACTCGCCGCCGATGAACAGCGATGCCGCGTGTATTGCCGTATCTGTACTCATGCATAGATCGTGACCCGCATCACGCCGGGTGAGTGTTCAAAAACTGGACGTTCTGGGGCCACCACTCTGGTCATTCCGCAGGCTCCACTCCTGCCCCCTCAGTGGATGCCGAGTTCCTTCATTCGCTTGTACAGCGTGGTGCGGCTGATTCCGAGACTGTCCGCGGTGGCGGCTTTGTTGCCCCCGCATCGAGCGAGTTCGTGCACGATGGCATCTCGCATCGCAGCGTCGAGAGCTGTCAGACGACTCGACGCACCCCGCGCACCGGGCCTGACCAGATCGTGTTCGCTGATGTCGCCGACGGACCTGCGGGCTGCCGCGCTCATCACTTCGTCGCGTAGTTCGCCGATGTTGCCGGGCCAATCGTGATCGATGAGAGCGCGCATGGCGTCCGGGGTGAACCGGGCACGGGAGCCGATTTCCGCGAGCATCCCGCGGACCAGGTCGGGAATTTCGTGACGCCTGGACCTGAGCGGAGCGAGCTCGACGGTGTCCGTGCACAACGACAGCAGTTGGCGGTGCTCCGCCGTCGACGTGTCCCGGATGGAGCTGGACAGTGCGAACCATCCACGCGCCGACTTCAACAGGGCATGCAGTCGGTGCGCGACGGGTGCGTCGGCCAGGTGAATGTTCTTCACCACGACATCCGTACCGGCCGTCACCTGCGTTTCGACGGATGCGAGCCACGCCGCGGGTGTCGTCGTGACGAGATCGGCGGCGTCGAACCATCGTGGCGCGCGGGCGGCAGTCAGCCTGGCCAGTGTCGTCGACTTGCCCGTTCCCGGTTCGCCGACGACACACAGGGGTTGGGACGCGGCCGCTGTCGACGTACGACGCGCGGGCTCGTCGAGCACATCGATCTCGAGGACGACGCCGGTGCCGGACACCGGCCTTTCCCATCGCACGAGTGCCCGGGCTCCGGAGTTCAGGACGACGGAGTCGATGACTCCGCTGCGACGGATCGACTCGTCCGTCAGCGACCGCAGCGCGGCGTGGTCGACAGTGTCGATGACGGCGGCTGCGGACGTGTTCTCGAGCAGAAGTTCGTCACCGATCGCGACGACGGGTGCGCCGCGCCGCCGAGCCGACGCATGTTGGAATGCCTGGAAGAGCCGTTGCTCGCCGCTGCGCGTCTCTTCCAGCAACCGCCCCTGGATGTCCTGCGCGGAATGCGCGAGCATCGGCTGGAGCAGCGGGTTGTCCTCGGATTCGAGGAACGTGATGTCGAGGACGCCCTCGATGCGTTTGGTGATCGGATGGATCAGCGGGTGGCCGTAGCAGCTGAAGCCCTTCATCGACTCCATGTAGTGCTCGCTGCCCCGAACGGCCAGTGGTTTACGGAGTTCGAACGACGTCGAGATCGAGTTGGTGCCCGACGCCTCCTCGGTGAAGGATCGGCCGACGACGGCGCCGACGCCGAACACGACGTCGCGCAGTGTTCGCGTGCCGAAGCGGAGATCGACGAGCCGGGCGTCGCGGTCGGCGAGCAGTACGCAGTAGCCGGAACCGTCGAGCATGCTTTCCATGCGGTCGAGGATCGGGTCGGCGGCTGCGAGGAGACGACTGCGCCGGTCCACGTCACGTAGAGCGGATTGTTCGAGCGAGTGGGCGGGTTCCAGCCCGCTGGAGGCAGAGCGTTGCCACGACAATGCGATCTGCTCACGCACCACACCGTGCTCCTCGTTGTCCCTCGTGACACGAGGCTAGCGCAGAGGCACCGCCCCGCGGGTAGCGTTTTCGGCATGGCTTACAGATACCTCGGCAACAGTGGACTCAAGATCTCGGAGATCACCTACGGAAACTGGCTCACTCACGGTTCGCAGGTCGAGAACGATGTCGCGACGCAGTGCGTGCATGCCGCCCTCGATGCGGGGATCACGACGTTCGACACCGCGGACGTCTACGCGAACGGCGCCGCCGAAACCGTGCTGGGTGAGGCGCTGAAGGGCGTTCGGCGTGAATCGTTGGAGATCTTCACCAAGGTGTACTTCCCGGTCGGGCCGAAGGGGCCCAACGACACCGGACTGTCCCGCAAGCACATCTTCGAGGGCATCGATGCGTCTCTCCGACGGCTGAGCACCGACTACGTCGACCTCTACCAGGCTCATCGTTTCGACTTCGAGACTCCGCTCGAGGAGACCATCGCTGCGTTCGGGGACGTCGTCCGTCAGGGCAAGGCCCTGTACATCGGGGTGTCGGAGTGGACGGCCGATCAGCTGCGCCGGGGTCAGGCGCTGGCCCGCGAGAACGGTTTCTCCATCGTCTCCAACCAGCCGCAGTACTCGGCGTTGTGGCGAGTCATCGAATCCGAGGTCATCCCGACGTCGAAGGAACTGGGCATCTCCCAGATCGTGTGGTCGCCGATCGCTCAGGGTGTTCTCACCGGCAAGTATCTGCCCGGTCAGCCGCTGCCCGAGGGCTCGCGCGCCACCGACGACAAGGGCGGCGACAAGATGATCGAGCGCTACCTCAACGACGAAACACTCACTCGCGTTCAGGAATTGAAGCCGATCGCCGAGTCGCTCGGCATCACGATGGCTCAGCTCGCGGTCGCCTGGGTACTGGCGAACGACAACATCGCCGCCGCCCTGGTCGGTGCGTCACGCCCCGAGCAGATCGCGGAGAACATCAAGGCGTCGGAAGTCACCTTGGACGCGGACGTGCTGAAGAAGATCGACGACGCCCTCGCCGGATCGATCGAGACCGACCCGGCGAAGACGCAGTCACCCGAGGCGCGCCTGGTGTAGAGCGCTCACTAACGGAAGACGTTCAACGCTTCGGCCTCGTCGACCGGACCCTCGACGGTGATGTCCACGTCCGCTGCGGCCACCACTTCGGCGCAGCGCAGCGAGAACCGTGGACCACCGTCGAGGATATTCGAGAACTCCGGTTCCGAGGCCCCGAACACGATGCGCGTGACGCCGGCCCACACCATGGCGGCACTGCACATGGGGCACGGCTCGCCGCTGGCGTACATGGTTGCGCTCTCGGCCGTCGCGGCGGCGCGGATCGCGACCAGCTCGGCGTGGGCGGTGACGTCACCGCCCGACGCGACTTCGTTGCGGCCCTCGGCCAGCACGGTGCCGTCGGCGCCGACGAGCACCGCCCCGAACGGCCGGTTCCCTGCCTCGCCCGCCTCGACGGCGAGTTCGATCGCGCGGCTCAGGTGTGTCCTGCTCATGCCGAAAGGTCCACGGTCGTACCTACTTTCGATTCGTATGCTTTGTCGATCAGTGTGCGCGCCGACACCAGATCCTGCAGTCCGATCCCGACGGAGTCGAACAGCGTCACCTCGTCGACGGACGTTCTTCCCGGCTTCGAGCCTATGACGACATGGCCGAGTTCGACGGTGAGATCAGCCTCGGAGATCGAGCCGTCGGCGACGGCCAGCAGCGCGTCCCCGGATTTGGCGATCGTCGTGGACGTGGCGTCGACGAACAGCGTCGCCCTCCGCATGCCTGTCGAGTCGATTTCGCGGTGGTCTGGTCGTGGCGGAGCGCCGACGGCGTTGACGTGGAGGCCGGGGTGGAACCAGTCGCCGCGGACGATGGGCTCCTTCGACGGTGTCAGTGTGCAGAGGACGTCGGCCCCCGTGGTCACCTCCCGCGCCGACCCTGCCTGTTCGACGGCCACGCCCAGGTCGGAGACGGCCGCGGCGTAGCGTTCGACGGTCGATACCGAGCGTGACCACACGAGGACCTTCTCGATGCCGCGGATACGTGCGATGGCCCGGGTGTGTTCGATCGCGAGTGTGCCTGCCCCGACGAGCCCGAGCACCGTGCTGTTCTCCCGTGACAGGTGAGCGGTGGCGACGGCGCTCACCGCGGCGGTCCGGATTGCCGTGATGGCCCGGCCGTCGAGAATCGCTTCGCATTCTCCGGTGTCCGCCGAGTTGACGACGATGGTGGATCGTTGGGTGGGGAGCCCGCGTGCGGCGTTGAACGGCATGTCGGACAACAGCTTCACCGAGCTGGACCCGAACCCTGCGGCGATCATGGGAATGGCGCTTCCGCTGTGGGGGAGTGGCATGGACACCGGGCCCGGGTTCTGCGCGTCACCGGTAGCGAGCTCGGCGTGGGCGCGTTCGACGGCGTCGTAGATTTCCGTCCGGTCGATCAGTGTGGTGATGTCGGAGTGGCTGAGTATCAGGGTCATCGAGAGAGTCCTATCGTCCCGCGTAGGGGACTGTGAGGTTGGTCGGTGCGCCGCGTCCGCCGACGAATCCGGTGATGGCGACGATGGCGATGACGTAGGGCAACATGACGAGCAGAGCGAAGGGGATGTCGACGCCGAGCGCGGGGAGCGCGAACTGAAGTGCCTGGGCGATGCCGAAGAAGATGCAGGCGTGGACGATACCGAGAATTTTCCAGCGGCCTGCGATGACCGCGACGACGGCAAGGTAGCCGAGCCCGCCGGTCATGTTGTCGCTGAACGAATGTACCTCCGAGAGTGCGAGTTGCGAACCGGCGAGGCCTCCGGTTGCCGCGGCCAGAAGGACGCAGAGGTAGCGGACCTTGCGGACGGGCAGCCCGGTCCACTCTGCAGAGACGGCGTCCTCGCCGACGGCGTCGATCGTGAGGCCGGGTGAGCTGCGTTTGGAGAGGGTGACGGCGAGTGCGACGACGATCGCGATGCACACGTATCCGAGGACGGTTTGGCCGAAGATCGCGGGGCCGATCACGGGGATGTCGCTCAGCAGAGGAATGTCCAGCGATTGGAATCCGGCCACGGACTGACCTTTTCCGTCGGACAGCAGTGTGCGGGAGAAGAACGTCGTCAGTCCGAGAGCAAGTGCGTTGCTCGCGATGCCGATGACGATCTGGTCGGCGCGGAACCGAACGCTCAACGCGGCCTGGGCGACGCCGAACACCGTGGCGGCAACGATGCCTGCGAGCACACCGAGGATCGGTGACCCGGTGTCCGCGGTGGCCAGAATACTGGCGAAGGCGCCGGTGAGCATCATGCCTTCCATGCTGAGGTTCAGCACGCCCGCGCGTTCGCTGATGGATTCACCGCTCGCCGCGACGAGGAGCGGGATGGCGAAACCGACTCCGCTGGAGACGACTTCGGTGACGATTGCTGTACTCATGCCAGGACCGCTTCCTTCGTGCGGGAACGAACTGTGGTCGTCGTCCAGATCGAGGCGCCGGCGATGAGAATGATCAGCACCGACTCGACCACCGACACTGTGGAGGCCGGAACACCGACAGCCAGTTGCAGATTGATGCCGCCCGAGACCAGGAATCCGAGCAGTAACGACACGCACGCGACGGCCGTCATGGAGCCGCGGGCGAGGAGTCCGACGACCAGGCCTGTGAACCCGAAGCCCGAGGAGAATCCCTCGGCGAGAACGAACGGAGCCGTCGCGACGATCAGGCCGCCGGCGACACCGGAGAACGCGCCTGCGACGGTGAGGCTTCCGAAGCGGTACGCCTGCACCGGGATTCCGAGCCGACGCGACGCCGTGGGCGACAACCCCACCGACTGCAGTTTCAGTCCGGTCGCGCTGCGCTTCAACAGCACTCCCACCGCGACGACGGCCACGAGTGCAATGACCAGAGCGATGGTCGCCGGAGATTTGTGCAATCCCAGCAACGCCACCTGCTGCGGCCGTTGGAAGCCCGCGTGCAGTGGCTGTTTCACCTGACCAAGGATCGAGACCCCGGTCAGCAATGCCTCGAGCACGAGCACCTGTACGCGGCCATCGCGGACCGCAACCCGGACCGGGCTGCTGCGTCGGCGTTCTCGCACGTGCACTCCGGTCGCGAGATGAGCCTTCGTCTGGCGGCCACGTGGGCCGACGACGGGATCGACCCGGTAGCGGCGACGAAGGGGCGTCGGCGCGGGCGGACCTCGGTCTGAGTCTCGAGGCGGACGAACCTTCGCGGAATCCGTGGATTTTCTGAAGCGCATGTGTTTCACTTTTGGCTGTGACTCAGGCCACCCCGAGTTCTGCGGACATCGAAAGAGAGTGGACACGGTGAAGAGACTTGCGACGGGGCGTTGGATTCGGAAGCCGGCACTGGCGGCGACGGCGCTTCTGCCCGCCGCGCTGCTCGGTCAGCTGATGGCGGCAACGCCCGCGGCCGCAGCGGGTGACGAGACCTACGACTACGTTGCACTGGGGGATTCGGCAGCTGCCGCTCCGCTGGTCCCCGGCTTCGCCGAGCCCCTCGGGTGCGCGAAGTCGACGAACGACTACCCGTCCGTTCTGGCTCGGGCGCTGCAACCCACCAGCTTTGTCGACGTCAGCTGCTCCGCCGCGAAGACGTCGCATCTCGTGGGCGGCAGTCAGTTCACGGCGCAGGGCCCGATGCCACCTCAGCTCGACGCCGTCGGGCAGGGTACCGATCTGGTCACCGTCACGATCGGCGGGAACGACACCAACCTGGTGCCGGTCGCGCTGTCGTGCGTCAACCTCGCACCTCCGAGCGCCACGTCACCGTTGTGCAAGGACCGGTTCGTCGTGGACGGGGTCGACACTATCGCGGAGAGCACGAAGGCGCAGGTCCCCGCCTGGTCGGAATTGATCGACTCGATCCGAGCGAAAGCGCCCGACGCCCGCATCGTCCTCGTCGGGTACGGCACCTACATCAGGCCGGGCGGCTGCTTCCCCGACCAGCCGATGCACCCGGCCGACGCGGATTATCTACAGGCGAAGGTCGACGACATGAACGACACCCAGCGCACCCTCGCGGCGGAGAAGGGCATCGAATTCTTCGACACCCGCCCTGTCACCGAAGGCCACGATTCCTGCGCGGCGCCGGAGGACCGGTATCTGGAAGGGCTCGTTCCCACCCATCGGGCATTGCCCTTGCATCCGAACGCTCTCGGAGCGGACGCCGTCGGGACAGCGCTGGCCGATTACCTGCGCTGACCACAGCGGCAGGGATGCGAGAATTCGACGTGTGCAGCCCACTCCATCCCGCGCCTACGGCGGACGCTCGGCCGACGACAGACGGGCCGAGCGGCGGAGTCGATTCGTCGACGCGGCCTTCACCGTGTTCTCGACGACCGGGTACGCCCAGAGTTCGGTACCGCAGATCTGCGCGGAGGCGCGGCTGTCCTCCCGGCAGTTCTACGCGGACTTCTCCAGCCGAGAAGCGTTGCTGAGGGAGGCATACGACCAGGTGAACGAGGCGGCGCGGGCCGCGGTGACGGCTGCTGCGGCGGCGTCCGTGTCCGAGCCGTTCCAGGCTCGGGTGCGGGTGTTGGTCCGGGCGTATCTCGAGTCCGTACTGTCCGATCCGCGTCGACCTCGCTTGGCGTTCGTCGAAGTGATCGGCGTCAGTCCGGAGATGGAAGAGCACAGGAAAGTTCAGATCTCCGAGTGGATCGACGTGCTGCAATCGATCTTCCGCAGTGCCGTGGACCGAGGCGAAATCGACGACCGCGACTTCCGGCTGACGTCGACGGCGCTGATCGGGGCGACGAATGCTCTCGTGAATCTGAGCACCACCGCCTCACCCGCGCTGCCCGTCGACGTACTGGTCGACGAGCTCAGTCGCATCGCCGCCGCCTCCACGCTGCCCCCTCCGTCGTGAGGGGAAATGCGCACTGGGGTGCGCATTTCCACTCACGTAGGGAGCGTCAGCGCAAGTGATGCACTTCCTGTAGGCCGTAGACCGGGGTGTCGATGCCCTCGTACCTGGCCTTGATCTGCAGAGCGAGGTACAGCGAATAGTGCCGTGACTGATGCAGGTTGCCGCCGTGGAACCACAGGTTCTCCTGCTGCGTCGGCTTCCACATGTTGCGCTGCTCGCCCTCCCACGGACCCGGATCCTTGGTGGTGTCCGAGCCCAGGCCCCATACCTTGCCGACCTTGTCGGCCGTCGCCTGGTCGATGAGGTCGGCGACCCAGCCGTTCATCGAGCCGTAGCCGGTGGCGTAGACGATCACGTCGGCCGGCAGTTCCGACCCGTCCTCCAGCACAACGCTGTTCTTGCCGATCCGTTCGACCTGTCCGGCAACGAGTTCGATCTTGCCGTCCGCGACGAGCTCCGATGCGCCGACGTCGATGTAGTAGCCCGATCCGCGGCGCAGGTACTTCATGAACAGGCCCGAGCCGTCGTCACCGAAATCGTGCTGGAACCCTGCCTTCTCCAACCGGTCGTAGAAGTCCTTGTCCTTCTCGGCGATCTGTTGGTACACCGGAATCTGGAACTCGTGCATGATCCGGTACGGCAGCGACGCGAACGTCAGATCGGCCTTGCCCGTGGTCATTCCGGATTCCACAGCCCGCTCGGAGTACAGATCACCCAAGGCGATCTCGCACAGTGAATCCGATTTGACGATGTGCGTCGAACTGCGCTGCAGCATCGTCACGTCCACGCCGGTCTCGTACAGCGCTTTGCAGATGTCGTGCGCCGAGTTGTTGGAGCCGACGACGACGACCTTCTTGCCGACGTAGGCGTCGGGACCCGGGTGCTCGCTCGAATGGTGTTGCTCGCCTTCGAAATCCTCCATCCCCGGGAAGTTGGGTACGTTCTTCTTGCCGGACATGCCGGTGGCCATGATCAGCTGCGTGGGGTGCAGGATCACTTCCTCGCCGTCGCGGTCGAGGACCACGGTCCATTTCTTCGCCGCCTCGTCGTACGTCGCGGTCTTGGCTGTGGTGCGGCTCCAGTACGGAACTTCCATGACCTTGGTGTACATCTCGAGCCAGTCGCCGATCTTGTCCTTCGGTGCGAACACCGGCCAGTTCGGCGGGAACGGCAGATACGGGAGATGGTCGTACCAGACCGGGTCGTGCAGACAGAGGCTCTTGTAGCGCCCGCGCCACTGGTCTCCCGGCCGGTTCGCTCGATCGACGACGATGGCAGGGACACCCAGCTGGCGGAACCGGGCGCCGAGAGCGATACCGCCCTGGCCGCCACCGACGATCAGCGCATACGGCTGCACGGTGTAGCCGAGCTCCTTCTCCTCGATCTCCTTCTTCTCCGCCCAGTTCTGGGTGTCGGCGTTGGAACCGTGGACTGCTCCCTTGATGCGGGTGTGCCCTTGACGCTCCTCGTGGCCCTTGAGCTCCTGCATGGTGGTGAGCAAGGTCCACCCTTCGTCGCCTTTCAGGCGGAGGTGCCCCTTGCCGCGGCTGGTGGCGGTCTCGAACTCGATCCACGCCGACGTCACCCCGTCGGCCTCGTCGGGTGTCTCGGTGGTGTGGAACCCGGACGGATCGGTGTCTACCAAACGTTCCGCGAGCATCCCCTCGATTCCGTCTCGGCCCTCGACGGTCTTGAGGTTCCAGGTGAACGTCACCAGGTCGCGCCAGAAGCTGTCGACGGCGAACTTGGCCGCGACACGGCCCGGGTCACGAGCCTTCAGCGCGGCTTCGAAATCCGCGAGCCAGGCGTCGACCCGCTGCTGCGGTGTCTGCGAGAGAACGGGCGGTTCGATGGTCTGGGTCATGGAGACTCCCTTGTCGTTCGTTCGTGTGCTGTGACCCAGCACACTCCTTTCTACGACGAGCGGTCGAGAGTTGCAGTGGGTTGCACGTGACCGGCGTCACCGACGAAGCGCGTGATCGCCGACGCCAATTCCTCCGGCCGGTCCTCGGACACCCACGTACGAGACCCCTCGATCACGGCCAGCGTCGAGTTCGGAAAGTCCCGCGCCAGGCGCTCCGCGTGCTCGAACGGAAAGAACTTGTCATCCGACGCCCACGCCACCAGGACGGGTTGCTCGACGCCGCCGAACCGTCGGGCAGCGTCGAGCGTGTACGTCGTGTCGACGGATCGGAGGAACGTCGCGATGTCGCGCCGGATCGCGGCGTCGAAGATGGGCGTTGCGAAGTGATCGAGGAGCTCGTCACCCAGTCTCGCGTGGCTCAGCCAGCCGAAGCCGATCGGTGAGCGTCCGTACAGCCGGCGCACCCACGGCACCCTGAGTGCGAAGGCGACGAGGTCGAGGGTGATCGGGACCTGCGCCAGCCGGCACAGGTAGCCGAAGAACGGCGGCGGAAAGTTCTCGTAGGCGTCGCACGGTGTGAGGACGACGCGACCGATGCGCTCCGGACGACGCGTGATCACCAGCTGCGTCAGCATTCCGCCGCCGTCGTTTCCGACGAGAGTCACATCGCGCAGATCGAGTCGCTCGATGACGTCGGCGACGACGTCGGCAATACCTGTGGCCGTCATGTCACCCCCGGGACCTACCGGAATCGCGTGACTGCCGAAGGGCCAGTCGGCGGTGATGCACCGGTGGTTCTCGGCGAGCAACGGAACGACCTTCCGCCAGATCGCGGCATTGGCGAACAATCCGTGGACGAACACGATCGGGGATCCGCTCCCTCGCTCGTACACACGGACTCCGTCGACGATTCTCGAATCACCCAAAGCAGAAACGATGCTCATGTTCCAGACCTCTTCCCTGTTGCCGGATGTGGTGCAAGCATGTCCGGCATGCGAGATGCGGCGCTTCCAGAAACGTGCTGTACCGAGCCGACGCTGTGGCTGTGGGCCGGCAAAGCCGTGTACGTCGGGCCGTCTCTGAACATCGACTACCACTCCGGTTCGATCCTGTGCTTCGCGGTCGGGGTGGACGCGCCGTTCACGCTGCGCGACGAGCACGGCGAACAGTGGAGTGTGCGCAGTGCAGCCGTCGCGCCTCGGACGGTCCATCGTTTGGAAGCGCACGGTGAGCGAATGGTGTTCGCCTACAGCGATCCTGGCGTATCCAGATCCGACCGTATCCTGGATGCGGCGAGTACCCGTACCGGCGGATTCGGCCTTCGACTTCCCTCCGAATCAGCACTGTTGGAACTCGCGGCCGCGGGCTCGCCCGACCCGCGGGCACTCGTCGAGACGCTGTGCGGCCCCGAGCCGCGGCAAGTCGACGAGCGCATCCGTGCGGCCGTACGCATCGTCCGCGAGAAACCGGGCGCCGTTGTCGCAGCAGCCGACCTCGCCGCTGCCGTCAACCTGTCTACGTCCCGATTTCTGCATCTGTTCTCCGCCGAAGCGGGTACGAGCTTCCGGCGGTACCGCCTGTGGGCTCGGATGCTGCACGTCGGCGAAGCCGTGGCGCGAGGAAGCGATCTCACGACCGCATCGGTCGAAGCCGGATTCTCGTCACCCTCCCACTTCAGCGATTCCTTCCACTCGATGTTCGGCCTGTCGGCCGCAGCGCTTCTGGCCATGGGAACGCGCATCGAGATCCTGGACAGCGAACCCGCACCCTGACACTCGAATCGTGCTGATCGAAAGGGTTTCCCGCAGGCCCGAGTCCTCCTAGTCTTGCGAGACAACGACGTCGGACAGAAAGTGACTCACTGCTGTGCCAGTATCGAGAACCGTTCCTGTGGGAGTGCGTCTGCGCGACGTACCCTCCGGCGGGGTAGCAGAACTCGCGCGGGCTGCATCCGCTCTCGACGCGTCGGGCACCGGGTTCGTGGTCCTCGGCACGCAGGTGGGCGGACTCGATCCCAGCACGGTCGCAAGCTTTCTCGCACGACGCACGTCCGGACTGGGGCTGGTCGTCGAGGCCGCACCGCAACGCGACCACCCGTACAACATCGCCCGCCGTGTCGCGTCACTCGATCATCTGACCCGGGGGCGTGCGGGCTGGTGGGTGTTGTCCGACGACGATTCCACCGAACTCGGACTGGGGGTGCGTAGTTCGTGGGTCGCTGCACCACGGTCGACGCGGAATCCGGACGCCGTGACGGCGGTACGAGCACTGTGGCGGACGTGGCCGGCGGCCGCGGTCGTCGGTGATGTCGAGTCCAACATCTTCACTCGTGCCGAGGACATTCGGTACGCCGACCACCGGGGGGTCTTCGCCACGGCCGGTCCGCTCACCGTGCCGACCACCCCGCAGGGGGAGCCGGTGATCTTCGGACCGGGCACGTCGGACATCGCCGTCGAGGGAGACACCGCCTTCGCCTCGGTGTCCGTGGACGCGATCGGCAGTGCACTCGACGCCGGCGCATCGGGCGTCGTCGTCGACGTGCACGACCTCGATGCTTGGTTGCACGACGTCCTCCCCGGTCTGATCCAGGACGGCGTCGTACGTCCCCGGCGATCGACGACGACGCTGCGTGGCTATCTGAACACCGGACTACCCGCGGAACCGGACCTGTCCGCGAACAGGCCCGTCTACACCTGACGACAGGGAGCAGTGACACATGTCAGCGGAACACGTCGTTCTCAACGTGAACGTCCTCGATATCGGCATTCACCTCGCCGCGTGGCAGAATTCCGGGTTGGCGCCCACGGCGTTCGTCGACCCGGACTACTTCGCGGACATGGCGCGTCTGGCAGAGCACGGAACGCTCGACGCCTTGTTCCTCGCCGACGGCCCTGCGCTACGAGAAGACCCACGGCTCAAGCCGTCCCGTGCGCTGGAACCGTCCGCGATTCTGGCTCTGGTCGCCGCGGAAACCGAGTACCTGGGCGTCATCGGAACCCTGTCGACCACGTTCAACGATCCCGTCGAACTGGCACACAGGTTGTTGTCGCTCGACCACCTCAGCAACGGACGAGCCGCGTGGAACGTCGTGACCACGTATTCACCACAGGCCGGCCACAACTTCGGCCTGAACGACTATCCCGAAAGGAGTGTGCGGTACCGCCGCGCCGCCGAGTTCGTCGACGTCGTACTCCAGTTGTGGAGTGCGGCAGGCACTGCTGTGCCCGTCGCGCATCACGGCGAGTTCTTCGACGTCGAGGGTCTTCTTCCGCTCGGGGCGTCGCCGCAGCGGCATCCGTTGATCGTGCAGGCAGGTGGATCTCCACAAGGCCGCGCACTGGCCGCACGTTCGGCGAACGCGGTGTTCAGTGCCGAGTTGACGCTCGATGCAGGACGCCACCACTACCGTCAGGTCAAGGACGACGCGCGTGGGCAGGGGCGTGGTCCGGACGACGTCGCCATTCTTCCCGGCCTGATCACGGTGTTGGGCAAGACCCGCGAGGAAGCGGTTCGCCGCTTCGAGCACCTCGAAAGCTATCTGCCCGAGTACTATTCGCTCGATCGCTTGTCCACCGTGTTGGGCTACGACCTGCGCGGTCACGACCTGGATGCTGCGGTGCCCGACGAAGCGTTGGCCGACGTCGACCCGGACAACTTCACCGCCTCGTTGGGATTTCGCGAGTCCATCGTGCGTTCGATCCAGGAAAGCGGTGCCACCGTCCGCGACGCAGTTCGCGAGTTCAGCGGTGGAGGTCACCGCATCGCCGTCGGTTCCGCCGAGGACGTGGCCGACACCATCGAGACCTGGTTCCGCGCAGGCGCCGCAGACGGTTTCAACCTGATGCCCGACGTGTTTCCCTCCGGTCTGGAGGATTTCGTCGAACATGTCGTGCCGATTCTGCGCGATCGGGGCCTGTTCCGGCGGGAGTACGCCGAAACGACACTACGAGAGCGGTTCTCGTCGGTGAACAGCCTCGATCGCGCAGTCGGCTAGAAGAAGCCGGCTTCGGGGAGTTCCGCGTCGTTGACGACGATGTCGCCCAGGACCCGAGCTTTGTACGACGTCGGGTTGTGCGAGAACAGTGTGCGCAGATTTCTCCAGTGCACGTCGAGCGCGCGACCCTGCCGTGTGGCCGATGCGCCGCCGACCTCGAACAGTCGACCCGCAGCCGACAGTGCAAGCTCTTCGACGGCTACTTTCGTCTTGGCGGCAGCGATGGATGCCCGCTCCTCCAGCGTTCGGTCGACGCCGGTGGTCCGAGCAGCGTCGGCGGCGAGATCCTGTGCCGACGCTGCGGCGGCGACCGCCGATTCGACGACGAACGCAGCCGAACTCAACCTGCCGACGACCTCCAGCAACTGTGGATCGTGCCGGGGCGACTCGGCGGCCGCGTAGGTGAACGTGCGCTTCCTGCTCCGCAACAGCTCGGCGGCGTCGTCGGTCACCGACCGGAGAATACCCGCGGCAATGGCGTGCAGGAACAGTTGGACGAGCGCCTGGCGAGGTCTGCGCTCGATGGGTTCGTTCCGGAACGGCAACGTGTCACCTTCGGCCACGGCCACGGCCGAGAACACAGTGGTACCGCTGCCGGTGTGACGCTGACCGATGCCGTCCCAGTCGTCACGGTGTTCCACACCGGGGCCGTACGACTCGACGATCGCCGAGAGCACGTCACCGTCCGGCGTGTTGGCCGAGACCCTGATGAAGTCCGAGTAGATCGAGCCGGTGCTGTAGAACTTCACACCGTCGACGACGTAGCCGCCGTCGGCGGGTGTGAGAGTGGTGTCGAAGGTCCCTCCGCCGACGTTGTGTGAGCTCAGCTCGGAGTTGGCTCCGCCGAACAGCTTTCCGTCGACCACGTGCGGTAGCCATTTCAATTTCGTCTCGGACGACGGAACGCGCAGAATGTCTTCCACGAAGGCGAAATGGACACGCAGGATGTGCGGCACGTCCGGGTCGGCTTCGGCCAGGTCGATCACGAGATCGAACAGCTGGGCCAGGGAGTACCCAGCTCCGCCGAGCTGGGTCGGTACCCGCACCGCACCGAGCCGATGCTCCTTGACCAGTTCGATCGCAGTGGTCGGAGGTTCGTGTCCGCCGTCGGATCGGCGTCGCCGGGCGTCCTCGGCGATGGCGGACACCAGCTGCCGCAATTCGTCCGAGCCGTGTGCCGGTGGGGTGCGCCGGAGTGTGGAAGTCATGGTCGAGGTCCTCTCTGTCGTGATGTGGCGTGGCTGGTGGTCACTGTTCGATCCAGGTGTCGTAGAAGAACGGCGGTGAGTTGGCCGCATTGCGGAATCCCCGAACTTCGGGTGCCACGCCGAAGATCTGAGTGTCGGCCA
Organism: Rhodococcus sp. 14-2470-1a; assembly: GCF_002259425.1. Lineage (NCBI taxonomy): Bacteria > Bacillati > Actinomycetota > Actinomycetes > Mycobacteriales > Nocardiaceae > Rhodococcus > Rhodococcus sp. 14-2470-1a. The sequence goes on from NZ_NPFZ01000028.1 coordinate 296,436, forward strand.
GTAGCGGAATCGTGTACGCGTTGTCGATGATCCGGTTCTGGGCCTCGCGCAGAATCGTTTCTCGCACCAGTGGATCGGTCGCGGTGATGTGGTCTCGAAGCAAACCGTCGAGCACGGGGTCCTTGCCCTGTAGTTGAAAGAGGTCGCCTCGATCACTGTCGTAGTTGACCGACAAGCGCACGGGGTCGGGTGCGGGCCAGCCGTTGCGTCGCAGGCTCAACTCGGGGGCCGTCGTCGCCTTCGGGTAGTTGGCGAAGTCGGTCTGTTTGATCGTCAACGAGATTCCGATTCTGCGGAGCTGCCGCTGGACGAACTCGTACAGCGGTTTCGACGTGTGGTCGTACACATCGACGTAGACGCTCAGATCGAGCGGCCGACCGTCGCGGGTACGGATTCCGTCGGCGTTCCGGTCGGTGAATCCTGCGTCGTCGAGGAGCCGGTTGGACTCGTCCGGATCGAAGCGCACCTCGTCGGATCGATCGGTCCACCCCTGCACACCTTCGGTGGTCACGTTGGTGGCCACCTTCCAGTTGTCGGTGTAGAGCGTGTCGATGATCTCGTGACGATCGATCCCGTACATCAACGCTTTGCGCACGCGGATGTCGTCGACGAACTCTGCGGTCTGACGCACGTCGAGGACATTGGCCAGCCCCGGGTTGCGGAGTCCGAGAACGGTGAAGCCGCGATCGGACAACACCTTCTCGTCCGGTGGCTGCGTGTACCGCAAGGCGTGAGCCTGACCGGACAGCAAGGCTCCGACGCGGACGCTGTCCTCGCGCACCGGGACGATCGTCAGCGAATCCAGGTACGCCTCACCCTGATGGTCGGCAGTCGGGGGTGCCCAGTCGTATCCGCGGCGCTTCACGAGCCTGATCTCCTTGGCTGGAATCTCCGATTCCGCGACGAAGGGGCCGCTGCCGATCAAGTTCGTCACCACGGACTGCTGCTCGTTGGTCGCGTCGATCGTCGCGTCGGCGACCAGCCCTGCGGTGTTCATCGACAACGTCGGAACGAACGGTGCATCGGGTCTCGCCAACGTGACGACGACCGTGCGCGCAGCGTTGTCGGCGTCGGCGGACAGTACTTCCGGGAAGATCGAGTTCCGTGGAATACCCTTGTCTGGATCGCCATTCGCGAACCACAGGAGGTTTCGGGCTACGGACGCGGCGTCCAGTGCCTGACCGTTGCTGTAGCTGACGCCGTCGCGGATCACGAAGGTGTAGACGGTCCGGGTCGGATCGACACTCCACGATTCGGCAATCCAGGGAACGAACTCGAACGTCTTCGGGTCCTGGTACACCAGGCGGTCGAGCATCTGGTCCTTCACCGCGGAGTTCTGCCAGTAACTGACCTGAACCTGCATCGACGCGGTGACCTCTGCGTCCAGGTAGACGAAGTCGCCGCCGCGCGTTCCGGTGCCCGCGGTCGGTCCGGCCGAGGCGTCGGAGCAGGCGGTGGCGGCGAAGAGCGATGCTGCGCCGAGGCCGAACGTGCGCAGCGCAGTCCTTCGGGAGATCGGGCTGGACATGACATCCTTTTCGGGAGAAACGTTCACGCGCGTACGTGCGCGCGACCGGGAATGGACTCGATCAAGCGCTGGGTGTACTCCTCGCGCGGGTCGCGGAACAGATCGGCTGTGTTCCCCGACTCGACGTTTCGTCCGTGCTCGAGGACGGTCACGGTGTCCGATACCTGGCGCACGAGGGACAAGTCGTGCGAGATGAACACGTAGGTCAGTGACAGATCACGCTGCAGTTCCACCAGTAGGTCCACGATCCGTGCCTGGACGCTGACATCGAGGGCCGACGTGGGCTCGTCGAGTACGAGGATGTCCGGTGCCAGAACCAGCGACCGAGCCAGCACCACACGCTGACGCTGTCCGCCGGAGAGATCGAACGGTCTACGCTCGAGAATGTCTCGCGGTAGGGCGACCTTGTCGAGCACATCGTGGACCCGATCTCGCCGCTCGGCTCGCGACCGAACGCCCGCGATCGACAGCGGCTCTGCGACGATGTTCTCGACGGAGTAACGAGGATCCATCGCCGCCAACGCATTCTGGTGGACCAGCTGCAGTCGTCGGGCGTTGCCGCGGCGTGCTCGCCGCGAGGTGTCGAGCGGCGAGCCGTGCACGAGCACCTCACCGGAGTCCTGACGCTCGAGCCCGCTGACGATGCGCGCGGCTGTGGTCTTCCCGCTTCCGGACTCACCGACGACCGCATGGGTGGTGCCCCGAGCAACGGTGAAGGACACACCGTCCAACGCGGTGGATCGTTCGGTACGAGAGCCGTTGACGGCGAACGTCTTCACGAGGTCTCGCACTTCCAGTGCGGTCTCGACGCGTGCAGCCGGGCGCGAGGCGTACTTGTCCAGCGACAGCGCCGGCGCGTCGGCGATCAACCGACGCGTGTAATCGTCGGACGGTGACGCGAGAACCTCGGCGGCGCGGCCCTGCTCGCGGACGATTCCGTGGTTCAGAACCAGGACGTCGTCGGCATGATCTCGCGCGAGAGCCAGATCGTGGGTGATGAACAGGACGCCGAGACCCAGATCGCGGCGAAGATCGTCGAGCAGGTCGAGGATGCGCGCCTGTACCGTCACGTCGAGAGCCGACGTGGGCTCGTCGGCCACCAGGATCGACGGCCTGGCCGCGATCGCAATGGCGATCAGGACCCGCTGCAGTTGCCCGCCGGACAGTTGATGAGGGTAGGCGCCTGCCCGCTCGGCGGGGTTGCGGATGCCGACTCGATCGAGCAGGGCCACGGTCTCGTCGACGACGCGGCGGCGCTGGACGATCCGATGCAGCAGAAGTGTTTCCGCGATCTGATGGCCCACCTTCTTCAGCGGATCGAGGGAGCCCAGCGGGTCCTGAGGCACGAATCCGATGGTCGAGCCTCGTAGCCTGCGCCAACTGGACTGGGTGTACCGGGTGACGTCGGTACCTGCGATCCGCACCGACCCCGACGTGATCCGCCCCTCTCCTGCAAGCATGCCGATGGCCGCGCGGGCGATGGTCGTCTTGCCCGAGCCCGATTGTCCGACGACAGCGAGCGTCTCACCGTTCCGGAGTTCGAAATCGACGTCGGTGACCACTGGATCTGCGCCGTAGGAAATGGTCAGGCCTTCGACGGATACAGCGGTGGCGGTGCGAGCAGTTACCGGGCTGTCGACAAGTGTCACTATCCCACTCTCTTTCGGACGATGTGGCTGACTCGGCTGATGCTCAGAACCGTGATCACGATGGCGGCGCCCGGCGCGACGATGAGCCACGGCGCGGTGTGGATGTAGTTACGCGCCTCGGAGATCATCAGTCCCCATTCGGCGGTCGGGGGATTGGCGCCGTATCCGAGGAAGCTGAGTGCCGCGATGGACAGGATCGCGGTCCCGAACTGCAGTGCGGCCAGGGCGAGCACCGAAGAGTAGGCGTTGGGCAGTATGTGTCGTACCAGTAGGCGGCCACTACCTGCACCGAGGTGTTCGCTCGCTTCGACGAACGGAAGGTTGCGCACCGTCAGAACTTCCGAACGCATGAGTCTGAAGAAGACGACGATCGACGACACCCCTACTGCGATGGCAGCGTTGACGGTACCGAACCCCAGAGAGACGATGATCGTGATCGACAGCAGCAGAGTCGGAATGGACAGCAGCACGTCGGCGATTCGGCTGGAGATCGCGTCGACCACCCGGCCGAAGTACGCGGAGACGAGTCCCAGCGCGGTTCCGAGGACGAGTCCGATGACCACGGCGATGACCGAACCCAGCATTGTCACGGCGGTTCCGTGAATCAGCCGACTGAGCTGGTCGCGGCCGAGGTAGTCGGTCCCCAACCAGTGGACGGCACCCGGTCCTTGCAATGCGGCGTCGGGAAACTCCTGAAGGGGATCGAACGGGGCGATGACCGACGGTGCGACGACGAAGGCAGCGACGACGAGCAGGGCGGCGACCGCCGCCACGTCGCCCGGTGTCCACCCGCGCAGTCGGGAGCGCACCGTGATGGGGCTCGCGAGGGTGGGAAGTGCGAGAGTCATGCCGGCACAGCCTCCTTGGTCGGTGCGGCGGAAATACGTGGATCGATCACGGGATAGACCAGGTCGACCACGAGGTTGGTGATGACGAAGACTGCCGACACCGCGATGACGATGGCTTGGATGACCGGGAGATCTTGATTGCGTACCGCGTCTTCGACCAGATAACCGATTCCGGTCCGCGAGAAGATCGTCTCGGTGATCACCGAACCCGCCAGCAGCTCACCGACGGTGATCGCGGCGATGGTGAGAGTGGGAATCGATCCGTTCTTGGCGATGTGGCCGAACACGATGCGGTCCTCGCGCAGGCCTTTGGAGCGCAGAATGTCCACGTACGGCTGACGCGCCGCTGTGGACAGTCCCTGGACGAGCACCTGGGCAATCGGCGCGGACACCGGAATCGCCAACGCAACCGCGGGCAGCCACAGCGACTTCACCCCTTCGTCGGAGACAGCGGAGACGAGCCCGAGCTGGAACGAAAAGACCTGCAGAAGAACGAGTCCGACGATGAACGACGGCACCGACAGGAAGATCGGCGGAACGGCCCGGGCCGTCTCACGCACCGTGGACGACGGTGCGAAGACCGCCGTGAAGGCGATCACGACGGCCAGCGCGGCCGCGACGAGGAAGGCGAGTGCGGCCAGCGAGGCTGTTTGTGGAATCGCGGTGCCCAGCAGAGAGGACACCGATTTACCGCTGGTCAACGAGTATCCGAGGTCACCGTGTGCGAGCCGCTGGACCGAGATCCAGAACTGTTCGAGTGCCGACTTGTCGAGGTTGTAGTACGCGGTGAGAACCTCGGCGTCCTTCGCGGAGATGGGGTTCTCCGGACTGTGTATCCGACTCTCGATCGGGTTGCCGGGCAGGACGTTCAACACGAAGAACACGAACGTGTAGGTCAGTGCAACGACTATGAACGCCTGAGCAATTCGGTGCAGCACGTAGCGTGCGCGTAATGACATCGAAGGAGTACCTGTCGTAGAAGACGATTGCGAGTATTCAACAAGACCGAGGTTGCCGATGTCGACGGATCGGATCGCCGTGATCTTTTCTCGCTGTCACCGACTCGGCCGCAGCGAATGCAACGCTCTGCAACCCTGTCCCCTGTGGCTGGGGTCACATAGACATGACTGCATCGTTCAACGCTAGGAGAAACACGATGCGCGCAGCTGTCTACTACGGTCCGAACAAGGTCGAGATCGCCGACGTACCCGAGCCGTCGCCCGGGGAAGGCGAGGTCAAGGTGAAGGTCGGCTACAACGGAATCTGCGGCACCGATCTGCACGAGTACTACGCAGGACCGATCTTCGTTCCCACCGAGCCGCATCCGTTGACGAACCAGCAGCTGCCGCTCGTCCTGGGGCACGAATTCTCCGGCACGGTCACCGAGATCGGTACAGGCGTGACGGGAATCGAGGTCGGGGACCGCGTCGCCATCGAGCCGCTGTACCGCTGCGGACACTGCGGACCGTGTCGCGCCGGGAACTACAACATCTGCCAGCAGATCGGCTTCCACGGACTCATGTCCGACGGTGGCATGGCCGAATACACCGTCGTGCCGACGAACATGATTCATCACCTGCCGGAGAACGTGTCCCTCGAACTGGGCGCACTCGTCGAACCGATGTCCGTGGCCTTCCACGCTGCGACACTCGGCGATCCCGATCCGGACGACACCGCAATGGTGTTCGGCGCAGGCCCCATCGGGATCGGGCTGTGGTTCGCGCTCCGCGGTAAAGGCCTCGAGAACGTCTTCGTCGTCGAACCGTCACCGACGCGCCGCGCCTCGATCGAAGCGCTCGGTGCCAGAACCCTCGATCCGACGTCGCTCGACGTGCCGGAGTTCGTCGCCGACTTCACGGACGGCCGCGGCGCCGACGCCATCTACGACGCGGCGGGCGTTCAACCTGCCGTCGAGACGGCACTCGGCTGCATCGGAGCTCGCAAACCACTCGTCAGCGTCGCGATCTACGAAAAGCCTTTGACCACACCGCTGCAGAAGCTCGTCATGAACGAATCCCGCATCCAGGGATCGCTCTGCTACACCTCGGCGGACTACGACGCCGTCATCGAGCTCATGGCCCAGGGCAAGTACGACACGACGGGATGGGTGGACAAGATCGCGCTCGAATCGGTCATCGACGACGGATTCGAAGCTCTCCACGCAGGCACCAAGATGAAGGTTCTGGTGGATCCTGCAGTGGGACGCGGCAGCGAGGGTCAGGCATGAGCGTCGCACTCGTCACCGGAGCCGGCCAGGGCATAGGCCGCGGTATCGCACTGCGGCTCGCGGCCGACGGCCACGATGTCGCGCTCGTCGATCTGGGCTCGGACAAGATCGAGCAGGTCGCCCGCGAGATTCGGGAAATCGGCACCGACGCAACTACGTTCGTGGCCGACGTCAGTGATCGCGATCAGGTCTTCGCAGCCGTCGACCATGCGCACGAGGCCCTCGGCAGCTTCGATGTCATGATCAACAATGCCGGCATCGCACAGGTCGCCCCGCTCGACGACGTCCGTCCCGAGGACACGAAGAAGATCTGGGCCGTCAACGTCGACGGTGTGTTGTGGGTAATTCAAGCTGCGGCAACCAAATTCAGGTCACTGAGCCAGAAGGGCAAGATCGTCAACGCCTCGTCCATCGCGGGTCATGACACGGGAGTGGAGCCCGCGGAACGACCCGGGTGCACTTTGCCATGCTCGGTGTCTACAGTGCGACGAAGTTTGCCGTTCGTGCCCTCACCCAAGCCGCGGCCAAGGAGTACGCCGTGCACGGCATCACCGTCAACGCGTACTGCCCGGGTGTCGTCGGAACGGACATGTGGGTGACCATCGACAAGCGTTTCGCCGAGCTGACCGGTGCTGCCGAGGGCGAGACGTACGACAAGTTCGTCGGTGGTATCGCGCTCGGTCGAGCCCAGACGCCCGAGGACGTCGCAGCCTTCGTGTCCTACCTGTCGGGTCCTGATTCGGACTACATGACTGGTCAGGCGGGGTTGATCGACGGCGGCCTCGTGTTCCGCTGACCCGGCTTTGCATGTTCTGAGTGATCTGGAGCACAATTGTCGGTGATGACGCAGACGACAGGACCGGAACCTGCGCTGGCGGCCGGAGAGGACCCGCGCCGCTACGCGCAGATTCTGACTGCCGTGTACGACGCGACGATGGCGGGCGGCAAATCCCCCGCACGTCCCCGCGACGTGATCGGTGATTCGTGGCGACGCCTGCAGACCCTCGGTATCGACCCCGAGCAACGCAGCGTGGCCTCACCGCAGATCGACGTGTCCGATCTGGAGCTGAGCCGTCGGGAATCGGGCTTGTTCGACATCCTCGACGACCTGGGTCGCGGACTCGAATCCGTCGTGCAGGACGGCGACAACATCCTCGTCGTCGCCGATCGACACGGACGGGTCCTGTGGCGGAGTGGGTCGACGTCGGTGCTCGACCGCGCCGACGGCCTCGGGTTCGTCGAGGGTGCCAGCTGGGCCGAGGATTCGGTCGGAACCAACGCGATCGGCACCGCGTTGGTGTCGCGGCGGGCGGTACAGATCTTCTCCGCGGAACATTATGTGCGCAGCCACCATCCGTGGACCTGCGCGGGTGCACCGATCAAGGACCCGCGTACCGGACATGTCATCGGGGCCGTGGACGTCAGCGGGCCCGCCAACACCGTCCACCCGACGACCCTCGCGTTGGTCGACGCCATCGCTCGACTAGCGGAATCTCAACTGCGCGAACATCATCGGCAGAACCTCGACCGTCTCCGGTCGGTCGCAGCGCCGATGCTCGCACGTCTGCAAGCGCCCGCACTCGCCGTCGACGCCAACGGATGGGTCGCTGCCGTCGAGTCCGTGGCGCTGCGCAACCGAGTACTGCTGCCCGAGGACGTCGTCGCCGGGCGGTTCTGGCTGCCGACCCTCGGGGTGTGCGACTTCGAGCCGCTTCCCGGCGGGTGGCTCGTCCGCCCGACCGGAGACGAGGCGTCGGAAACCGGTAGAACGACTGTGTCCCTGGATCTTCGGCACCACCAGCACGTGCGGGTGCAGATACGAAGCGAGGTGGGGGAGTGGACGCACGAACCCACTCCCCGGCACGCCGAGATCCTGTATCTCCTCGCGTCGAGCAGGGAAGGCCGAAGTGCAGCTCAGCTGGCCGCGGACCTGTTCGGCGACGACGGCCGAGCCATCACCGTCCGCGCCGAGATGTCCCGGCTGCGCAAGCACATGTCGGGAATCGTGCAGACGCAGCCCTACCGGTTCGACGAGACCGCCGTCGTGGACGTGCTGCTGCCGGAAGACCCGAGCCGACTCCTCCCGCACTCGACGGCGCCTGCCGTGGTGCGGATGCGTCGCTCCTGAATCCATCCGTTCACGGCCGTAAGCTGGCCGAATGGGTTATCGGATCGTATCGGAGACGCTGCGGTTCCTCGCAGTCTCCGACCCCGGCAGGCTCCGGCTACGGGCAGCCGCGACGACGACGATCACCGTCGTCCTCGCGATGGCGATTCTGATTCCCGGGTCTCATCTCGTCGGCCAGCCGTTGACGGTCGCGCTGCTGGGCGCTGTCGTCGCCATGCAGTCCTCGGCGGCGGTGAAGGACAAGGACCAACGCAGCCGAGTGATCACGACACTCCTACTGGTGTTTCCGGCGATCCTCGCAGTGTCGCTGTCGGCGGTGCTCTCCCAGTTCGGCAAGGTCGCCGACGTCGGGTTCATCGTCGTGCTGTTCGCCGCAGTGTGGGTGCGGCGGTACGGCCCGCGCGGCACTGCGCTCGGCATGGTCGCGTTCATCTGCTATTTCTTCGCACTGTTCCTACGCGCTCAACCGAGCCAGATTCCTGTCCTCGCGGTGTCCATCGTTCTCGGCGCCGGGATCTCGCTCGCCGTGCGCACTCTCGTCCTTCCCGAGCGGCCGGGGCTGGAACTGCGGCGTCTGGTGCGAGCACTGCGAGCCGCGTCGATCGACGTCCTCGAGGTCGCGTCGAACAGAGTCGATCGCGATCTGGACCTGCTCCGCAAGCGTCTGGACCGGCTCGGCAGTACAGCGCTGATGATCGACGACTGGCTCGACCGCAACGATGCCTCGCAGCTGCTGAGCGTCACCAACGAGGACCTCTCGCTCCGCATCTTCGACGCGCAGATAGCCACCGAACAACTCGTGAGCGCGCTGTGGGCCCTCGACCCGATCCCATCGGGGGTCACCCCGCAGGCTGCGCTCCCGCCCAATTCTTGGCCCTCGTCGCTCGTCCAGGCCACCACCGCCCTCTCGTCGTGTCTGCAGAACAACCCGTCCGACGACCAACTCCGTGCGGCCAGGCGCCTCGCTGCAGCAGCCGCGGACAAAGCGGATCCGTCCACCCAGGCGGGCATCGCCACGACGGTCGCGATGCGAGCAGTGCAGGCCCACATCGCCATTCACCACATCACCAGCAATGCGCTGCACACCGAATCCGCACCCAAGGAAAAGCCGGAGAAGGACGACGACACCGATTCGGGACTGAACCCCAGCACCAAAGCGGCGATCCAAGTTGCCGTCGCGACCAGTGCGGCGACCGTACTCGGCGAAATCATCTCACCGGACCGCTGGTACTGGGCGGTCCTGACGGCATTCCTCGTCTTCACCGGGGCGTCGACTCGCGGTGAGATCCTCTCCCGCGCCGGACACCGCGTCGTCGGTACCGTCGGAGGTGTGCTGGCCGGAGTTCTGCTGTCCGCGTTGGTCGGTCGCAATCAACCGCTGCAACTGCTCCTGCTGGTCGTCTGCATCTTCTTCGCGTTCTACCTCGTGACGGTGGCGTACGCGTTGCTGTCGTTCTTCGTCACCGTCATGCTCGCGATGCTGTACGGACTGCTCGGCACCTTCAGCATCGAAGTGCTCGAACTACGAATCTACGAAACCGCGGCAGGAGGACTCGTCGGGATAGCGTCGGCGTACTTCGTCTTCTCCACCGGCACCAGATCGACGATGGTCGAGAAAGTCGACGACTACCTCGAACAGATGACGGCCATCATCGACACCGGCATCGACGCCGTCATCACGCCCGGCCGCCCGACGGACCTCGTCGTCGACATGCGCAAACTCGACAACGCGTTGAAAGACCTCGTCGCGGCCGGAAAACCCCTCGAGATGGGGCCCACGACACGCACACGCAAAGGCGTCAAACGGCTGCTGCGCATCATGACCGTCAGCAACCGATCCAGCCACGCACTGGCCCGCGCCGGTGTCGGCGCCTCTCACGCCGAACCTGACACCGGTCCGTCACAGGAGACCGCCGACGCACTACGCCGGGCAGCCGAGGTAACCAAAGCCACCATCGCCGACGTCGGGCGTGCACTCGCAGGCGAACACGTCGACCCACCGGAGAAGTTGACGGAGACCTCGGCCCCCGACGTCATGCTGAAGTCCACCACGACCCCCGGTCCCGTCCGCAGCGCCGTCAGGTCACTGAGCACCCTCAACCGCACCATGGGTGAGGCGCTGACACGCGTCTGACACCGTCCGTGCATACTGCGATGCGAAGCACGAAGCTGACCTGACGCAGGGGGAAGCCGGTCCGAATCCGGCGCTGACCCGCAACGGTAGGCCGCCCTCGCCAGAGGGCAGCGAGCCCGATTACCCGGCGTCGAGGTTGTGCGACAACCCATTCGTCGTGGTCTACGAATCGGAAAGTCCAGCGCGTGGCGTTCCATGCTGCGCACCGGGCCGAACATTTCGTGGCTCTGAGCTCCAAGAGGTACTCATGTCACGCTCCATCGCCTTCGGCGCCATCGCCGCCGCAACCATTGTCGCCCTTACTGGCTGTTCCCGCGGTGACACCGCACAGGACGCTCGGCAGGCGGACTCGTTCGACGACCCGGTCTCCATCACCAACTGCGACAGCACCCAGCAGTTCGACTCTCCACCTCAGCGCATCGTGTCCATGAACGACCACGTCACCGAGGTGCTCATCGAGATGGGCGTTGCGGACCGCATCGTCGGCATGGGCTATCGAAACGCAACGCCTGCGACCGAGTTCGCCGAGGATTTCGCACAGATCCCCGGCCTCGCCGACGAGTACCCGACGAAGGAACAGATCCTCGATCTGGACCCGGACTTCGTCGTCGGCGGCATGCGGAGTGCATTCAACGACAAGGAAGGGCGTTCGAGAGAGTCGTTCACCGAGGCGGGCATCCCGACCTTCCTGTTCTCCGAGTACTGCGGATCCGGATTCCCGGACATCGGCATGCTCGAGAACGACTACAGCCAGCTCGGTGGCGTCCTCGGCGTTCCGGAGGAGGCTCAGGCCGTCACCGACGGCGTCCTCGACGGTTTGGCGGCCATCGGTGCCGAACTCGGCGACGCGGAGCCGACGCCGACCTTCTTCTACGACTCCGGTGAGGACGTCCCGACGACCATCGGTGGTGTGGGCGTCGGACAGTTGATCGCCGATCGGTCCGGCGCATCGAACATTTTCCCCGAGGGTGAGCGCCCCTACCTGGACACGACGTGGGAGATCGTCGGAGAGCGCGCCCCTCAGGCCATCGTCGTCCTCGATTACGGTGACACGTCGGCGCAGGGAAAGATCGATTTCCTGAAGAGCCAGCCGATCATGGCGACCACTCCGGCTGTGCAGCAGGACAACTTCATCGTCGTACCGCTCGACGACTTCTTCGAAAGCCCGCGACTGGTCACGAGCGTGGACACCATCGCCCGTGCATTGCATCCCGACCGGTTCACCTCCTGATGGTCACCGTTGCCGACACCGACAGGCCCAGGGCCACGGCGAAAGCGGAGGTGTCCACTCGGTCGAGAATCGGGTTCGGTGCGTTGATCGCAGTTCTGACGGGCGCCTTGCTGATGGTGATCGCCACTGCGGTGTCGTTCGGGTCCGTACAGATTCCCGTCGGCGACGTCTGGGCGATCGTCGTGCACCGGTTGATGCCGGGCGCATTCGACTCGTGGTGGTCCGAGGCGAGGGCGGTGATCGTCGTCGACTCGCGGTTGCCGAGATCGCTGACGGCGGCCGTCGTCGGCGCGTCGTTGGCGATTGCGGGTGGTGTGGCGCAGGCAGTCACGCGCAACCCGTTGGCCGATCCCTATCTGCTCGGAGTGTCGTCAGGTGCCGGATTCGGCGTGGTGCTCGTGATGGCGATGGGAATCGGGGCCGGGGCCCTCGGGGTGTTCACGGTCCCGACCGCCGCGTTCGTCGGGGCCATGATTCCGCTGTTTCTGGCTCTGATGATCGGCGGGCGATACCCACAATCGACAGCCATCGTTCTCGTCGGCGTGGCACTGGGCAGTATCTTCTCCGCTCTGATCACCTTCACACTCCTGGTCTTCGCCGACGAACACACGCTCAGTGGCGTGATGCACTGGCTAGCCGGTGGATTCGGAGACGCGCGGTGGTCCACGTTGACACTGCCCGCACTCGCGCTGCTGATCATCGGCACTGGACTGCTGCTGAGTGCACCCCGGATGGATCTGTTGAAAACCGGTGACGACGGTGCCGCTGCCCTCGGTCTGAACGTCCGACGCTTCCGCGTCGTGCAACTCCTGGCGATCTCCATGCTGGCCGGCGCAGCGGTATCCGTCGGCGGCGGAATCGGATTCGTCGGTCTGCTGGTGCCACACCTCGCCGGATACATCGTCGGGACGCGAGCGATCAGACTTCTGCCGGTCGCCGCGCTGCTGGGCGCGATCGCATTGGTCGGCGCCGACACGCTGGCGCGGTCGGTTTCACGGAGCACAGAGGTGCCCGTCGGGGTCGTCACCGCGCTCGTCGGCGCACCGATCTTCGTCTTCATGCTCTACCGCCAGTACGGAAGGGCGGCTCGATGACACTCGTGGCCAATGCCGTCACCGCCCGACTCGGATCACGGGAGGTGTTGCACGGAATCGATTTTCGAGTTCGACCGGGTGAAGTTCTCGGACTCGTCGGACCCAACGGGTCCGGGAAGACGACGGCGCTCCGGTGCTGCTATCGCGCGCTGACGCCGACCGCCGGGACCGTTCTAGTCGACGGCGTCGACGCGCATGCGATGAAGCGCTCGGAACTTGCGCGCACCGTGGGCGTCGGCACCCAGGAGCCGGAAGCGTCGGTGGGACTGACAGTTCGGCAGTCGGTTGCGCTGGGCCGTGTCCCACACCGGGGCTGGTTCGACCGTCCGACGGGATCCGACGCGGACATCGTCGAACAATGCCTGGACCGGGTCGACTTGACCGGGCTCGCGGAGCGCGATGTCGGGGCACTGTCCGGCGGCGAACGTCAGCGTGTCGCCATAGCTCGGGCACTCGCACAGCAACCTCGCATACTGCTGCTCGACGAGCCCACGAATCATCTGGACCTGCGCCACCAACTCGTCGTCATGAACGCAGTCCGTGATCTCGCCGCGGAGGGCCTGGCCGTCGTCGTCACCGTGCACGATCTACGGCTGGCCGTCGAATACTGCACCTCGCTCGCCGTGCTCGACAACGGATCCGTGGTGGCGACGGGGCCGACGGCCGAGGTTCTGACCGATAATCTCCTCTCGGACATCTTCGGAATCCGAGCCATCGTCTCTGCGGTCCCACGCCTCTCCATCGACATCATCGGCCTCGCATGAGCGTCTACACCGAAGCTGCGGAGAGGGTTCCCGGACTCGCGGAGTACCTGCACGGCCCGTTCGATCTGCCGGCGTCGGCGATGACCGATGCGGACTGGTTGCGGGAGCGGATTGCCGACACAGGCAGGCGCTGGAACTGCACCGACGACCGGATCAACGGGACGCTGTGGTGGTACTCCGCCAGCTCGACGATTGCCTTGCTGGCGGTGTCGACGGCGATGGTGACGGGAACGGCGGCCGATCCGTCGCTCGAGCATTCTCGGTGTTTTCTGCGCGGCGACGGTTACCTCGGCGGGGTGCGGAGCGATCGCACGGTGACGCCGGAGCAGTTGCCCGGTGCCCTTGCCGGCACGTTTCGCGCGGTCGTCGACGCTCTCGCGGCGGCGTCGGGAGCGACGACCAACGCGCTCTGGGCGATCACGTCGGACTCGATAGCCAACCGGTGCCTCGACGTCGGCACGGCCCTCGGAGACCGAGAACGAGGCAGCGCGTTCGCCCAGGAACTCGTGGCCGCGATGTCCTCGCCGCTACCCGCTCCCCGGTTCGTCGACGTGGGAGGCCGACGCTTCACACGCCGCAGCTCGTGTTGCCTGTTGTACCTGACGTCAGCGTCGGACAAGTGCACCAGCTGCCCACGCCGGACACCGTCGGATCGGCTACGAGGGCTCCGCGCCGCCGCGCAATACTAGGAAGCGTAGTAGTCGTCTAAGGTGTCCCCATGACTTTCCGCCCCGACGCTCGTGCGCGTATGCGCGGCGCGTTCGTCGGGGCTGCCTCCGGTGCGCTGAGCATCGCAGCACACGGCGTGGGCGGCGGAGTCATGGTGCCGAGCGAATCGGCCCTCGTACTGCTCGTGGTCGTCAGTGCGGCCCTCGGCGTCCTGACCGCAGCCCTCGGGGACCGCGTCCCGACGACGGTCGTGCTCGTACTCGGTCAAGTCGTCGGACACACGGTGCTGACGGCGGCGAGTGGGCATCACCACGGCTCGTCGCTCAGTCCGACGATGCTGGCGGCGCACGCATGCGCGACGGTGGTGTGCGCCCTGCTCATTCGTGGTGCCGTGCTCGGGCACAGTCGAGCGTTGGCCGTGTTGCGCCGGATCCTTCCCGTGTTGTGTCTGGTTCTGCCCGTGCAGGATCGGGCTCGCACCGAGAGCACCGAATACCGGCCGAACGTCGTACTCCGACTGTTGGTGTCGTCGGGAACAGGAACTCGCGGGCCTCCCTGCCCTGCTTGATCTTTCGTTCCCTCACACCCGGTGATCCCTCGCGCGTGAAGCGCCGTCGATCACCGGGGTCTTGCGACACCCGACAGAACTGGAACACCTATGTCCACAACCGGCACAGTCGTGCCCGACATCGGGCCGGACCGACCCGATCGATCACCGCCACGTCCCTCTCTGGTCATGCGCCTGCACTTCTACGCAGGCATCTTCGTCGGACCGTTCATCCTGATCGCCGCGCTCACCGGTGGTCTCTACGCACTCGCGCCGACGGCCGAGAACATCCTGTACTCCGACCTGCTGACCACCGACTCGGCTGGGCCCACCGCCTCGGTGGCCGAGCAGGTCACGGCCGCGACCCAGGTCAGGCCCGACCTGACCCTCGACGCCGTACGCCCGGCAACAGAACCCGGCACCACCACCAGGGTCATGTTCACCGATCCCTCACTCGGCAAGTCCGAACGGCGAGCAGTCTTCGTCGACCCGGTCACCGCGGAATCCGTCGGCGAATCGGTGGTGTACGGCAGCAGCAACGCACTGCCGGCCCGCACCTGGATCAGCGGATTCCACCGGCATCTTCACCTCGGCGAACCCGGCCGCATCTACAGTGAACTCGCCGCATCCTGGATGTGGGTCGTCGCCCTCGGCGGCGTCGTGCTCTGGGTGCGACGGTATCGACGCGGCGGACGACTCCTCACCGTCGACCGATCGTCGAAAGGTCGAGCCAGGAACCGCAATTGGCACGGAAGTGTCGGTATCTGGATAGCCATCGGTCTCGTTTTTCTGTCCGCAACGGGACTGACCTGGTCCAAGTACGCCGGTGAGAACATCACCGAACTGAGGTCCTCCTTGAACTGGGCCACGCCGGGAGTGAGTTCGTCGATCAGCGGTGACGCGCCGGCACCGCCCGGCGACCACGCAGGCCACGACATGTCGGCCATGGCACCGGAGGCCGACGTGGTGTCCGCTGGAATCGGCCGCCTCGACGCCGTCATCGGAACGGCTCGGGCGGCGGGGCTCGCCGGCGCAGTGGAAGTCACCATCCCTGGTACGGCCGACACAGCCTTCGTCGTCGCGCAGACGCGTGGGCCGTGGGTGTTCTCCACGAGTTCCCTTGCCATCGACGGAAATACCAACTCGATCGTCGATACCAACTGGTTCTCGGAGTGGCCGCCGGCCGCGAAGCTGGCCGCCTGGGGCATTGCGCTGCACATGGGCATTCTGTTCGGGATCGCCAACCAGATCGCGCTGGCACTGCTGGCCGTGGCCTTGGTGACGGTGATCGTCCGCGGATACCTCATGTGGTGGCAACGTCGTCCTTCGGCATCCGCCCCGCCCGCAGGCGGGCTGCACCGGTTGCCGGTCCGGCAGCTCGTCCCGCTCGCTGCGATCACTGCCGTGATCGGCTGGTTCGTACCACTTCTCGGCATCAGCATCCTCGTCTTCCTTCTCGTCGATGCCCTTCTCGGGCTTCGGCGCCGCGCATCGACATCGGAGTCGCCATGAAAAAACTTCTCGTAGCCCTCGCATCGTTCGCCCTGCTCGCCGGATGTAGCTCGGAAACTCCTGCAACGGAGTCGAATTCGGTCACCATCCGCGAGGCCTGGATCAAATCTGCCGACACGGGAATGACCTCCGCGTTCGCGGAGATCCAGAACACCGGAGACACCCAGGTCCGGGTGGTCTCCGCGCAGTCACCCGCCTCGTCGATGATGGAACTGCACGAGGTGGTCGCCAGTGCCGACGGAACGATGGTGATGAAGCCCAAGGAAGGTGGATTCGCCGTCGGCGCACAGGAAACCAAGGTGCTCCAGGCGGGCGGGGACCACATCATGTTGATGGATGTGACGTCGCCGTTGACTCCTGGAGCAGACACCGACATCACGCTGACGTTCGAGGACGGATCGTCGTCCACGTTCACTGCGCAGGTCCGCGAGTTCGCGGGCGCGCAGGAAAACTACGGTGGCTGACGCAGCACCACGCCGCAGTCCCGGAATCAGCAGGCGACGCCTTCTCGGTGGAGGCGTCGCCGCGCTGGGAGCTGCGGGTGTGGCGTACGGATACACAAGGGAGCCGGAGGAATTCGTCTTCGGTCGACAGGTCGTTCCGTTTCACGGGAAACATCAGGCCGGTGTCTCGACTCCGCCGCAGGCGCACGGGACGTTCGTTGCACTCGACCTCGCAGGCGGTGCAGGACGCGAACACGTGGTGTCGGTGTTGAAACTGTGGACGACGGACGCCGACAGGCTCACCCAGGGCATGCCTGCCCTGGCCGACACCGAACCGGAACTCGCGGCCGACCCGGCCAATCTGACGGTCACCGTCGGGCTCGGACCGGGCGCGTTCGCGGCGGCGAGAGTGGCGTCACCCGTCCGGCAGTTGCCTCCGTTCGGCATCGATCGACTCGAGGATCGGTGGAACGGCGGAGACCTTCTGCTTCAAGTGTGCGCCGACGACCCGTCCGCAGTGAGCCATGCGGTGCGGGTGTTGACCAAGAACGTCAGGTCGATGGCGTCGATTCGCTGGGTCCAACGAGGGTTTCGGTCCTCCCGCGGAGCCAGGACCGAAGGTACGACCATGCGGAACCTGATGGGTCAGGTCGACGGCACCGTGAACCCGGATCCGGCAACGGATTTCGACTCCCTGGTGTGGAACGGCGACGGCAGTACGTCGATGATCGTGCGCCGTATCTCCGTCGAACTCGACACCTGGGACGAGTTGGACCGCGGCGGAAGAGAATTCGCGGTCGGTCGAAAGCTGGACACGGGAGCGCCGATGACCGGCGAACGCGAGCACGACGAGGCGGATTTCGATGCCACCGATCGGTTCGGCATCCCGGTGATCTCGCCTGCGTCGCACATTGCACGTGCCCGGCACACGCACGACGGGGAGCGGTTCTTCCGGCGTGCGTACAACTACGACGACGCACCCGAGGGAGGTTCGACGAGCAATTCGGGGTTGATCTTCGCAACGTATCAGCGCGACATCGACACGCAGTTTCTTCCCGTGCAGCAGCGGTTGGACGAGCACGATGCGCTGAACGAGTGGACGACGCCCATCGGTTCGGCGGTGTTCCTCGTTCCCGCAGGAACCTCGGAAGGGGGATATCTCGGGGAGGCGCTGGTCTAGCCGCCTACGGAACCCACCAGTTTCCCTGCCCACGGACAAGGGTGAAGCCACCGGGAATGTCGGTCCAGGCCGAGACGTCACCGGAGCCGGTGCGGATCGGCCCGGACGGCAGGGGACCGGGGAACGCTACCCCGCCCTGCTGCGTGGTGTGGTTGAACCAGTTGATGGCGCAGTTGCACCAGTTGTTCAGCGAGAAGTCGGTGAGGCCGGGAAAGTACGGGTCGACGCGAACGAAGATCGGCTGGTTGACGATCGCCTGATCCAATCGCCACTCGATGACCGCAGCCGGATCGAAGCCGATGGTCGGGCTGATGGCGCCTGCAGGGACGAACTGGACCGGCCTGGCTTGCGCGGACGCGGTGCCGAACAAGGTAGTCGCGAGGAAGATCATCACGGTCGCGAACAGCAGGGTTGCCGACGATGCAACGCTGGTGCGGGCATGTCGTGTCGTCATGGACAAGCCTGGCCTTTCGGTCGATAGATGAACGGCGGTGATGTTACCCGAGCTCACGAGATGCCATACGGTTGAAACTGTGAGACTGAAGCTCGGCGTAGCGATCGTGGCCCTGACCGTCGCAGGATGCACTTCCCAGCCCGCCCAGGAGACGGCTGCGCCGCCGGTGAAGAACCAGGTCACCGTGGCCGATCGTGCGTACACGCCAGCCGACATCACCGTCTCGGTGGGGGAGACCGTCACCTGGGTGTTCGACGACGGTGGGATGGCTCACGATGTCGTCGCCGACGATCGGTCCTTCCGCAGCCCCCTCGCCAAGGAAGGCTCGTTCTCACATACGTTCACCGAACCGGGCACCTTCACCTACCACTGCACTCCTCACCCGGACATGATCGGCAGCGTCGTCGTCGTGGCGTAGACAAATGTCTTTGTAAACCTGTGGTTCACACCGTAACCTCACCGGTGTAAACCAAAAGTTGTCAGTATTCGACCCCGGTGACAAGCCGACCGACATCGGCGACGAGCGGTCCCGTCGCACCCACGCGCTCGTGCATCTCGGGCAGGCCATCGAGAACGAAGCCCGCGTCGTCGCCGAGGCTGCCGCGGCGACGGAGAAAGCTGCGTCCACTGCAATGTGGCTCGGTGCCAGCCTGGCCGACCTCGCCGCAGTCACCGGCAAGACCCGTCAGGCGGCCAGGAAAAGGTGGCCGGCTCTGGGCGTCGTGCATCGCCGACGCCTGTGGCTCGCCAACCATGTCGACGATATTCGCTGGGCGGTGCGGGTGCTGTTGGACAACGAAGCCGACATCACCGTCCCGGACACGTCGATCTTCGCCGAGATAACAGACCTCGACGCATCCGTCGGACGCAACTTCGACGAGTCGGCAGTTCACGAGGAGGCCGGTCCGGCGGATCGATGGTTCGCCCTGGACCGCCTGGTCGACGTCGTCCTGCGCCGGATCGTCGACGACGCCGTCACGTCCGGCGGTCAGGCCGAGTTCGCGGTGTTCGGAGCGCGCGGGGTGGTCGGCTACTACGACCACGCAGTGGACAAGCCCGAGACCGACTCGGGACTCACTTAGTCTGGATGCATGACCGAGACAGGGGCGCGACGTCGACGACGCTTCGCTGCTCCGGCGGCGGTTGCGGGACTGACGGTTGCGGCGGGAGCTGTGCTGTTCGTGCGTGATCCGAGGTCGTCGACGTACCTACCGTGTCCGTTTCATGCGCTGACCGGCGTGTGGTGTCCCGGGTGTGGTGCGACGAGGGCGTTCGGAGACCTGGTGCACGGCGACGTCGCGTCGGCCGTGTCGACCAACGTGCTCGCCGTGACACTGCTCGTGTTCGGAGTGCTCCTGTGGGCGACGTGGGTTCGCGGCCGGGCCGTTCACGCGCCGCCGAGGTGGGTAGTGCTGCTCTCGGTGATCGTCGTAGTTCTGTTCACCGTGGTCAGGAATCTGCCGTTCGGTAGCGCCCTGGCGCCTTGAGGAAAGAGGAAGCAGATGTGGCTCGAAGCGTTTTCCGTGGTCGTTCTCGTCGGAGCTCTGGTGGTGCTGATCCCGACGGCTCGGCGTGTGTTCAAGAAGGGTGACGACGAATGACCGACTCGTTGAAAGCGCGAGTGCGCGCGAAACTGCTCGATCAACTCACAGGTGACGGCGCCACCGACGCGGAGGTGGCCGAGGGCGACGACCCACGGTTCACAGCGATCCGCGACGACCTCGCTGCTCTGGACGACGCAGCAGACGACGACCCCATCGTCGACGTCCTCGCCACGAGGTACTGGGTGCCCTAGCTCGACGCCGAACGCGGCTCATCTAGTATCTATGTTGTGTCTAAGGAACCCACTGCCGCTGAGCACGCCTATGTGACGGTCAAGGAAATGATCGTCACCGGTGAGCTGCCCGGTGGGGAACTGGTCAGCGAAGGCGACATCGCCGGCCGAATGAACATCAGCCGCACTCCCGTCCGTGAGGCATTTCTGCGCCTACAGGTCGAAGGGTGGATGCGGCTCTACCCCAAGCGCGGCGCACTCGTCGTACCCATCGCTGCCAACGAGGCGGAACACGTCGTGTCCGCGCGGTGGCTCGTGGAGACCGGCAGCGTCCGAGTCGTCGCCGCGTCGCCGCACGTGCGCGAGCGGCTTCTGCCTCGGCTACGCGCGAACCTCGCCGAGCAACGGGAGATCGCCGCGACGGGTACGCGAGCCGACTTCAGCGCCGCGGACGCGGACTTCCACCGCCTGATCGTCCGAGCCGGTGCCAACCCGCTGCTCGACGCCTTCTACGACGGACTCCGCGAGCGCCAGCGGCGGATGACGACGCATTCGCTCGCCCGTGATCCCGATCAGATCTCCCGCATCGTCGACGACCACAGCCGCCTCGCGGACTTGATCGAGGCCGCCGACGTCGACGGTTTCGGCGAGGCCGTCGACACCCACATGAGACGCACACACGGATTGGACGAAGGAGGCGCGACATGACCGAGAATTCAGTGAAGGGGTCCGAAGCAACGACTCCGACGCGGACGACCGATACCAGGACGGGACGGTGGATTCTCGTAGCCGCCGGGATGTTCGCCGTCGCGTGGGGCGGAAACGAGTTCACCCCGCTACTGGTGATGTACCGGCTCGAACACGGATTCTCGGCGATCACCGTCGACACGTTCCTGTTCGCGTACGTCATCGGCATCGTTCCTGCGTTGCTCGTCTGCGGTCCGTTGTCGGATCGGCTCGGCAGGCGTCCGATCATGTTGCCGGCGACGGCCGTCGCCGCGGCGGGATCGATCCTCATCGCCATGGGTGCGGACACCGCCGCGATACTCTTCTTCGGCCGCGTGCTCAGTGGTGTGGCACTCGGTATCGGCATGGCTGTCGGCGGCAGTTGGATCAAGGAACTGTCCGCTCGGGCAGGTTCCTCGGCGGGCGCGAGGCGCGCTGCCATGAGCCTCACCGCTGGATTTGCGCTCGGCGCAGGCGTGGCGGGCGTTCTCGCGCAATGGGGTCCGTGGCCCACGCATCTCGCGTACCTGGTGCATGTCGGGATCTGCGTCGTCACCGGCCTCGGCATGATCTCGGTTCCCGAGACGCGGCCCGCAGTGCCACCCGCCGATCGGCGTCGACTCGTCGACGACCTGAAGATCCCGTCCGCCGGGCACAAGCGGTTCCTGCTGGTCGTGGTTCCGCTCGCGCCGTGGGTGTTCGGTGCGGCCAGCGTCGCCTACGCCGTTCTGCCGTCGCTGATGGCAGACCACAGCGGAGGTCATCCGATTGCGTTGTCCGCGTTGATGTCCGTGATCGCACTCGGATCCGGATTCGCGATTCAGGCGGTCGGGCGCAGAATCGACACGCCCGACGCTGCTCGCGGCGCACTCGTCGCACTGACGATTCTGGTGGTCGGCATGGTGCTGGCCGCGTGGGCTGCCTCGGTGCTGACCATCGTCGCGGCGTTGATCGCGGCAGCTGTCCTCGGTTGCGGTTACGGCATGGCCCTGGTCTCCGGGCTGCAGGAGGTGCAGCGCATCGCCGGACCCGACGACCTGGCCGGGCTCACTGCCGTCTTCTACTCGCTGACCTACCTGGGCTTCGCTGTTCCCGCGATCCTGTCGGCGCTGACCGAAGCGTGGCCGGGGGTGGTGACCTATCCGGCGATCTTCACCGCCGGTGCCGTCATCGCTGCAGTCTGCTGGGCGTTCGTTCGTACCCGTTCGACCCACCACCTCCCGGCCGAGGCGTCTAAGATCAGCTGACTATGTCGGCCTCCCCGCTCGTGACCACGCGGCGGGTCCCACTCCTCGTTCCCGTCACCGGGTTGTCGGTGTGGGATTGGCGCGAGAGTTACGCCGTGTTCCTCGCCTTCGTGATCCCGATCCTGCTGCTCTCCACCGTGCCAGTGTTGTTGCCGTTCTTCGCCATCGGGCTGATCGTCGTCGGTCTGGGGCTGCGTGTGCGCCGTATCGTCCGGTGGTGGACCCTGTTGAGATTCGCGGACCCGGTCGTCGTCGATGCCGTCGAGCAAACCGTGGCGTCGCGTGGCACCGTGCGTCTCGCTCATGCGACGGGGTGGCGTGTGCACCGCGGGTGGTTCACCGGCGAGATCCACGACAACACGATCACGTACACCGTGGGCGGAGCGCCGCGCACCCTCGTGGTGCGGGGCCTCCCGTACACCTCGGGGGTCGTACTCGCACACCCGACGCGACCTGATGCACTGTGCGTCAGCGCCTTTCCGTTCGATCTCCGGTTGAGCGACGACAGTCGGTGGTCGGTGTCGGTACCACCGTCGTCGTGGCTCGGTGCGGCGGCGACGGCCGTGCTGTACTCCGCGCTGGTGTTCGTCGTGTGGTGGACCCTGTAATTGCCGTGGTTCGAGAACTACGGCAGAGCGGGCAGCTGTTCCTGCCCCAGCCAGGCGTCCCACAGCGACCGCGGGGCTCCGAAGCGCGACGCCAGATCCGTGAAATCGGCGGTACTGACGGTCGAATAGCGGTACTTCGACGTCCATTCCTGGATCAGTTCGAAGAACTTGTCGTCGCCGATGGTGGTGCGCAGCGCATGCAACGTCAACGCGCCGCGCTTGTACACGCGGTCGTCGAACATCTTCGCGGGCCCCGGATCTCCCAGAATCAGATCCCGCGGAAGCCCTCGCTGCATGGTGTGTACGCGTCGGGCCTTCTCCGCTGCGGACGAGCCTCCCGAGTTCTCCGCCCAGATCCACTCGGAGTAACAGGCGAACCCCTCGTGCAGCCAGATGTCCTTCCACTTGCCGAGAGTGAGGCTGTTGCCGAACCACTGATGGGCGAGCTCATGCGCCACGAGCCGCTCGAAATACCGTGTGCCGGAACAGTGATTGGCGCCGAAGATGGACAGTCCCTGCGCTTCGATGGGGATCTCGAGGTCGTCGTCGGTGACCACCACGGTGTACGCGGCGAACGGGTACGGACCGTACAGGCGGGTGAAGGTCTCCATCATCTGCGGTTGACGGCCGAAGTCGTGCTCGAAATTGGGCCTGAGCCGGTGCGGCAGCACGGCTTTCATGCGGACGGGAGACTCGGTGATGGTGTGCTGGCTGTACGGGCCGATCTGGATGGTCGCGAGGTAGGTGGCCATCGGCTCGGGCTGTTCGTACACCCACGTGGTGCGGCTGGCACGAGTCTGCTTGCGAACCAGTGTCCCGTTGGCGATGGCGTAGTAAGGCGAATCGGTCGTGATGGTGATCCCGTAACTGGCCTTCGACACGGGGTGGTCGTCGCACGGAAACCACGACGCCGCGCCGTTCGGCTGACTCGCGACGATGGAACCCTCGGTGAGCTCGTCCCAGCCCACTTCGCCCCAGAACCCGTCGATGGGCTTCGGGGTTCCGCTGTACTGAATGTTCACCACCAGCGCCGCCCCCGACGCAACCGGCTTGGCGGGGGTGATCTTGAGCTTGCCTCGGTGCTGGCTGAACTTCACCGACCGTGAACCGTTGACGGTCACCTTGGACACGCGCAGTGCCGGGCCGAGATCGAACGCGAACTTCGAGACGGTGTCGGTGGTGACCGCCGTGATCTTCGCCTTACCGGCGAGCCGGTTGCTCTCGACCTTGTACTCGAGGTCCAACTCGTACCGCGACACCCGGTAGCCGCGATTGCCGTTCTGTGGCAGGTAGTCGTCGATCGGTGGGTCTGCGCCGTCGATGTCGAACGTCGGCGTCACCAACTTGGAGCCACCGAATTTCATAGGCCGGCCCCGGAGTGGAGCCCGCCGGAACGATTGTCGTGGGGGGAGTGGAGCCCGCCGGAACGACTGTCGTGGGGGGCCGCGGTCACGATGCGTGCGAAGGGGTCGCCCTTGGCCCAGGGAGCGATGGGGTTGCCCTGCCAACGGGTGTGATGGGGAACCGTGTCTCCGCGCATGACCAATGATGCAGGACCGACCGTCGCGCCGTCACCGATACCGGCGGCAGGCAACGCGACGCAGTGCGGTCCCAAGGTTGCTCCTCGTCCCAGAGTGACGCTGTCCATGGACATGATCCGATCATGGAACAGGTGTGTCTGCACAACGCACCCTCGGTTCACGGTCGCGCCGTCGGCGAGAGTCACGAGATCAGCCTCCGGAAGCCAGTACGTCTCACACCACACTCCGCGTCCGATGTCGGCGCCGAGCCAGCGCAACCACATGTTCAGCACAGCAGTACCCTCGGCGGCCCGTGCGAACCACGGTGCCGCGACGGTCTCGACGAACGTGTCGGCCACCTCGTTGCGCCACACGAACGAACTCCACAACGGATGCTCGACCTTGTCGATGCGGCCGACCCACACCCATTTGGCGGCGGCGGACACTCCGGCCGCGACAGCTCCGGCGAGCAGCAGGACGAGGCCGCTGAGCAGCGCGGCCAGCCAGAAGCCCACGGCGTCGGCGATGGCGGTCAGCCCGAACAGAACGCCGAGCCCGATTCCGAACGTGACCATCACCGGGATCAGGCGGCACGTCTCGACGAGTGATCGCGCGATCTTCAGCTTCACCGGCGGATCGAACGTGCGCGACGAGTCGGCCCGGCCCGCTGCCCGGCGCAACCTCACCGGCGGGCTGCCGAGCCACGAGGATCCGGATTTCGCCTTGTCCGGCGTCGCCGACAGGACCGCGACGAGGCCGTTCTTCGGCACGGTGCGGCCCGGCCCGGTCATCCCGGAGTTGCCGAGGAACGCACGCTTGCCGACCTTCGCGTCACCCAGGTGCATCCACCCGCCACCGAGCTCGTAGCTCGCGACCATCGTGTCGTCGGCCAGGAATGCGCCGTCGGCGACGGTCGTGAACTTGGGAATCATCAGCACGGTCGATGCCTCGACGTCCTTGCCGATCTTCGCGCCCAGCAACCGCAGCCAGTGGGGCGTGAGCAGCGACGCGTACAGCGGGAACAGGAACGTGCGGGCCGAGTCCATCAGGCGTTCGGTCGCCCACACCTGCCAACCGATGCGGCTCCGTACCGGGTGATATCCCTCGGTGAGGCCGATGCCGAGCAGGCGGACCGCCACCAGAGTGATCAGCGCGAACACACCGAGCGAGACGAGCGTGGCGACCGGAAGCATGATCGCCGCGCGCCCGACGGCACCCAGCAGGGTCGTCGCGGTGTGCAGCCACCACCCCATCAGTACGAGCGACACACCGAGGGAGAAGATCGCCATCCCGGACAGCATCAGCGACGCGACACCGTAGGCGAGGACCCAGCGCGTGGCCCGCGGGGGAGTCTCCTCCGGCCACGGATGCTCGGCCTTGCCGACCTTCTGCGCGGGCGATCCGGCCCACAGCTGCCCCGCCTTGACCCGGCCGACGACGGCCGAGCCCGCACTCACCACGGCGTTCTTGCCGACGGTCGTGCCCGGCAGGAGTGTGGACCGGGCCCCGACGGTAGCACCCGCACCGATCTTGATGCCGCCGATGTAGACGATGTCGCCGTCGATCCAGTGGCCGCTGAGATCCACTTCCGGTTCGACCGAACAACCGTCGCCCAGCTCGAGCATCCCGGTCACCGGGGGAAGGGTGTGCAGGTCGACGCCCTTGCCGATCTTCGCGCCGAGCGCGCGGGCGTAGTAGACCATCCACGGAGCACCGGACAGGTTGGACGCGCCACTGGCGTCGGTCAGCCTCGTCGCGGTCCACAGACGAATGTGTGCGCTACCGCCGCGTCGATACGCGCCGGGCTTCAGACCGGCCAGCAGGACGCGCGAACCGACGACCGAGATCGCCATGCGGCCGACCGGAGTGATGAACGCGACGAACGCGACCAGAATCCACCACCAGGACACCGTCGGCGCCCACGGAACCTCGGCGAACCAGCTCATCACGTTGAACAGGATCCCCAGCCACGTGATCCACTGCAGACCCGTCAACGTCGTCAGCGGGACCGTGGCCGCGATCTGCGTCCACTGGGCCGACCTGGACGTCGGCTCGACTTCACGCGGAACCACTTCGACGGGCGGCTTCAACTCGTCGAGATAGCGTGCGAGCGACCCGAGACGAGGGTGGTCGTAGAGCTGCGCGACGGTGATCTCCGGGAATCGCTCGCGCAGTGCCGTCACCAGCTGAGCCGCGGACAGGGATCCGCCGCCGTTCTGGAAGAAGTCCGCGTTCTCGTCGGAGACCTGCGCGCCGAGGATGTTGGTCCACAGCTCGGCGACCCATCCTGCGGTGCCGGCGAGATCGGAGCCCTCACCCATGCCGGGCAACGGCCACGGCAGGGCGTTGCGGTCCACCTTGCCCGACGTCCTCGTCGGCATTTCCTCGACGAGCGCGAGCCGCGGAACGAGTGCCGACGGCAACTGTTCGGCCAGAATCCGGCGAGCAGCTTCCAGGTCGAAGTGAGGATCGGTGCTGGCCAGATAGCCGACGAGCACCGAGTTGCCTGCGCCGGTCTTGCGCACGGCAGCGGCCGCACCGCCGACACCGGGAAGCGCCTGCAGTGCGTTGTCGATCTCACCGAGCTCGATGCGTCGGCCGCCCAACTTGATCTGATCGTCGGCGCGGCCCTGGAACAGCAGGCCTTCGAGCTCGAGCTTCACCAGGTCGCCGCTGCGGTAGGCGCGGTCCCATCCGAGCGTCGGCATCGGCGCGTACTTCTCGGCGTCCTTGGCCGGGTCGAGATAGCG
Source organism: Rhodococcus sp. 14-2470-1a (assembly GCF_002259425.1). NCBI lineage: Bacteria > Bacillati > Actinomycetota > Actinomycetes > Mycobacteriales > Nocardiaceae > Rhodococcus > Rhodococcus sp. 14-2470-1a. Next base: position 323,469 of record NZ_NPFZ01000028.1, read on the forward strand.
GGCGAGGCCGACGCCGCCGATCACCAGCTCACCGACTTCGCCGACGGCAACAGGGTGGCCCGACCCGTCGACGACGGCCAGATCCCACCCGTCGAGCGGGAGGCCGATCCGAACGGGTCCCTTGCCGTCCATGATCGACGCGCAGGCGACGACGGTGGCCTCGGTGGGTCCGTAGGTGTTCCACACCTCGCGGCCGTCGACGGCGAGGCGCTCGGCCAGTTCCGGCGGGCACGCTTCTCCGCCGAAGATCAGCAGCCGGACGGCTTCCAACGCGACGGCAGGCCACAGGGCAGCGAGCGTCGGGACGGTCGAGACGACGGAGATGTCGCGGGACACCAGCCACGGCCCGAGATCGAATCCACTGCGCACCAGGGACCGGGGAGCGGGCACCAGGCATGCACCGTGCCGCCACGCCAGCCACATCTCTTCGCACGAGGCGTCGAAAGCCACCGACAAGCCGGCGAGGACACGGTCGCCCGGTCCCAGCGGATCGTCCTGCATGAACATCCGAGCTTCGGCGTCGACGAACGCCGCCGCGTTGCGATGACTGACCGCAACACCCTTCGGGGTGCCGGTGGAGCCGGAGGTGAAGATGACCCACGCGTCGTCGTCGGGAGTCGGGGTCGTCAGAGCATCAGGGGCGGGGGTGTCCTGCTTCTCGGCCGTACCGGCGGCGATACCGCCTGCCGTGACGACGGCGGTCACCTTGGCCTCGCCGAAGACGAGCTCGGCCCGCTCGTCGGGGTCGTCGGCGTCGACCGGCACGTAGGCGGCGCCTGCGTTCAGGATCGACAGAATCGCTACGTACAGGGAGAAGGAACCGGACGGCATCCGGATGCCGACGCGATCGCCGCGCCGGACGCCGGCCCTGGCCAGCCACTGAGCGCCTTCGTCGATGTCCTCGAGCAGTTCGCGGTAGCTGACGGAGACGGTGCCGTCGTCGATGGCCGGTGCGTCGGGAAACTGCGACGTCGTGGACCTCAGGATGTCGATGAGCGTGCGTTCCTGCGGAGCACGCTCACCGCGCAGGAACTCGGGCGGAACCCCGTTGCGGGTGTCGGCCGTTTCCGATGGTGATTGCACAGACAACCGGGTGTCCTTCTTCTCGTGTGGTACCGAAATTCGAACGAACGTCGCGCGTCGTTATCTCATGTTCGGTTGTCCAGAAGGTGAACAGTCTCGGCTGTCCCCTTCCGACACAAGTCGTAGCTCGGCATTGCGCGGATTCTACTAGGAAGTGACCCGTTCGCCCCTGTCGAAGGGTTTCCTACCTGGGAGGTTGACAATCCCTCGCCGCGTTTGCCATCCTCTTTTCAGGTCATGAGTACCAGCATCGAGCCCCGGCTTGCTGGTCGGCAACCCTCCTCCGCGGTGGGGTGCTCCGGGTGACGACCTGGCTGGCGCCGGAAAACCGGTGCAGCAAGCGCGGACTCGATTTCCGACAGGTACGTCGGGTCCCTTGATCGACAAGGGGTTATTTGTCATGACTGCTGTTCTGAACAACTCGTGTGCGTCTTTCGCGGCCGTCAGCGGAGCTGACCTTCAGGTCCCGTTGGTCGACGGAACGAGTTGCACATACGCCAATTTCGACTACGCGGCCAGCGCGCCTGCGCTCGCCGAGGTCACCGCACGGATCGCCGAGTTGCTTCCGTACTACTCGAGCGTGCACCGCGGAGCCGGGTACGCATCCCGTGTGTGCACGGCCGCGTACGAGAAGGCCCGGGTGACGGTGTCCGATTTCGTGGGCGCACAACCGGATTCGGTCGTCGTCTTCACCAGGAACACCACGGATTCGCTGAACCTGCTCGCGGGATGTGTACCGGGTGACACCGTGGTGCTGGACATCGAGCACCACGCGAACCTGTTGCCGTGGAGGGATCGTCGCGTTGTGGTCGCCGCCGACTCGATCGCCGAGACGCTGACGCGCATCGAGGTCGAGCTGGAGACGAAACCCGCTGCGCTGCTGGCGATCACCGGCGCGTCGAACGTCACCGGAGAGGTGCTGCCGATCCGCGAACTGGCCGAGCTCGCGCACTCGCACGGTGCGCGCATCCTCGTCGACGGCGCGCAGTTGGTGCCGCATCGCCGCATCGACATCGGTGATCTGGGTGTCGACTACCTCGCGTTCTCCGGCCACAAGCTGTACGCGCCGCACGGTGCAGGCGTCCTCGTCGGCAAGCGGGACTGGCTCGACGCGGCCGAGCCGTACCTCGCCGGAGGCGGCGCCGTGCGCTCGGTCTCGATCGATCGGACCGAATGGGCGCCGGTGCCCGCACGGCACGAGGCCGGAACTCCGAACGTCCTGGGAGTCGTCGCACTGGCCACGGCATGCGAGGCGCTGGCTCGGCACGAGTCGGCAGGATCGATCTCGCACGAGCGCGAACTGTCCGACCGTCTGCGCGACGGTCTGTCGTCGATCGACGGCGTCGGCCTTCTGACGGTCTGGAACGACGCACCGGACACTGTGGGCATTGTCACATTCACGGTCGACGGGTACGGCCCGGGCGAGATCGCCGCGTACCTGTCGGCAGAGCACGGAATCGGTGTGCGCGACGGCAAGTTCTGCGCGCATCCACTGCTGTCCAGGCTCGGCCACGCAGGCGGGGCCGTACGCGCCAGCCTGGGGCTCGGCAGTTCCGGAGGCGACGTCGACAGGCTGATCGACGTGGTCCGGACCCTCGCAACCGACGGACCGTCCTGGACGTACGAGGAGGACGGCGGATGGTGGAATCCGGTGCCGGATCCCCGCCCGTTCCCCGATCTGGCCGACGGTGCCGCAGGCGTGGGATCCCCATGCGCCACACAAACGGTTAGCATCGCTTCATGACAGCAATTGCTCTGTCGCAGAGCGGACTCTGGTCGGATCGCTACGTCGATCTGTGCCGTACCGCCTCGGGGTCGTGTAGGCGTTCGGGCTAGGCCTCAGCCGTCATATCCCTGCTTGCACCAGAAGGACTTCACCTTCATGTCGAACAGTTCAGCCGTACGCGTAGCACTCGTCCACCCGTCGCAGTGGACCGAAATCACCGACGCAGCCCCCACCGAGACGATCGTGCGGATCGAAGCCGCCGACCTTCGTGAAGGGCAGCAGGCACGAGCTCGTGCCCGCGCCGAGGCCGTCGAGGCGGGCAAAGACGCGGACAGCGTCGCCGTGTTCCTCGACATCGAAATCCACATCGCCGACGACGCGAGGACGGCTCGCCGCGAGTTCGCGGCCCTCGACGCGCCTACGGTGCCCGGGTCGATTCGCTACGTCGGCACACCCTCCGGACTGGCCGGCCTGATCGCCGATGTCAAGGCCGCCGACGTCGCCGACGGTGTGACCCTCCTGCCCGTCGGGCCCACGTCCCGGAATCTGGACCGCGTCGCCGACGGCGTCGTGCCGTGGCTGGAGGACCGCGGCGTGGTGTTCGCAGCGGATGCAGTTCTCGAAGGTGCAGGCGTCGCTCGTCGCAGCCGAGTGCTGGCGTCCTGATCCAGGTCACCCTCGCGGTCGGGTCACGCGTTCAGGTGACGTCGACCGCGAGTCCTGCGGTGATGCGCAGTAGTTCCGCGCTGGTGGTCCGGAAGACAGTGTTCGGATGCCCCGCCGCCGCCCACAGTTCTTTGTGTTCGGCCAGCGACTCGTCCACGTAGGTGGGCAGGTTGGTGGGGTGCCCGACGGGCGCGATGCCGCCGATCGGCTGCCCGGTCGCGTGCTTGACGAGGTCGAGCGGGGCACGCGTCAACGTTCCGTCGAGGCGGGCGCCTGTCGCCTCCAGGTTCACCTGATGCGCACCCGACACGAGCAGAAGAACCGGATCGTCGTCGAGCAGGAAGACCAGCGATTTCACGATCGCGCCGACGGCGACACCCAACGATTCAGCGGCGGCCTCGGCCGTCGGTGTCGGCTCGGGCGAGGTGACGACGACGCCGTGGTGTCCGCGCGAGATCAGAATGTCCGCGACGTGGGCTGCGTTCGGGTGAAGTAGCCGGGGCATCTTCCAATGGTATTGCCACTCGGCCCGTTCGCAGTTACTCGTTGCGCAGTTCGCCGAACAGCCTGAGCCTCGCCATGCCGCCGTCGGGGAAGATGTCCATGCGCACCTCGGACACCGGCTCGGAGTGATCGAGCAGGAAGCGATGCCTGGTGTCCGGCTGCAGACGAGTGCGCGGCAGCAGTTCGATCCATTCACCGTTTCCGAGTTTGCCCGTCAACGACGCAGCACCGGGAGCGTTTCCGAGGAAGCACGACGTGTCGAGCTCGGCCAGATGGATCGTGCCCGTTCCGGCGAGAGTGACCTGGACCCAGTCGTTGGCGTCGTTGCGGCGGCGTGATGTCTCCCATCCTTCGCCCATCGAGCGAGGCGGTCCGGGGAACAACAGATTGTTGGGTGAGCTGTAGAACATGTTGGAGCACGCCGAGACGTACCCGCCGTTCTCGAGCGCCGCAAGATCGAACGGGCCTGCGGCGATGAAGCGCGGATCCGGCTTTCCTCGGCCCAGCACTCGCAACCGCGCGACACCGCCGTCCGGGTAGATGCTGAGCTTGACGTGGGTCCAGCGCTCCTCCGAGGCCACCTTGAAACGGTTCTCGGAGTCGCCCTCGACGGCGCTCTTCGGGACGATGGTCTCCCACGTGGTGTCCTCGTACAGTTCCTTCGCCGACGGGAAGCCTTCGACGGACGCCGCTTCGACGGAAATCTCCGGCGGGTAATTGCCGGTGAACCAGGCGGTGTCGACGACGACTGCGTCGACGACACCCGGCGCTCCGAGCCGCACGATGGCCTCGTCGTAACCCGATTCGCGACGCCGCCGCGTCTCCCAGCCGTCGTAGATCTGCCCTTTGTGACCGAAGGTGGCGGTCTGGTAATCGGCCTTCCCCGGCTTGACCAGATTCTCCTTCTCCGCGAACGTTTCGTCGTTCGCCCACACGACTGCGCCACCGAGAGTGCGTACCGCGAGATCTGGCAAGGGGAGGGGGAAGGTGGTTGTCATGGTGGTCAGGATACTGGGAGTGCGTCCGGTTGCTCGGTGCGTGCGGCCTTCGTGAAGGCGAACAGCAGGGCGATCCCCACCGCCGAATACGCCGCGAGGGCCAGTGCAGGCTGACCGAGGCCCGTCCCGGAGAAGTACACGATGCTGCGCACACCCTCGGTGCCGATTCCCGGCGTGATCCACCGCCCGACGGCGGCGTAGAACTCGGGGAGTACGTAGGGTCCGAACGCGCCTCCGGCACTCGGGTTTCCGAGGATCACGAACACGATGATGGCGATCGGTACCGCCGCCACTCCGATGGCTGCGCGCAGCCCGAGCGTGAACATCGACGTCGCGAACACCACTCCGGTGCCGAGGAGCCACAGCGGGAACCAGTGACCGGCGAACGTGCCGAGCAGGTGGGTGACGATCAGCGCTCCCAGCGCACCGGACAGCACGGAGTACGCGGCGAAGATTCCGAGTTGGGCAGCGGCGTCGCGGCGGGACTTCGGGGCGCCGACGAGCAGGCCGATCGCGGCGGCCAGCAGGTATCCGCCGACGACCCAGCCGACGGACAGATAGAACCCGGACAGTCCGCGGTTGTCGTGGATCCCGACGGGGATGTCGTCACGGACGACGAACTGGCGGCCCTGTGAGGCCTCGACCTCGGTGAAGATCGACTCGAGGGCAGCGGAGATGGAGCTTCCCGCGGCGCTCGCCGTGATGACCGTGTCCGTGCCCGAGGCGCTGACGACATAGGCGCCCAGCACCTCGCGGTCGCGGATCAACGACCTGGCATCTTCGGTGCTGGCGACCGCGCGCGCGTCGAGCGGTGTGCCGTCGATGGCATTGAGCTTGTCCGCGGTGTCGGTGTCGATTCCTGCGGGCAGACCTTGCTCGGCCACCACCGCGATGGGTATTTCCCGCGGGGTGGGCTGATGGAACGCGGCAACATAGCTCGCGATGAAGCCGAGTTGGAGCAGTAGTACCCCGAACGCGATCCAGACGACCTTGCGCATGCGATCTCCTCCGACATGATTGTGAATACCTCAGGTATTGAATACTCTAGGTATCGTGAACCGACAGGGTCAAGCAACGTGGGCGCCGACACAACGTCCCGGCCGCGAAAACGTGCGCGAACGACTGCTCGACGCCGCCGCCGACGAATTCACCGAGAACGGCTACGCCGCAGCCAAACTGCAGGACATCGCCCGCCGAGCCGGATTCACCAAGGGCGCCGTCTACTCCAACTTCGAATCCAAACAGGCACTCTTCGCGGAGTTGCTGTCCAAGAAGTCGATGGACCTCGCCACCCGCGTCATCGACACCGTCTCCGGCCTCGGCCCGGGCGACGCCGCAGGCAGAAGCGGCGACGCCATCGCCTCCTGGGTCGTCGACGAACCGCGCTGGCCACTGCTCGTCACCGAATACGGGATCCAAGCCGGCCGAGACCCCAGCCTCGCCGACGGATATCGACACGAACGCCGCCGACTCCGCGACGAACTCGAACGACTGATCGCCGAACGAGCCGACGACTGGGGCGTCGGCACCGGAATCGACGCACGCCGCGTCGCAACATCACTGCTCGCCCTGATCTCCGGCCTCGCCGTCGAACACTCCGTCGACCCTGAAGAGATCGACCACGACGCCATCGGCGACGCCATCTCCGCCCTCTTCACCGGCGCAATCGCACGCGCCGCTCTCGAACGTTGAACCCGGGCATCCCGAAATCTCGCAGGCTCCACTCCTGATTGGAGCCGACAGGGATGGGTAACTACGACTCATGACTGCTCAAAATCCTGAACCCGACGACACTGCAGGCCTCGAGGCCGGCGGCGGCGTCACGCCGGGCGATACCCCTCCCGCCGAGACGGGAGTGAGCGGACCGCAACACGAGCCCCCGCAGCGCAGCCTGGCCATGCCCGTTGTTGTTCTCGGTGTGATCGGACTGATCGTCGTGATCGTCGTGCTTGCCTTCGTCGGCCGGACGCTGGATCTGTTCTAGCGCCGATAGAGCTTCAACCCAGGAGTCGAATCAACGATTCGACCAATTCGCCTCTCCAGCACAGCCATTCGTGACCGCCGTCGAACTCGGAGTATCGAACGTCGATGCCCCGAGTTCGCAGCATGTCCGCAATGCGCTCGTTGTTCGCCGGCATGTGCCCTTCGTGAATCCCCACCGTCATGTCCACGCGGAACGGCGAAACCGCCTGATCGGCAATCATGTCCGCGATGCGCCCACCCAGTGGGCCCTGCACGTCGCCGTGCGGCATCTGCGGCCACCAGAAGGAGCCCGACTGGCTCGCCACCAGCGCGAACCGGTCCGGCCGGGTCAGTGCGGCGAACATTCCTGCCAGGCCGCCGTAGCTCTGCCCGGCGACAACAGTCCGCGTCGGATCGTCGGTGAACGGTGTGATGTCGGCCACCAGCGGCAGCAGCTCGTCGGTGATCGCTCGCCAGAAATCGGCGTTGCAGGGGAGTTCCCTACCCCGTGTGTCGTTGTCGATCGTGTGAACGAACACCAGGACAGCCGCGGGGAACTCGCCCGCCTCGGTGGCCAGGTCCAGAACCGGCGCGAGCGGATTGTCCTCCACCCAGCGCTCGCCGTCGAGAACGATCACCAGGGGGCGTCGTGCATCGACGTCGCCCGGGGTCCGGTGCACCCAGACGCGTCGGCTGTTGCCGAGAACAGTGCTGTCCCAGACAAGTTCGTGCGGATCCTCGCCGGTCTTGTCCACCTGGTGCCACCAGCGTTGGACGGGCGCGTCCGGCATCTCGGCCAATGACGCCCGGTCCGTGCCCGACGCCGAGGACCGTCGTGGATTGAACTCGTCGGCCACCGCATGATCGAGAAGCCCGAGGAACCTCGATCGGACCCCCGCTACCGTGTCGGCTATCCCGGGCGGATCCACCTGCGCAACCAACTCCGCCGATGCGGGCACGAACCGGTAACTGCCGCGCCACGTCGATGCGACCTCGGTGGACCAGAACCAGATGCCTGTGTCGTCCAGTCGACGCATCGTCGTCAACTGCGCACTGTGATGGTCGGTCAACGAGCTCGCGTCGAAATACACGCGCGCCGGATCCGCGCCGCTGGAATGCCTGTACAGAAAGCTGACCTGCACGCGACCGTCGGCCACGGCCGCGATTCGCGGAGTTCCCGCGCGCGAGACGCGTTTCCAGAACTCGGGCTCGGATCCGGCCTCCGCGAGCTGGGAGCGCACTGTCGTTTCCACATCAACTACCATCAGGCAAGCCTAACCTCAGATCGAAAGGTTCATTCCTCGTGCCCACCAGCCGTACCTTCACCCGCGCCGCGGCGGTACTGATCGCGTCGACGGTCGCCCTCGTCGGTTGCAGTTCGTCCGCCGACGACGCGGCCGAGAACTCCGAGACAACAGCAGTAGCGTCCTCCGACGGATCCTGGCCCCGAACGGTCGAGACCGAACAGGGGCCGGTGGAGATTCCGGCGCAGCCGGAGAGAATTCTGTCCACGGCGGTCACCCTCACCGGCACTCTGCTGGCGATCGATGCTCCCGTGGTCGCGAGCGGGGCGACATCGCCGAACACCGACGTCGCCGACGGCCAGGGATTCTTCACGCAGTGGGGTGACATCGCGGCCGAACGCGCCGTGGAACCGCTTCCCGCGACGGACATCGACGTCGAGCAGGTGATCGGTCAGAACCCGGACCTGATCGTCGTCTCCAAGACCGGTGCGGACTCGGCGATCGACCTGTACGACCAGTTGAGTGCAGTCGCGCCGACCATCGTCGTGGACTACGGCAACAACTCGTGGCAGGACGTCACCGAACTTCTCGGCGAAGCGACCGGCCACGAGGCGCAAGCGCAGGAGAAGATCGCGACGTTCGAGGATCTGGTGGCGTCTGCGAAGGCGGAGATGGCCTTGCCGCCGCAGCCGACCACGGCGTTGGTCTACAACGGCGCCGAGGGGTCCAACGTGTGGACGGAAGAATCCGCGCAGGGAAGTCTGTTGACCGAGCTGGGATTCACTCTCGCCGACATCCCCTCGGCCGCACTGGGTGACACGTCGATGGGTGCGCGCAAGGACATCGTCCAGATCTCGCCCGAGAACTACTCGCTCGCCTTGGCCGGGCAGACAGTCGTTCTCGTGACGGCCGACGACACCGACGTGGCCGAGTACCGAGCCGACCCCCTGCTCGCACAGACTCCTGCCGTGCAGCAACAGCACGTCTACGCCGTCGGACTGGACACGTTCCGGCTCGACTATTACAGCGCAACCAACTTCGTCGAGCGCCTGCAGGAAGAACTGTCCTGACGAGTGGCCGCCGTGCTGATCGTCCGAACGTCAGTACGGCGGCCAACCGTCCTCGGGGCCGAGTACGCGCTCGATGCGCGTGCGGTTGATTTTCGCCAGCTCGTCCCGCATGACCTTGCGTTCGGTCTCGTCGGAATTGTCGAGGCGATGCCCCAGGTCGACGAGCACGGCGCGGGGGTCGAGACGGAAGGAATCGTCACCGAGCATCGTCGAGCACACGATGTAGCCGTAACCGAACCTTTCGATGTACATGCGGCACGCGTCGATGAACACACTCTGCGTCGCCGGATCCATCCCAGCGCACGTACGTCCGACAGGCCGGAGCGTCGACGCCAGGTAGTCCACGTCTGCGTCGGACAGCTCCGCAAGTTCTGCATCCGCCCGCGCGAACAACTCGGAGTACGACCCGTACGGCCGCGCGTCGGCGACTCGTGATGCCCACGTGTGCGAACAGCTGCACTCGTACAGCGCGTGCACCGCTTTGCGACGCGGCAGATCGTTGAACGTCTCGAGCCCGAGTCCCTGGTGCATCATCATGAAGAAATCATGAGCCGCCGAGGATGCGAACTCCAGGCCTGAGCAGGGTCTTAGCCCAGGCGTAACGCGGCGTAACACGGTGCTGCACTTCCAGCCCTCCCGACCCGAGCCCCTGCGCCGTTCGGAACGGTGCGGGGTCGTCGGTGTCGTTTCGTTCGTGGGGTGTGGGTCAGCATGTGCAGGGCGAGTGGAGGACGAGCAAACTGCTGTTGCTGCGACCTACGCCGACAGCCGAGGTGGGCTGCCCCAGGCTTGTTACTCTCGGGTTCATGACGGAACGGAACTGGAACGCATTCTCGGTCGAGATTTCCGACCATATCGCGTCGGTGACGCTGCTCGGGCCGGGTAAGGGCAACGCGATGGGCCCCGATTTCTGGAGCGAGTGCCCGCGGTTGTTCGCCGAGCTGGACGCCGACGACGAGGTGCGCGCGGTTCTGCTCACCGGATCCGGCAAGAACTTCACGTACGGCCTCGATCTGGCTGCCATGGGCGGGGAGTTCGCGCCGCTGATGGCGGACAAGGCGCTCGCGGGTCCGCGCACCACCTTCCACGACACCATCAAGCGCATGCAGCTGGCCTCGAACGCCGTCGCCGACTGCCGCAAGCCCGTCGTCGCGGCGGTGCACGGCTGGTGCATCGGCGGTGGCCTCGACCTGATCAGCGCCGCCGACATTCGCTACGCCAGTGCCGATGCCAAGTTCAGTGTTCGTGAGGTGAAGGTCGCGATCGTCGCGGACATGGGTTCGCTTGCACGTCTACCCGCGATCATCGGCGACGGACATCTGCGTGAGCTCGCGCTCACCGGCAAGGACATCGACGCCGCTCGTGCGGAGAAGATCGGTCTCGTGAACGACGTCTTCGAGGATCAGGACGCGTTGCTCGCAGGCGCTCGGGCGACCGCGGCGGAGATCGCCGCCAACCCTCCGCTCGTCGTACACGGGATCAAGACGGTCCTCGACCATTCGCGGTCCGCCGCCGTCGACGACAGTCTCCGCTACGTTGCGGCCTGGAACGCAGCGTTCCTGGCGTCGAACGACCTCACCGAGGCCATCACCTCCGTGTTCGAGAAACGGCCGGCGAACTTCAGTGGCAGCTGACATGAGCGGTACCGCCGACATCGACACCGCCGAGGAGCTGGGCACTCAGCTCGTCCGACTGCAGCGCATTCGCGAGCGCAAGTTGGCTCAGATGTCCGTCGAGTCCGGTGGCGTGGAAGGCGCAGCGTTCGTCTGCCTCTTCCGGCTGCTGCGCGACGGGCCGATGCGATCGAGTGAGCTTGCGACTCTGGTGAACTCGGACCCGTCGACCGTGAGTCGGCAGGTTGCGCAGCTGGTGGAGCACGGCCACGTACAGCGAGTGCGTGACGAGAAGGACGGCCGTGCGTACGTTCTCGCGGTCACCGAGACCGGCCGCAGCGTCGCCGACCGGATGCACCGCAAGCGCACCGACAGCCTCGGGCTGGTACTGGCCGATTGGACTCAGGAGGATCGAGTTGCGCTCGTCGACCTGCTGGACCGGTTCCTGACCGACTACGAGCGAGTCAGGCCCGACGCGCCCTCCGGCCGCGACTGAACGAGTCGATCGCTCGGAGACATCGAATCCCGGGCACGCTGACCACAAGGGAGGACGCGGTGCTGGACGGCACACGACGGTGGTTCCCGCGTACCTTCCGTCCGCACTCAGGCTCCGCCCCGGCGGATCGACTCGAGCGCAGGGTCGGTCTCGGTATCGCGGTTCTCGTTCCCGTGTTCGCCGTCATCGGCGCCGTGGTGATGCTCTCGGACGAAGGCCCGTCGTCGGATCTCCGGCGCATTCTGTGTGGTGCCGTGCTGCTCTCGACTCTCCCGGTCGGGGGGTGGTGGTGGGTGCACGGCCGCGAAGTCGTGCGCATGCCGGGATGGTTCGTCCTCTACGCCGACGTGGGCGTGGCCACCGTTCTGTTCACGTTCGCCGAGCGTGGGCTAGCGCTGTACGCGACCGTGTTGTTCGCCGTGATCGGCATCTACATCGCGTACTTCTCGTCCACCACGGTTCTACGGCTGCATTCTCTCTTCGTCAGCGCGGTGATCGTGGTCCTGGCCGTCGGCACCTACATCGAGGGAGTGCACGACGCCGCGTCCGTCGTGGCCCAGGCGCTCGTCGCCCTGGTCGTGGTCAACTCCGTGATCGTGTTCCGAGCCGTCATCAAAGCTCAGTTGGAACTCGCGGTCACCGACTCGCTCACCGGGTTGCTGAATCGACGCGGATTCGAAGTTCGGATCGAACGACTGCTCACCGAGTCCGGCGACGGGGACGACGTCGCAGTGTTCGTCGTCGATCTCGATCGGTTCAAGTCCGTCAACGACAGTCGCGGCCACGCAGCGGGAGACCGGGTGCTGAGGTCGACGGCGCACCGTCTCGAAGCCGTCGTGCCCGACGAGTCCTGCGTCGCCCGCACCGGTGGTGAAGAGTTCACGGCTGCGGTACGAGTGACCAGGTCGCAGGCGCCCGAAGTCGCGGGCATGATCCTCGAATCTCTGCACGAGCCCGCCGACGAAGTGTCGATCACGGGAAGCGTCGGAGCCGCCGTCGTGTCCGTCGATCGGTGGAAGAGCCTGCAGCCACAGGATGCGTCGGCGATGATCCATTCAGCCCTGCTGAAGGCCGACGCCGCCATGTACGAGGCGAAACGGTCGGGCGGCAATCAGGTGCGTGTGTTCGACAAGTGAACAGCCCATATCAAGCAAACAGCCCATATCAAGCAAACAGCCCACGTCCCGCGGGCCCCTGTCGAGGCATGCGGAACGTGGGCCGAGCCGTCAGCGCAGTGCGCTCTTCGGGTCGTTCCAGAGCTGATCGGTGAAATCTTCGAGTGCGACGAGCACCAGGTTGTCCTCCGCACGCCGAAGGATCGACTTGCTGGCCCGGACCTGAACAACGTCACCGGTCTTGTCGGTCATGCGCCACAGTGAGTCGGCGCGGGTGGCGACGGTCGTCAGGAACATGTCCGCGACGTTGACGCCCTCGGGCGCCTGGTCGGGGAAGATGTCGTGCAGGTGGAAGTCCGCGGGCTCGGACCGGTCGGTGCCGAAGAGCTCGTCGAACGCCTCGTTGGCGAACACGATCGCGCCACTGGGGTCGACGGCCAGAATCGGCACCGGGATCCGGTCGAGAACGACCGTGACGGGAAGATCGGGAAACTGTGCCGGATCGGAAATGGCTCTCGATTCCGAATTACGACGCTCGCCTGTCGTGTTGCTGTCGGTCATGTTTCTCCCCACCTGATGCTTTCCCTGGTTTACGTTGCTCGAAGTTCTCTCTTCACCCCACGATGGCCGAGCATCGTGTGTCAGTGCTCCGGATTGTCCGCCAAACGTTTGAACGATGCAGCGATTTCCGCTTCTGCCTCGGCGCGCCCCACCCAGTCGGCTGCGGTGACGTGCTTGTTCGGCTCGAGGTCCTTGTAGTGAACGAAGAAGTGCTTGATGGCGTCCAGCTCGAACGTCGACACGTCGGACAGGTCCTGGATGTGATCCCAGCGCTTGTCGCCTGCGGGAACGCACAGCACCTTGTCGTCGCCGCCCGCCTCGTCGACCATCTTGAACATCGCAACCGGGCGTGCCTCGACGATGACGCCGGGGAACACCGATTCCGGGAGCAGAACGAACGCGTCCAACGGATCGCCGTCCTCGCCGAGGGTGCCTTCGATGAAGCCGTAGTCGGCCGGGTATGCCATCGCCGTGTAGAGGTAGCGGTCAAGCCGAACGCGACCCGACTTGTGGTCGACCTCGTACTTGTTGCGCTGACCCTTGGGGATCTCGATGGTGACGTCGAACGACACGTGCACGCCCTCGCTCTTCTTCTACGTTGGGTGCGCCCGAAGTGACGCACGATGGTGGCGGCGCAAGCGTACCGGACAGGGCGATAGTGTTGAGGGACTGTCGCCGAGCCGTTGTGAGCAGAAATGCGTCCTGGGGGACACATTTCTGCTCACATGGCGAGATTGAACTGACGGAGGAATGGTGGCGGGGTTGACCAAGCGTTCTCTCGGCCCGACGGCGGGGCGCAAGCGCCGACGGACCAGAGTCCTGCTCGTGCTGGGCGTGATCGTGGCCCTGGCCGCGGGCGGAACCGCGGTCGCCGCGATCGTTCCCGGCATCTCGGGCGACGAGTCGCAGGCCGCGTCCGCACCCGAACCGGATCCGATCCAGCTCGATCCGGCGTTCACCCCGGTCTCCGATGCTGCAGTCGCGCCCACCGCAGCAGGCGTGGCGGCCGCCCTGGCGCCGGTCGTCGGAGTGGACGCACTCGGCGCGTTCACCGGAGTCGTCGCCGACGCGGTCAGCGGCGATGTTCTGTGGTCCTCCGGCGGCGACACCCCCATGACTCCTGCGTCCACGACGAAGGTGCTGACCGCGGCCGCGGCGATGCTGTCCATGCCGTCGAACCACCGAGTGACCACGCGGGTGGTCAAGGGGCAGAACGACGGCGAGATCGTGATCGTCGCCGCGGGCGACCCGACCATCACCGCCCAGCCGAAGGGAAGCCCCGGCTTCTATCCGGGAGCGGCACGGATCGACGATCTCGTGGAGCAGATCCAGCGTTCGGGTGTGCCCGTCGACCGCATCGTCGTCGACACCTCGATCTACTCCGGCCCGACGATGGCGCAGGGATGGTTCGATCCGGACGTTGCCGCCGGTTACATCACGCCCATCGAACCGATCATGATCGACGGAGGCAGGTCGGTACCGCTCGAGGACGAGTCGCCCCGCAGTGCCCAGCCTGCCCTCGACGCCGGACGCGCGCTTGCCCGTGGGCTCGGGATCGACCAGGCGCGCGTCACGATCGGAACGGCGCAGGACGGAGCCGACCAGGTTGCCAGTGTGCAGTCGGCGCCACTGCGTGAGCGACTCGGTCAGATGATGGGCCGGTCCGACAACGTCCTCGCCGAAGCCATCGGACGCGAGATCGCGATCGAGACGAACACGTCGGCGTCGTTCACCGGGGCGGTGGACTCGATCGGGCAGGCGCTGTTCTCGGCAGGCTACGACCTCACCGGAATGACACTGCACGACGCGTCCGGCCTGTCCGTCGACGACCGCATACCCGCCCGAATCCTCGATCAGATCCTGACGTCCGCCGCCGGTACCGAGCGCGAAGAGCTTCGCCCGATGCTCGACTACCTGCCGGTCGCCGGTTCCACCGGAACCCTGTCCGACCGGTACGCGAGCGACGACCGCATCGGAGCCGGATGGGTCAGGGCGAAAACTGGCACACTGTCAGCAGCAAGCGCTCTCGCCGGATACGTCGTCGACGTCGACGGAAGGGCACTCACGTTCGCTCTGATGTCCAACGACCGACCGCCGGAGATTTCACGGCCGGCACTGGACGCAGTGGCGTCGACACTCAGGATGTGTGGTTGCCGGTGACCCGCTCGAACACGGATTCACAGCGCGAGGACGACACCCAGGCTCCCGGCGGGATCGGGGCGTCCGTCGACTGGGCGTTGGCGTCGAAGACCGGCGCCAAACTCGCCCCGAAGCCTCCGTCGACGTCCCGGTACACCGCCGATGCCATCGTCGCCGAACTCGCCGAGGCGTCCGTTCGTGCCGAGGGTCCGGTTCGTGACACCACCGGTCTGGCCGACGGCCTTGCGGTGCCGCAGGCGCAGATCGTCGACCGCGCGGGCTGGATCGAGGCCGCCGCCGCGTCGATGAAGCACCTGACCGGGGAGGCGGACACCGAACCGTCCGGCCTGCTCGGTGGCAAGCCCGCGGGATTGCAGGCGGGGGCGATGCTCGCGTTTCTGTCGAGTGCCATTCTGGGACAGTATGATCCGTTCACGGGTGAGAACGGAACACTGCTTCTCGTCGCGCCCAACATCATTGCCGTCGAACGCGCACTTCGAGTGTCGCCCAGTGACTTTCGCCTGTGGGTCTGCCTCCACGAAGTGACTCACCGCGTGCAGTTCTCGTCGGCGCCGTGGCTGGGCGAGTACATGCGCAGCAACGTGGCCCTGCTCTCCGACGGCGTCGACGAGCCGGTGAGCGAAGTCGCGTCCCGGCTCACCGCTGCGCTCAAGAACCGCAAGGGATCGGACAAGGCCGAGGACGCCGGAATCGTCGGGCTGCTCCGCGCGACGCAGCCGGCGCAGACGCGCGACGCGATCGATCGTCTACTGGTGCTCGGCACCCTCCTCGAAGGCCACGCCGACCACGTCATGGACGCAGTCGGGCCCGCGGTCGTCCCGTCCGTCGCCCAGATCCGCAGTGCGTTCGACGGTCGTCGGAGACGAAAGCAGAACCCTCTCCAGCGAGTTGTCCGGGCGCTGCTCGGCGTGGACGCGAAGATGGCGCAGTACGTGCGCGGCAAGGCCTTCGTCGACCACGTCGTCGGCGCAGTCGGGATGGAGCGGTTCAACACGATCTGGACCGACGGTGACACGTTGCCGCTGCTCCCCGAGATCGAGGACCCGGACCGGTGGATCGCGCGCGTCCTCGGCTGAGTCGGTCCGACCAGGCGCAGCCGGTGCTGCTTCCCGAGGAACCGGCGATTCTGGGCGTCCGGCATGCCGTCCGCTCGTGGTCGGCCGATCATGGCGGGGGACCCGTCGCCGTTGCCCTGTCCGGTGGCGCGGATTCGCTGGCCCTGACCGCAGCCGCAGTCGCCGAGGTACCGGATGTTCTCGCCCTCGTCGTCGATCACGGTCTGCAGCAAGGATCCGCCGACGTCGCGGCTGCGGCGGCGGCGCAGGCCGTGGCCTTCGGATGCAGTGATGCGGTGGTCCTGACGGTCGACGTCGGAAATTGCGGTGGGATGGAGGCGGCCGCCCGGCGCGCCCGGTACGACGCGTTGGGCGACGCGCGTGCAGGCAGGCCGGTTCTGGTCGCGCACACGCTCGACGATCAGGCCGAGACCGTGCTGCTCGGCCTGGGTCGGGGATCCGGTCCGCGTTCGATCGCCGGAATGCAGGCGTGGGACGACCCGTGGGGACGTCCGCTGCTGGGCGTGCGTCGATCCGTGACCCGTCAGGCGTGCCGCGAACTCGGCGTCGTCCCGTTCGAGGACCCGCACAACACCGACGCTGCGTTCACCAGGGTCCGGCTCCGGCACGAAGTCCTGCCGCTGCTCGACGACGTCCTCGGCGGCGCTGTCGCGGAGGCCCTCGGCCGGACGGCCGCGCAGATACGGGAGGACGCGCAGGTTCTCGACGACCTGGCCGCCGAGCTGCTCGACCTCGCGCGCGACGGTGACGCGGTTCTGGTGACGATGCTCACCGAGCGCCCTGCTGCGCTTCGTCGACGAGCACTGCGGCTGTGGCTGTTGGAGCGCGGCGCGAAAGGACTGTCGGACAAACAGTTACGGCTCGTCGACGATCTCGTGGGTGCGTGGCGCGGGCAAGGGGGAGTCGCAGTGAGCGGTGCGCCGACGGGTGCGAGGTTGGTGGTGGGGCGCCGACATGGCAGGCTGAACGCAGAGCTCGAATGGAACTGAATCCGACCACGAGAAACACCTGAAGGGACCCGGCGTGTACGAGGGCGACATCGAATCGATTCTCATCTCGGAAGAGCAGATCAGAGACCGCACCGCCGAGCTGGCCGAGACCATCGCGAAGCGGTACCCGGTGGATGCGCCGGAGGGTGATCTGTTGTTGGTCGGTGTGCTCAAGGGCGCCATCATGTTCATGACGGACTTCGCGCGTGCCCTCCCCATTCCGACGCAGCTGGAGTTCATGGCCGTCAGTTCGTACGGATCGTCCACGTCGTCCTCGGGCGTCGTGCGGATCCTGAAGGACCTGGACCGCGACATCAACGGCAGGCACGTGCTCATCGTCGAGGACATCATCGACTCGGGCCTCACGCTGTCCTGGCTCAAGCGCAACCTCGCGACGCGCAACCCGGCGTCCCTGTCGGTGGTGACGTTGCTGCGTAAGCCCGACGCCATCAAGGTCGACGTCGAGGTCTCCGATGTCGGCTTCGACATCCCCAACGAGTTCGTCGTCGGGTACGGCCTGGACTACAACGAGCGGTACCGGGACCTGCCGTACATCGGGACGCTCGCACCGCACGTCTACAGCTGATTCGTCGGCTTACGCGACACCACTCGACGTAGCGCACCGAGGTCGAGCTCCACCGACCGGAAGATCGCGTACGACGCCACGAAGGCGGCGATGCCCCCGATGCACACCACGCGCACGACGTCGAGGACGCCGGGGATGTCCGACGCCGGAACGAACGTGAGACCGGCGACGGCAACCAGTGGGATGGCGGCGGCGACCGTCAGGTAGCCGACGCTTCGACGGCTCAGTGCGTCGAGCAGCGCGTGATCCCTGTCGCCTGCGCTTCCGTACGGAAGAAGTGACGGGTACAGGCATCGGACGGTGAACAGCGACACCAGGAAGAACGGATAGGCCGTCGCCATCGCGCCGCAGACCACCAGTGACGCGATGAAATGGACGTACGCCTGACCCGGTACCGATCCGGCGGCGATCTGCAGGGACACCGGAAACGCAATTCCGGCACATATCCACAGTCCGAGGCACACCGCCACGACCCTGCCCGCCGCACGAAGGGTGTCTGCCCGAGCCTGCGCCAGTCGGTCGTCGGACACGTCGCGCCCGCCGCGCAGGGCGGCCGGAACCGCCAGGACATGTCGGAAGAAGTAGACGATGAGGGCGAGCCCGATCGGCCAGAACAAACCGTTGATCACCACCGTGACGGTCTCGAATCTGTCCTGCGCCACCGGGATCAGATCGCCGATGATGAGCGCCTTGTTGTGCTGGTAGTTGTAGACGGCCGCCGTCACGTTGGGGATCCCGATCGCGGCGGTCATCACCGGCACCGTGAACGGTCGAAGCCGGGCGCGAGCACTCGTCGGCGGCGGGTCGACCAGAGCACGCGCACGACGATCCAGGCACAGATCCAACTGTTGGGCCACGTCGTGACCGCCCGGCAGGCGCTGGTCTACGTCGGCGGACAGGCAGGTCAGCAGTACGCGACGCAACGTGGCCGGACAGTCCGCAGGCAGCGACGCCTGCGCGGCAGCCGTCACGCCGTCCTCACGGGCCGTCAGCAGCGCGTCGATCACCGTGCGGTCTCCGTCGACGTTCGCCGCCGCTGCGTCGTCGAACGGTTTGCTGCCGGTGAGCAACTCCCACAACACGACACCGAGGGAATACAGGTCGCTGCGGGTATCGAGTTGGTCGGCACGTCCCGGTCGCGACGGGTGACACGCCTCCAGCTGTTCCGGGGACATGTAGGACAGGGATCCGCCGAAGTAGGCGACGGGGCTGTCACCGTCGACCTGGTCGGAGAATCCGATGTTGAAATCGGCGAGTTTGGGCACGCCTTCGGCGGTGAGCAGAATGTTTGCCGGTTTGATGTCGCGGTGCAGAATTCCATGCTCGCCGGCGTAGTGCAGCGCGTCCGCGAGCCGCCGCCCAAGCCATGCGACGGTCTCCGGCCACGACAGGGTCGAAATGTGTTCGCGGATGGACGAATCCGTCGGAACAACGCTTCCTCGCGATTCGAGTGCGGCGTCGACGGTGTCCAGCAGCAGCTGACCGCTGCGCGATTCGACCGGGCAGGTACGCACCCGACTAAGAAGATCGAGAAGTGTCCCGCCTGGCAGATACTGCATGTACAGCAGACGCAGCCCTCGACCGGGAAGTATCCGTTGGTCGAAGACTCGGACGATGTAGTCGTGATCGAGCTGGGCGAGCATCTGCGGCTCGCTGCCGTGGTTCGAGGAGATCTTCACCGCGACGATTCGCTGCATCGAACGTTGCCGGGCCAGGAACACGCGGGCGAACGCGCCGCGGCCGAGGCCCATCAGCAGATCGAAATCTCGACGCGATCACCCGCGTCGAGATCCTCCAGCTCGTCCGAAGATCCGGGGTGCGTCGGCGCCGCCCCCGGTCTCGTGTCCTGGGATCTCGTGTCCTGGGATCTCGTGTCCTGCGAGATCGTCTTCTGTGGTCCCGTCGCGTCCAGGTCGGGGGACTGCATCTCGGTGTTCTCGCCGCTGCCGATGTTCAACAACCGAGCCAACGCGTCCTCGTGCGCCGGATACTCGCGGACGTACTGGGCGGGCGTCACCGAATCCCCGCTCTGGCGGCGGATGCAGAACTCCTCGTAGACCAGGTCGACCGGAAGTGATCCCACGTCGAAATCGGTCAGGATCGAGCGGAAATCAGCGCAGTACTCGGCCAGCCGCTTCGGTCGATGCGCCCGCAGCCACCGCTCCTGAAGGTCGACGGCGATCAACTGCATCAGACACCGGCGCCGGATCGACTCCGAATCGGGGAGATAATCCGCCAGGTCCGGCACCACCGACCCGCCCTCGGCCCGAGCGGTACGCCAATCCCGCCGCAACCTGCGTTCTGCGTCTCCCGGTATTAGCCGGGCAGCGGCAACCGTCCGGACGGCGTCCGCACTGGCCGGAACGTCGTTCGCGAAGGCACTGACTCCATCCGAGCCGGGCTGCACGGACCAACGATAGACCCGAAGTTGCCCAAGCACTGCTGGTATTTTTTCGTGACCGGCACGGGGAACCGGAAAGGCGTGATGCGCGTTGGATGGGGGAGAATCGTGATACATCCATCGGGCGAACGGCGTGGGGGATGTATCGCCGGGTTACCGCACCACGAGTACGCCGCGGCCGCTCGCGGTAACCTGGGGCATCCGGTGCTCGAGCTGAACCAGCAGAGTGGCCCGGTAACTGGAACTGGAAAGGACGAGGCCGTCTCGGCTGAAGCTGTATGAATCGGAAGACAGTTATACGGAACCTGGCCATCGTGTTTGCGATACTGCTGGCGATTTTCGCTTTCAGCTACTTCGGAAACGACACGAGGGACTGGAAGTCCGTCGACACGTCGGTGGCCATCGCCCAGCTCGACGACAACAACGTCGAGAAGGCCCAGATCGACGACCGCGAGCAGCAGGTCCGCCTCACCCTGAAGAACGGCAACGACGCCACCGAGAACGAAACGCAGATCATCGCGAAGTACCCGGACTCGGCGTCGCAGACCATCTTCGACAAGGTCAGCGCGGACGGCCTCGAAAGCTACAACACCGTCGTCAGCCAGGACAGCTGGGTGTCGTCGCTGCTGCTGTTCGTTCTTCCGATGCTGATTCTGCTCGGTGTCTTCATCTTCATCATGAGTCGCATGCAGGGCGGTGGCCGCGGCGGCGTCATGGGCTTCGGCAAGTCGAAGGCCAAGCAACTCAGCAAGGACATGCCCAAGACGACGTTCCAGGACGTCGCAGGTGCCGACGAGGCAGTCGAAGAGCTGTACGAGATCAAGGATTTCCTGCAGAACCCGGCTCGCTACCAGTCGCTCGGCGCGAAGATTCCGCGCGGCGTGCTGCTGTACGGCCCTCCCGGAACCGGCAAGACACTGCTGGCACGCGCCGTCGCCGGTGAAGCAGGCGTTCCGTTCTTCACCATCTCCGGCTCGGACTTCGTCGAGATGTTCGTCGGTGTCGGCGCTTCCCGTGTCCGCGATCTGTTCGAGCAGGCCAAGCAGAACAGCCCGTGCATCATCTTCGTCGACGAGATCGACGCCGTCGGTCGTCAGCGTGGCGCAGGCATGGGTGGTGGCCACGACGAGCGTGAGCAGACCCTCAACCAGCTTCTCGTCGAGATGGACGGCTTCGGCGAGCGCACCGGCGTCATTCTGATCGCCGCCACCAACCGGCCCGACATCCTCGACCCGGCGCTGCTGCGACCAGGCCGTTTCGACCGCCAGATTCCGGTCGGTGCTCCGGACCTGGCCGGTCGACGTGCGATCCTCGCGGTGCATTCCGCCGGCAAGCCCGTCGCTCAGGACGCCGATCTGGAAGGTCTCGCCAAGCGGACCGTCGGAATGTCCGGCGCGGACCTTGCCAACGTCATCAACGAGGCCGCTCTGCTGACGGCCCGTGAGAACGGCACCGTCATCACCGA
The DNA here is from genome assembly GCF_002259425.1 of Rhodococcus sp. 14-2470-1a. Classification (NCBI taxonomy): domain Bacteria; kingdom Bacillati; phylum Actinomycetota; class Actinomycetes; order Mycobacteriales; family Nocardiaceae; genus Rhodococcus; species Rhodococcus sp. 14-2470-1a. Next base: position 345,184 of record NZ_NPFZ01000028.1, read on the forward strand.
GGCCGCGCTGGAGGAATCCGTCGACCGCGTGGTCGGAGGGCCGCGCCGCAAGAGCCGGATCATCAGCGAGCACGAGAAGAAGATCACCGCGTACCACGAGGGTGGCCACACCCTCGCGGCGTGGGCGATGCCGGACATCGAGCCCGTCTACAAGGTCACCATCCTCGCCCGCGGTCGGACGGGTGGTCACGCGATGACCGTCCCCGAGGACGACAAGGGCCTGATGACCAGGTCGGAAATGATCGCGCGGCTCGTGATGGCGATGGGTGGCCGCGCGGCCGAGGAGCTCGTGTTCCACGAGCCGACGACGGGCGCATCCTCGGACATCGACCAGGCGACCAAGATCGCTCGCGCGATGGTGACCGAGTACGGCATGAGCAGCAAGCTCGGAGCAGTTCGCTACGGGCAGGAACAGGGCGATCCGTTCCTCGGCCGCTCGATGGGTGTGCAGTCGGACTTCTCGCACGAGGTCGCCCGCGAGATCGACGAGGAGGTGCGCAAGCTCATCGAAGCCGCGCACACCGAGGCGTGGGCCATTCTCAACGAGTACCGCGACGTGCTGGACACGCTCGCGACCGAATTGTTGGAGCGCGAGACGCTGACCCGCAAGGATCTCGAGAAGATCTTCACGGGCGTCACCAAGCGGCCGCGGATCACACTGTTCAACGACTTCGGTGAGCGCATCCCGTCGGACAAGCCCCCGGTGAAGACGCCGGGTGAGCTCGCGATCGAACGCGGCGAGCCGTGGCCTCCGCCGCCCATCGCGCCCAAGGTCGTTCCGCCGCAACAGTTCCCGCAGCCCAGCTACGCAGGCTCCCCGCAGCTGACCAAGTCCGGTCAGGACGGCTACAACGGTCAGGACGGGTACAACGGCGGCAGGCCGGGAGCGCACACCAACGGTGCCCCGGCCAACGGTTCCCAGCACAACGGTGGCCCGGTCAACGGTGGCCCGGTGCACGGTGGTCCTGCGAACGGTGGTCCTGCGAACGGTGGTCCCGCGAACGGCGGCACACCGTACGGCAGTGCCCCGTACAACGGTGGATCGCGCGGAGGCCAGCACTCCGGTGGTGCCGACGCCACGGGCAGCCACCCGGGCAACGGCAACTATCCGGGCGGGAACTACACCGGTGGCGGTGCTTACAACGGTGGCGGCAGCTACCGCAACCCCGAGACTCCGCGATCGCGTCCGGATTACGGCGCACCTGCCGGCTGGTCGGCACCGGGCTGGCCCCCGCGTGACGCTTCCGGTCCCGGCGGCGGTCGCCCGGGTGAATCGGGTCCGCAGTTCCAGGCGCCGCCGACGTACCAGTCTCCTCAGTACCGTCCGCCTCAGTACCAGCCCCCGGAGTACCGCGAGCCAGGTAACGATGGCAGGTCCGGCACTCCGGATTCCGATGACGCGTCCGGCAGTCAGGGTTCGGCGGGCCAGGGTGGAGGCTCGGCCGCGTCGGGTCAGTACGGCGACCAGCGCCCGTCTCCTCAGTACCGCGACCCCGCCGGTTCGCAGTGGGATCCCCTGGGCGGATTGCCGCTCGGCGGTCCCGTGCCCCAGCGTCCGAACGAACAGCGTCCTGATGCACCGGGTCCGGAGAACCAGCGTTCCGATGCGCCGGAGTCCGAGCACGGCGGCGACGAAGGTCCTCGCACGCAGCGGTGGGAAGGTCCCGGCGGGCACAGTTAGGTCAGTCGGGATCGGGCGATAGGCTTACGCGGCGCAATGAGTGGGCCTGCGGTTGTGAGCCGCGGGTGGACCGAAGGAAAGAGCACACGTGTCAGTCACGCGGATGGACGATGAGGGCGCCCCGGTTGCGCCGGACAACCTCGTCGCAGTTGCAACAGGGCGCACGTTCGACCAGCCGCGTGCCGAGGCCGCGGTCCGTGAGTTGCTGATCGCCGTCGGAGAAGATCCTGACCGTGCCGGCCTGCTCGACACCCCGGCGCGCGTGGCCCGTGCGTACAAGGAGATGTTCGGCGGGCTGTACACGGACCCGGATTCGGTGCTGAACACGACGTTCGACGAGGGCCATCAGGAACTCGTTCTGGTGCGGGGTATCCCGATGTTCTCTACGTGCGAGCATCACCTGGTCTCGTTCCACGGCGTCGCCCACGTCGGGTACATTCCCGGCAAGAGCGGCAAGGTGACCGGCCTGTCCAAGTTGGCCCGCGTCGTGGATCTCTACGCCAAGCGTCCACAGGTGCAGGAGCGTCTGACCAGCCAGATCGCCGACGCCGTGATGCGCAAGCTCGACCCGCGCGGCGCCATCGTCGTGATCGAGGCGGAGCATCTGTGCATGGCCATGCGCGGCATTCGCAAGCCGGGAGCCAGTACGACGACGTCGGCCGTCCGCGGACTGTTCCAGTCGAGTGCAGCGTCTCGATCCGAGGCGTTGGATCTGATTCTGCGGAAATGACGTCTTTTCGGCCGTTTCGGCCCGGCGCCCATGTGGTGATGGGCGTTCTCAACGTCACGGCGGATTCGTTCTCCGACGGTGGTCGGTATCTCGACGTCGACGCTGCCGTCGCACACGGTGTTCAGCTGCACGCCATGGGTGTGGACATCGTCGACGTCGGTGGCGAATCGACACGTCCGGGAGCGGAACGCATCGATCCGGAGGTCGAAGCCCGACGAGTGGTGCCGGTGATTGCCGCCCTCGGTGAGCAGGGCATCCCGACGAGCGTCGACACGATGCGCGCATCGGTTGCCGCCGCCGCGATCGAAGCAGGCGTCACCATCGTCAACGACGTGTCCGGTGGCCGGGCCGACCCGGACATGGCGTCTGTCGTCGCGGACGCAGGCGTGCCGTGGATCCTGATGCACTGGCGGAGCTCGGAGAACTATGCGCACTCCGGTGCGGCCGATCACTACGACGACGTCGTGGCGGACGTTCGACGCGAGCTGCTTCACCAGGTGGATCGCGCTGTCGCTGCCGGAGTCGACCGATCCAACATCGTGTTGGATCCCGGCCTCGGTTTCGCCAAGAACGCCCACCACAACTGGCAACTGCTCCACGCGATTCCCACGTTCGTGGAATTGGGAATGCCCGTCCTGATCGGGGCGTCGCGCAAACGCTTCCTCGGGTCGCTGTTGGCGCAGGACGGCGTCGACCGCCCGCCGGCCGGCCGTGAGGTCGCGACTGCCGTCGTATCGGCGCTCGCGGTGGCAGCAGGGGCATGGGGCGTACGCGTGCACGACGCCCGCTCCACGCTGGACGCGGTGGCCGTCGTCGACGCATGGGAGGCAAGCGCATGAAGGGCGAGCATCGGGTGAGCGACCGAATCGAGTTGCGCGGGTTGAAGGTTCGCGGACACCACGGAGTCTTCGACTTCGAGAAGCGCGACGGCCAGGACTTCGTCGTGGACATCACCGTCTGGATGGATCTGAAGCCGGCTGCCGCGTCCGACGACCTGACGGCAACGTTGCATTACGGCGAACTGGCCGAGGCCGCCGCCGCCATCGTGGCGGGCCCGCCCCGGGACCTGATCGAAACGGTTGCCGCCGAGATCGCAGATTCGGTCATGACCGATACCCGGGTCGACGCCGTCGAAGTGGTATTGCACAAGCCGTCGGCTCCGATTCCTCTGGAATTCGTCGATGTCGCCGTCGTCGCCCACCGAGTGCGCTCATGACGCAGGTCGTACTGTCGATCGGCAGCAACGTCGGTGATTCGCTCGCACACCTGCGGTCCGTCACCGACGATCTCGGACCGCGAGTGCGAGCGGTGTCGAAGGTCTACATGTCAGCGCCGTGGGGTGGCATCGAACAGCAGGATTTTCTGAACGCGATCGTCGTCGCCGACGACCCGGAGCGCGGACCGTACGAGTGGCTGGAGTTCGCCAGGGAACGCGAAGCGAACGCCGAGCGGGTTCGTGAGGTGCGGTGGGGCCCTCGCAGCCTCGACGTGGACATCGTGGTGTGCCGATCGGATGCCGGCCAGGACGTCGTCGGAACCGATCCGCAGTTGTTGCTGCCGCATCCCCGTGCCCACGAGCGCGCGTTCGTCCTGCTCCCGTGGCTCGACGTGGAGCCCGACGCCACCCTCGCGGTCGGCACGGACGCCAGGCGCGTCGACGACTGGCTCGCGACGTTGAGCGCCGAGGAACGCAGTGGCGTCCGGGCGACCGACATGACACCCGTCTCCGCAGAAGAGCGTCGAGAGTAGACGCGCGCGGATGACCGAGATGAAACCGACACGGGTACGAGACCTCGTCTCCATCGCGCTGTTCGCAGCCGTCGCGATGTGGCTGCTGGTCAGGTCGTTCTACGGGATGCTTCCGCCGATGTCGGTGCTCGTCGGCGCATCGCTGTACCCGATCGCCATCGGTGAGCTGATCTTCGCGTTCGTGCTGCGGTCGCGAGTGGGGACCAGCCGGATCGGCGACGGACCACGCCACGTCCACCCCATCACGGCCGCTCGGGCCCTGGCCCTGGCGAAAGCGTCGGCGCTGGTGGGGTCGGCCGTGACGGGTATCTGGGCCGGTTTTCTCGTTCACATCCTGCCCCAGGCGTCGACCGTGCGAGCCGCGGCCGCCGACAGGCCGGGAGCCATCGTCGGGCTGCTTGCCGGTCTCGCTCTCGTCGGTGCCGCGCTGTGGCTCGAACAGTGCTGTCGCACACCGGAGGATCGCGGAGACGATCCGCGCTGACTCGCGTGGGTCCCGTCACGTGGCCGAACCACCCAGCAGGCGCTGTGGCGATCCACAACCGAGGTTGACCGGTTCGTGGCGATTTGCCAGCTACCCTGGTTGCCATGACCGAACCGACTCGCGCAAAGGCCGCACGCCGTTCGCGGCGCAGTGCGAGCCAGTTGTTCATAGCCGCGTTGGTCGTCTTCGGAGTCGCGGCGAGTGTGCTGCTGTTGTTCAGCGAGAACGTCCAATGGTTGCGGGTGGGCCTCGTCTCCGCGTTGTGGGCGGCGATCGTGGGCGCGTTCGCGATGACGAAGTATCGACGCGAGGCCGCGGCGGATCAGACGAAGGCCAAGGACCTGCAAACGGTGTACGAGCTGCAACTCGCGCGGGAGATCTCCGCCCGGCGTGAGTACGAGTTGGGCGTCGAGGCGCGTGTGCGCAGTGAAGTGCAGCTCGAGACCAGTGAGGTCGCGGCCCTGCGGGCGGAACTCGCGCACCTGCGGGAGAACCTGCAGATGTTGTTCGACGGCAATCTCCCCACCGAGCGGGTAGCCCTCCGCGCCGAGGCGACGCGGGTGGCCGAGCTCGGCGGAGGCCGCAACTACGACGGGTACCAACCAGCGCCGTCGGGGTTGTACATCCCCGGGCGTACCGGTGCCAACGAGCCCGACTCGGCGCTCAGGGATCCGCGAGGCCAGCGGCCGAGCGCCCCGGTCTCGCCGGTTCAAGGAATCGCCAACCCGTACGACGAACCAGTGACCGCGGAGACGTCGGTGCTCTACCCCGACGTGCCGATCGGCAGCGAGGTCCCCCTCGGCTACACGCACGCTCCCACCTCCCAGGCTCCCGCGCCCCAGGCGTCCGGCGATGGAACTGCCGGTGGTGGAACTGCCGGTGGTGGAACTGCCGGTGGTGGAAGCCCGGTACAGCCCCGGCGAGGTGACGCGCGGGCTCCCGGCGGTGGCCGACGGGTCCCGACGCCTCCCCGCGCCTCCGCTGCGCCGTCGGCGTACCCGGAGCCATCCCCCGAAGTACCAGTCGAAGCCGAGTACGCAGACGTGGTGCACGACTCGCCGGCCGAGGTCGTTCCCGAGCCACAGTCGCAGCCCGAGCCCGAGCCCGAGGTTCGGCAGCATTCCGAGCCCGAGCCGCAGCCCGAGGTTCGGCAGGATCCCGAGCCCGAGAGCCCGTCCCAACATTGGGATCTTCCGGATCCCGAGCCGCGGTCACGGCGTCGGCGCCGGGCGGAACCCGAGGACGGGGACACCGCCGGAGCGCACTCCAACGGTCGTTCCGTCGCGGAGATCATGGCAGGACTGCAGTCGGGTTCCGGTGAGCCCACCGAACGCAGGCACCGTCGTCGCGCCGACTGACGCGATCGTGAACTAGATCACGTTGATGCGCCGTGGCCGGTGCATGCCTTGTGAGGCTATTCTCTTGGACAGGACGTCTGGTACCCGCCGAGCGGGACTGGAACGAACGAGAGGAAGTAATCGGTGACCTCATCCGAGTTCACTGCTGATCCCGCACCTGCGCGTTTGGCGGTCGGCATCGTGTCGGCAGGTCGCGTAGGCACAGCTCTCGGCGAAGCTCTCGAGCGCGTCGGACACGTCGTCGTCGCCTGCTCTGCCGTGTCCGAGGATTCGGTGCATCGTGCGCGCACACGCCTTCCGGACACGCAGATACTGCCGGTCGACGAGGTCGCCACTCGCGCCGAGTTGCTGATCCTCGCGGTCCCCGATTCCGAACTCGCCTCGCTTGCAACGGGTCTGGCGGCAACGGGCGTCGTGGCGCCGGGCAAGCTCGTCGTGCACACTTCCGGCGCCAACGGTGTGGGCATTCTGTCGCCGTTGTCCGCTCAGGGTGCCGTGCCGCTGGCGATCCATCCGGCGATGACCTTTTCCGGACTCGCCGAGGACACGGATCGACTGGCCTCGGCGTGTTTCGGCATCACTGCGGCCGACGAGATCGGTTACGCCGTCGCGCAGGCGCTGGTGCTCGAACTGGGCGGAGAACCGGTGCACGTCGCGGAGACGGAGCGAGCGCTGTATCACGCCGCTCTGGCGCACGGATCCAATCATCTCGTCACCCTCGTCGCCGACGCCGTCGAGGCTCTGCACGTTGCTCTCGACGGCCCGGGATTTCCCGGCATGGACACCGAACCCGGTGTGCCGCAGCGTGTTCTTGCGCCGTTGCTGAATGCTGCGCTCGAGAATGCGCTTCGACGTGGACAGTCTGCGTTGACGGGGCCGGTCGCCCGCGGGGATCTGAGCGCAGTGCAGAAACATCTGAGTGTGCTGCGGGAGGTGGACCCGCGGATTGCCGAAGGGTACCGAGCCCTGTCGCTGCGGTCCGCGCAGAGAATCGGCGCACCCGCGCCACTGGTCGAGTTTCTGGAAGGCGAACGATGACACTGGCAGGTAGCTACAAGGCCGGGGAACTCACGGTCCACCACGATCCCGCCGTGATCACCTCGGTGTCCAAAGCTCTTCGCGCAGTGGGCAAAACTGTGTCGCTCGTGCCGACGATGGGTGCGTTGCACGCAGGTCACATCCACCTCGTCCGGCAGGCCAAGCTCACCGGAGCTGTCGTCATCGTGTCGATCTTCGTCAATCCTCTGCAGTTCGGGGCAGGGGAGGACCTGGACGCCTACCCGCGCACGCTCGACGCCGACGCCGAACTGCTTCGTGGGGAAGGGGTCGAGCTGGTGTTCGCGCCCTCCGCGTCGGACATGTATCCGGCCGGTCCGCGCACCACCGTGCATCCAGGCCCGCTCGGGGCGGAGCTGGAAGGCGCTTCCCGGCCCACACATTTCGCGGGCATGCTCACCGTGGTCGCGAAGTTGCTGCAGATCGCGTCGCCGCACGCGGCGTACTTCGGCGAGAAGGACTATCAGCAGCTCACTCTGATCCGTCAGATGGTTCGCGATCTGAACTTCGACGTCAAGATCTACGGCGTGCCGACGGTCCGCGAGCAGGACGGGCTCGCACTGTCCTCCCGCAATCGGTACCTCGACTCCGCGCAGCGAGACGCCGCGATGGTTCTCTCGGCCGCTCTGGTAGCCGGAGCGCACGCAGCGGCAGGTGGTGTGTCGGCGATCCTGTCGACCGCGCGGGGTGTGCTGGACTCGGTCCCCGGGGTCGACGTGGACTACCTCGAGGTCCGCGGCGTGGACCTCGGGCCGGCCCCGGAACGAGGAGACGGGCGACTCCTCGTCGCCGCCAGAATCGGAACCACCCGCCTCATCGACAACGTCGGGGTGGCCGTGGGCACCGGCTTCCTCGAAGCAGGAGTGGAGCCTGCGGAACGACTCGATAAAGCAGGAGTGGAGCCTGCGCAGGCGAACGAATTTACCAAAGCTGAAGGGTGACAACATGTTTCGCACAATGATGAAGTCCAAGATCCACCGCGCCACCGTCACGCATGCCGACCTGCACTACGTTGGCTCGGTCACGGTGGATCTGGATCTGATGGAGGCTGCCGATCTGCTGGAAGGGGAGCAGGTCACCATCGTCGACATCGACAACGGTGCGCGCCTCGAGACGTATGTGATCACCGGTGAGCGGGGCAGTGGCGTCATCGGAATCAACGGTGCGGCAGCTCATCTCGTCAACCCCGGTGATTTGGTCATTCTGATCGCCTATGGAGTGATGAACGAGCAGGAGTGCAAGGACTACGCGCCGCGAGTGGTGTTCGTCGACGACAAGAACGCTCCGGTGGAGTTGGGCTCCGATCCTGCCCACGCGCCCGAGGGGTCCGGTCTGATCACTCCACGCACGCTGCGCGCCGACTCCGTGCTGGTCTAGCTGTGCTGCTCGCAGTCGACGTTCGCAATACCTCGACGACGCTCGGATTGTTCAGCGGAAGTGGTGATCACGCGACGCTGCACCGAGACTGGCGGGTGCGGACCGACCCCAACGTCACCGCCGACGAGCTGGCGTTGATGCTTCGTGGGCTGATCGGGCCCGATGCCGAGCAGATCACGGGAGTGTCGGCGTTGTCGACCGTGCCCTCGGTGCTGCGTGAGACGCGCACGATGCTGGCCCGATACTGGAAGCATGTGCCGCACGTGGTGGTGGAACCCGGTGTGCGCACGGGAGTTCCGTTGCTGGTCGACAATCCCAAGGAGGTGGGTGCGGACCGCATCGTGAACACGCTTGCCGCGCATGATTTGTACGGGAGTGCCTGCATCGTGGTGGATTTCGGCACCACGACGTGCGTCGACGTGGTCTCGGCCAAGGGTGAGTTCCTCGGCGGCGCCATCGCACCGGGCCTGGAGATCTCGACGGCGGCGATGTCGTCACGTTCCGCGGCGTTGCGTGAGGTGGAATTGCTGCGACCGCGTTCCGTCGTCGGCAAGAACACCGTCGAGTGCATGCAGGCCGGGGCGGTCTTCGGGTTCGCGGGCCTGGTCGACGGCCTGGTGAATCGGGTCCGGCGCGAACTGCCGGAGTTCGGGGGCAAGGACGTCGCCGTCATCGGGACGGGTGAGAGTGCGCCGCTCATCATGGCGGAAAGTGCGTCCGTCGAGCACCACGAGCCGGATCTGACGCTCGAGGGCCTGCGTCTGGTGTTCGAGCGAAACCTGGCGAAAAGACGGACCCGCTAGCGCAACTGGAACGGTTGTGTAAGAATCGACGTCGTGATGATGTGCATGGGACCCCAGGAGTGTTGTCGAGGCTGACCGCTGCCTCGTTCAATTACCTATCCTGGAGAAGTTTCCATGCTTTCCACACCTGTCTTTTCTGGATCTCTGTCGTCCAGTTCTGCGCCCAATCTGACGCTTCCGACTCGGTTGCGGCCTCACGACTTGCTGCGGATCACCGATCAGGGTGCGTCCGACGTCCTCGAAGGACGCTTCGACCACCTGCTGCCCGCCGGTGGCAACTGGCCCACCGGTGAGCGCTGGTCGACGCGGTTGCACGCCGACGACGACCTGGATGTCTGGTTGATCAGCTGGGTACCGGACCGCTCCACCGAGCTGCACGATCACGCCGGATCGCTCGGTGCACTCACCGTGTTGAGCGGATCGCTCGTCGAATACCGTTGGGCGGGAGACGGACTGAAGCGTCGTCGACTCGACGCCGGGGATCAGGCGTCCTTCCCGCTCGGATGGGTACACGACGTCATGCGCGCACCCGCATCGATCACCGGGCAGGAGCGGAGCCTGCGGAGTGACCCGACGACTCCTCACCCGACACTGAGTGTCCACGCCTATTCACCGCCGCTGACCGCGATGTCCTACTACGAAGTGACCGACAAGTCGGCACTCCGACGAACCCGCACCGAGCTGACCGATGAGCCCGAAGGACCTTCGAAATGAGCAAGACCGTCGTCCAGATGCTCGACGAAGCACGGACTCGAATCGACCGGATGACCGTCTTCGAACTGCGTGACGCCGTCGAACGCGGCGCGATCGTCGTCGACATCCGTCCGCAGGCCCAACGGGCCGTCGAAGGGACGCTGCCCGGCGCGCTGGCCATCGAACGCAACGTGCTCGAGTGGCGTCTGGATCCCACCAGCGACGCTCGGTTGGTCGCGGCGGTGGATCACGACGTCGAGTGGATCGTGATCTGCTCCGAGGGGTACACATCCTCCCTGGCTGCAGCGTCGCTGCAGGAGTTGGGGTTGCACAAGGCGACCGACCTCGTCGGTGGCTACCAAGCGCTCAAGTCCGCTGGACTGCTCGGTGTTCTGACGAAGGCGCGGCACTGCGTCCGTGAAGCAGAAGCCGTCACGGCGCACTGATTCTGTCTTTGTCGCACGCGCCGGATAAAGTGTGCTTCCGTGACTGACGCAGCTTCCCCCACCGCCGCCGTTCCAGAATCGTCGGACGCCCAAGAGCTGTCGGACACTCCGGAACAGCTTCGGATTCGTCGTGCCAAGCGGGACCGTCTGCTCGAGCAGGGGCAAGAGGCGTATCCCGTGTCCGTGGACCGCACGCATTCGCTGCTGGAGATCAGGGAGCAGTTCCCGAGCCTCGATGCCGATACCGCTACGGGTGAGCTCGTCGGCGTCGCCGGACGCGTCATCTTCGTCCGCAATACAGGAAAGCTCTGTTTCGCGACGCTGCAGGAGGGCGACGGCACCCAGCTCCAGGCGATGATCAGCCTCGCCGGAGTCGGGGAGGACGCGCTGGCGGCGTGGAAGTCGGACGTCGACCTCGGTGACTTCGTGTTCGTGCACGGCGAGGTCATCTCGAGTCGCCGCGGCGAGCTCAGCGTCATGGCCGACAAGTGGCAGATCGCGTCGAAGGCATTGCGTCCGTTGCCGGTTGCACACAAGGAATTGAACGAGGAAACGCGCATCCGTCAGCGTTACCTGGATTTGATCACTCGCCCCGAGGCTCGTGAGGTCGCGCGCAAGCGCATCGCCGTCGTGCGTGAGCTTCGCACTGCACTCGAGCGCCGCGGCTTTCTCGAGGTCGAGACGCCCATGCTGCAGACGCTGCATGGCGGCGCGGCTGCACGCCCGTTCGTCACGCACTCCAATGCGCTGGACACGGACCTGTACCTGAGGATCGCGCCGGAGCTGTTCCTGAAGCGCTGCGTCGTCGGCGGTATCGAAAAGGTCTTCGAGATCAACCGCAACTTCCGTAACGAAGGCGCGGATTCGTCGCACTCACCGGAGTTCGCGATGCTCGAGACGTACGAGGCGTACGGGACGTACGACGATTCCGCACGGATGACGCGTGAGTTGATCCAGGAAGTCGCGCAGGCCGCCCTCGGCACACAGATCGTGCTGCTCCCCGACGGCACCACGTACGACTTGAGTGGCGAGTGGACGACGCTCGAGATGTACCCGTCGCTCTCGGAGTCCATCGGCGTCACCGTCACCCCGGACACGACTGTCGACGAGCTGCTCGCGCTCGCCGAGAAGGTCGGGCTCGAGGTCCCCCGCAAGGACGGCAAGCCCATCTACGGCCACGGGAAGCTCGTCGAGGAACTGTGGGAGCACCAGGTCGGCGACGGCCTGTCCGCGCCCACGTTCGTTCGTGATTTTCCGGTGGAGACGTCGCCGTTGACTCGCCAGCACCGGAGCAAGCCGGGTGTCACCGAGAAGTGGGACCTCTATGTCCGCGGGTTCGAACTGGCTACCGGATACTCCGAGCTCGTCGACCCGGTCATTCAGCGTGAGCGTTTCGAGGACCAGGCCCGCCAGGCCGCAGCCGGCGACGACGAAGCGATGGTGCTCGACGAGGACTTCCTTGCGGCGATGGAGCAGGGTATGCCGCCCACTACGGGCACGGGCATGGGAATCGACCGGCTCCTGATGGCGCTCACCGGCCTCGGCATTCGGGAGACCATCCTCTTCCCCATCGTGAAACCGCAGGCCTGAGTCCCTCGGCTGTTCGCCAGCAGCGGACAGAGAATCGGAAACGAATACGCATCGGCCCGCGTTAAGAACTGTAAGCAGGCACTTCAGTCACCCACAGCAACGCCGAGCGTTGATCCAAGGGGACCGAGGGTCGGCGAGTGAACGACCGGCCAACTACAGTGAGGCTGGAGGCGTGGACGTTCCAGTTGTCGGCGTCGAGCGCCTCCGATGCCGAGCGACCCCGTGTTACTAGATACTGTGGTGCTAGAAGACCTGGTGGGAAGTGCTACCTCCCACCGAGAAGTGAGGGAGAGCGATGTTCGAGAGGTTCACCGATCGCGCGCGGCGTGTTGTCGTCCTGGCTCAAGAAGAAGCCCGGATGCTCAACCACAACTACATCGGCACGGAGCACATCCTGCTCGGGCTCATCCACGAGGGTGAGGGCGTAGCGGCGAAGTCTCTGGAGTCGTTGGGTATCTCCCTTGAAGGAGTCCGCAGCCAGGTCGAGGAAATCATCGGTCAGGGCCAGCAGGCTCCGTCCGGTCATATTCCGTTCACCCCGCGCGCCAAGAAAGTCCTCGAGCTCAGCCTGCGTGAGGCTCTGCAGCTCGGTCACAACTACATCGGTACCGAGCACATTCTGCTCGGACTGATCCGCGAGGGTGAAGGCGTCGCCGCCCAGGTTCTGGTCAAGCTCGGTGCCGACCTCAACCGTGTGCGTCAGCAGGTCATCCAGCTACTGTCCGGTTACCAGGGCAAGGAGCCGTCGGAGTCCGGAAGCAGCCGTGGCGAGGCCGGTACGCCGTCCACGTCGCTGGTGCTCGACCAGTTCGGTCGTAACCTGACCCAGGCCGCACTCGAAGGCAAGCTCGACCCGGTCATCGGTCGCGCGAAGGAAATCGAGCGCGTCATGCAGGTCCTGAGCCGCCGTACCAAGAACAACCCTGTTCTGATCGGTGAGCCCGGTGTCGGTAAGACCGCTGTCGTCGAGGGGCTCGCGCAAGCAATCGTCAACGGCGAGGTCCCCGAGACCTTGAAGGACAAGCAGCTCTACACCCTCGACCTCGGGTCGCTGGTTGCAGGCAGTCGTTACCGCGGTGACTTCGAGGAGCGCCTGAAGAAGGTTCTCAAGGAGATCAACACTCGCGGCGACATCATCCTGTTCATCGACGAGCTGCACACGCTCGTCGGCGCAGGTGCCGCCGAGGGCGCTATCGACGCGGCCTCCATCCTCAAGCCCAAGCTTGCGCGTGGCGAGCTGCAGACCATCGGCGCAACCACCCTCGACGAGTACCGCAAGTACATCGAGAAGGACGCTGCTCTCGAGCGGCGGTTCCAGCCCGTCCAGGTCGGCGAGCCCACCGTCGAGCACACCATCGAGATTCTCAAGGGTCTGCGCGATCGTTACGAGGCACACCACCGTGTCTCGATCACCGACGGTGCACTCGTCGCGGCAGCAACTCTGGCGGACCGGTACATCAACGACCGATTCCTGCCGGACAAGGCAATCGACCTCATCGACGAAGCGGGCGCGCGGATGCGCATCCGCCGGATGACCGCGCCGCCGGACCTGCGCGAGTTCGACGACAAGATCGCCGACGCGCGTCGCGAAAAGGAATCCGCGATCGACGCGCAGGACTTCGAGAAGGCCGCGAACCTGCGCGACAAGGAAAAGCAGCTGGTTCAGCAGCGTGCCGAGCGCGAGAAGCAGTGGCGTTCCGGTGACCTCGATGTCATCGCCGAGGTCGACGACGAGCAGATCGCCGAGGTCCTCGGAAACTGGACCGGTATCCCCGTCTTCAAGCTCACCGAGGAGGAGACCACCCGTCTGCTCCGTATGGAGGACGAGCTGCACAAGCGGATCATCGGGCAGGTCGAGGCCGTCAAGGCCGTCTCCAAGGCCATCCGCCGGACGCGTGCGGGTCTGAAGGACCCCAAGCGTCCGTCCGGCTCGTTCATCTTCGCCGGCCCGTCCGGTGTCGGTAAGACCGAGCTGTCCAAGGCACTGGCGAACTTCCTGTTCGGCGAGGACGACGCGCTCATCCAGATCGACATGGGCGAGTTCCACGACCGCTTCACCGCGTCGCGTCTGTTCGGTGCTCCTCCCGGATACGTCGGATACGAAGAGGGCGGCCAGCTCACCGAGAAGGTCCGCCGCAAGCCGTTCTCCGTCGTGCTGTTCGACGAGATCGAGAAGGCACACCAGGAGATCTACAACACCCTCCTGCAGGTGCTCGAAGACGGCCGTCTCACCGACGGCCAGGGACGCACGGTCGACTTCAAGAACACCGTGCTCATCTTCACCTCGAACCTCGGTACCTCGGACATCTCGAAGGCAGTCGGTCTCGGCTTCTCCTCGGGTGAAGGCACCGGCTCGAACTACGAGCGCATGAAGCTGAAGGTCAACGACGAGCTGAAGAAGCACTTCCGCCCGGAGTTCCTGAACCGTATCGACGACATCGTCGTGTTCCACCAGCTCACCCAGGACGAGATCATCCAGATGGTCGATCTCATGCTCAACCGCGTCGAGGGTGCGCTGAAGAACAAGGACATGGCCATCGAGGTCACCGAGAAGGCGAAGTCCCTCCTCGCCAAGCGTGGATTCGATCCGGTTCTGGGTGCGCGGCCGCTGCGTCGCACCATCCAGCGCGAGATCGAGGATCAGCTGTCGGAGAAGATCCTCTTCGGCGAGATCGAGCCCGGACAGATCGTCCTGGTCGACGTCGAGAACTGGGACGGCGAAGGCGCAGGCGAGGACGCGAAGTTCACGTTCCGCGGCGAGAAGAAGGCCATCACCGTTCCCGACGAGGTTCCGGTCGACCTGGCCAAGGCCGCTGGCGACAGCGACAGCGAGTAGTCGGGTAGTTCCACCACAGCGGGCCGCATCCCTCACGGGGTGCGGCCCGCTCTGCTGCGTAGGGGTGTTCAGCTGCCTGCCTCGCCGGGGGTGTGATCACGTCGGGCAGCCGGCATCGATGCCGGGGGTGGGCCGGGCTGGGCCGGGGGTGGGCCGGGATCAGCGCGCGAGGAGGCCCGCAATCCAGGGCATGACGTCGCCATAGGCGATCAATCCACCGGGGGCGTGGTTGACGCCGGGAACCGGGACGCGGGGGATCGGGTACTCGATGTAGGTGAGGTCGGTGAATCCGGCTGCTGTCCAGCGATCTCGGAGTGTCCGGCTCTGCTGGATCGGCACGGTGTCGTCGGCGACGGATTGCGACAGAAGAACCGGGGCGCTCGGCATTCCGTGTCCGACGGTGTTCGCGCGCATCAGCGATGCCGCGGGCTCCTCGGCGAGCCGTGCTGCGAGGGATCGGCCGTCGGAGGTGAGGTCGGTCGATCGCAGGAGCCGGTTGGCGGCTATATCGGTCGAGCACCAGTTCTGTGACTCGTCGAGCAGGGCCTGACCGTTCGAATTGAACTGTGAGCGAAGTCGTTCGGCGTCTTCAGGGTGCGCGTTGATCAGCCCGCCGACAGCGTAGAGCAGTGCAGGAGCAAGCGGCGTGTTGTCGAGGTTGTCGATGTTGAGCGTCGGATCGGCCGGTGGCGCGCCGATGTACGAGCCGCGGACGTCGAGTTCCGGTGCGTACGACGCCGCCAGTTCTGCCGCGGCCCCCGCGGCGTAGCCGCCTTCGGAGTAGCCGAACAGGACGACAGGTGCGTCCGAGTCCCCGGCGCCGACGCGTGCGACGTCGAGCAGGGCGTGAGCTGCGTCGACTCGTTCGAGGTAGGTGTGCCCGCCCGGGGTTCCGAGGCCCACGTAGTCGGTGGCGGCGACGGAGTATCCGGCGAGGAGGAGTGGTAGGACAGCGGGGGAAGACCCGACGGTTCCCAGCACTGCCGAACCGGCGCATCGGTCGGCCATCCCGGATGTTCCCGGGGCGTAGGCGATGACGGGCCTCGGGCCTGGCCCCGGCCAGGGTGCGGTCGGTGTCATCGTGTAGCCGGAGACTACCGTCGGGTCGCCCTGAGTGTTCGTGGTGCGGTAGAGAATTCGGTCGATATCCAGCCCGAGTCCGTCGCCGAGAGGTGGTCCGACGCGGATCGATCGCACGACATCGCCGTCTGCTCGCGCGGCGATGTCGGGTACGGGTGCGGAGTAGAAGTCGGTGAGCGGATCGGCCTGAGCAGGTGCCGCTCCCAACGAGGCCACGACGAGGGCGATGAGCACCGTGCACCGGATTCGAGTCACAGCCGTCACCGTAGTGCGGACAGACCGGGGTCGCAGGCCAACGACGCGCCCACTCTTGCGAGCGAGAGGGGGCGGCAGAACTTCGCACCCAACAGGTGAGGCGCAGTGTGCGGGCGATGCGCTTGACTGACGGTCGTGCCCCTCGACTCGAAGCCGGCCCGCGCCGGACTGGTGTTGTTCGTTCTGATCCTGGTCGCTGCGGTGGCGAATCTGAACCTTGCCGTAGCGAACGTGGCGCTGCCGGAGATCGGCCGGGACTTCGACGCGAGCCAGACGCAGCTCAACCTGATCGCCGTTGCCTATTCGCTCGGGTTGGCGGCGTCGGTGCTGTATCTGGGCGCGCTCGGTGACCGGTACGGCCGCAAGATGCTTCTGGTGCTGGGCATGGCGTTGTCGGTGCCTGCATGTGTGATCGCCGGATTCGCGCCGAACTTCGAGGTGCTGTTCGGCGCACGACTACTGGGAGGTGTGTCGGCGGGCCTGGCGTATCCGACGACGCTGGCGTTGATCACGGCGCTGTGGTCGGGGCCGGCGCGGACCAAGGCCATTGCACTGTGGTCTGCGCTGGGCGGTGCCCTGTCCGCACTGGGACCGCTGCTGTCGGGGGCGCTGCTCGAGAAGTTTCACTGGGGTGCAGTGTTTCTCGTGACGCTTCCGCTGGCCGGACTGGCGTTGCTGCTGGCTGCCGTGCTCGTACCGTCCCACGTCAACGAGACCACCGACCCGGTGGACAACCTCGGCGGCATGGTGTCCGTGGTGTTCATCGCGGCGCTCGTGCTGAGCATCAACTTCGCACCGGTCGACGGCAAAGGGACACTCGCGATCGGACTCGGGGCGATTGCCCTGGCGGCGGGTGCGGTGTTCGTGCTGCGGCAGGCACGTGCCGAGTTCCCGCTGTACGACCTGTCCATCGCTCGCCGCAAGACCTTCTGGGCGGCGGCGCTCGCGGGCATCATCGTCTTCGGTTCGCTGATGGGCGTCATCTTCGTCGGTCAGCAATTCCTGCAGAACGTGCTCGAGTACTCCACTCTGCAAGCCGGGGCGTCGACGCTTCCCGCGGCTGCCGCCATGGTTCTCGTCGCACCGCAGTCGGCGAAGTTGGTCGAGTCGAAGGGGTCGAGGTTCACGCTGCTGCTCGGCTACTTGTTCATCGTTCTCGGTCTCGTCGTCGCGTGGGCTACCTGGAAGGAGAACGTCTCCTACCTGTTCGTCGCCCTGAGCTACGTGCTGCTCGGAATCGGCGTCGGGTTCGCCGGTACCCCGGCGTCGCGCTCGTTGACGGGGTCGGTGCCCGTCGATCGGGCAGGAATGGCGTCGGGAACGGCGGATCTGCAGCGCGATCTGGGCGGCGCGATCATGCAGTCGACGCTCGGGGCCCTGCTGACGGCGGGATATGCAGCGTCGTTGACGTCCGCGATCGCGAATTCGCCGCAGGCGAGCCAGGTCGGTACCGAGACTCAGTCGATCCTGACGAAGTCCTTTTCGTCCGCGGCCGACATGGCCGAGCGGTATCCGCAGTACGGCGATCAGATCATCGACGCCGCGAGGCAGGCGTTTCTCGACGGTGATCAACGGTCGTATGCGGCCGCGATCGCGGTGGTGGTCGTCGGAGCAGTCCTCGTGTTCTTCGCATTCCCTCGTCATGACGAGGAGAAAAGGCTTCTGGCGCACTATCATTCCCAGGACAGCAGGAGTCTGCCGGATTGAATCGCTAGCCTTCGAGTATGCGGCCCTGTCGTCCGGCCGGGCGCATGTCGAGAGGAGTCAGACGCTATGCCCACACGTACATCGCGCACTGCATGGAACGGAACTCTGGAAGCCGGTTCGGGTCAGGTGGAACTCACCAGTTCCGGCGCAGCAACGTTCGACGTCTCGTTTCCCAAGCGTGCTGCCGAGAACGCCGACGGCACCACCAGTCCGGAAGAGCTGATCGCTGCGGCGCACTCGTCGTGCTACGCGATGCAGCTGTCCGCCCTCATCGCGGAGGCAGGTGGCACGCCGCAGAGTCTCGAGGTCAAGGCCGAGGTCTCTCTCGGACCGGACGACCCAGGGTTCAAGCTGACGGGGATCGCGCTGACCGTTCGCGGTGAGGTCGACGGCCTCGACGCCGAGGGCTTCGCGAAGGCAGCGCAGGCCGCGAAGGAGACATGCCCGGTCAGCAAGGCTCTCACCGGTGTGGAGATCACCCTCGACGCAGCGCTCGAGTCCTGACGGCCGACCACCGAAGAAAACGGGCTGATCGCCCGAAATTGTGACCTGTCACTGAAGAAGTGAGGGAGGCTAGATAACCTTCCAACCGTCGTGTCTGAGATCCTGGACAAGTCGAGCAATCCGAACGGCAAACGGCATCGAATGCAGTTCGTACGCCTGACGCGATTCGAACAAACGGACACGACGGTGGTTGGGACCCGGAAAGGACTCACTCGGGGCATGAGGTGGTCGAGCTTCCTGTCGGTAGGGCTGGTGGGTACCGGCGTCTACTTGTGGCTGCCGAGCGGATTGCCCAGGATCTCGGTGTACGCGCTGATCACCGCCGCCTGCGTCGTGACGTTCGCCTGCGTCAGCAAGCACCGGAGCCTCGCCAACCGACCCACGTGGTTCTTCCTGCTGATGGGCCTCGTGGCGTGGGGCCTCGGCGATCTGATCACCGCGGTGTATCTACTGGGCGACACAACCGTGCCGATGGTCTCGCCGGCCGACGCCGCCTACCTTCTCGGGCACGCTGCGTTCATCGTCGGTGTGCTTCTGATCCACGACGACAACGGCCATCGCGTTCTCCGGTTGGAGGACGCACTGGAGGGCTCGATCGTTGCCACCGGCGTCGGGCTGGCTGCGTGGATCTTCGTCGTCGGCAGCCGCCCGGACATCTCCCTCGGGTTCGATGCGTTCTCCGAGTACTGGCCTGTGGTGGTCTACACCACCGCAGACGGCTTCGTCGTCTCGTTGCTCGTCATCCTCCTGTTGTCCAAGCGTGCACGAACATTGCCGTTCACGATGACGGCGGCGGGTTTCGTGACGTTCGCGGTGTCGGCGTGGATCAATTTCCTCGCCGTCGAGCGGTTCGAATTCCGCGACACGAGCGTGGTCAGCGCGGGATGGCTCATCGGCTACATCCTTCTGACGGCGGCGACCCTGTATCCGCCACAAAAACTCTGGACCGTGCCCGACGAGAAGCCGAGACGGGTCGTCGAACGCACTCGGCTCGCTGGGCTCAGTGCAGGCATTCTGCTGTCTCCCGTCGTGATGGGCATCGAACTCGTACGCGGCGTGCCGGTCTCCGAATGGGGCTGGGTCGTGTTCGGGTCGTCGGTTCTTGCCGTCGTACTGGTCGCGGCGCGGATGGCATGTTTCCTGGCGGCGCTGCGCCGACAGGCCGAAGCGTTGTCCATCGCCGCGGTGTCGGACCCGGTGACGGGGCTGGCCAACCGACGCCACCTCGAAGAACTTCTCGACCGCTCCCTCGCCGACGCCGGTGCCTGTGGTGTCGTCGTGTTCGTCGTCGACGTCGACCGCTTCGCGCAGATCAACGAGACCTTCGGCTATCCGGTCGGGGATCGCGTGCTCCGTGAGATCGGGCAGAGGTTGTCGGCGGCAGCGGCGAGCGATTCCGTCGTCGGGCGTCTCGGCGGTGACCAGTTCGTGGTGTCCCTGGCCGCGGACCGGTTGGTCGTCTCCACGTCGGTAGCTGCGGATCATTTTCGCAGCGCAGTCAGCGAGACCATGTTCGTCCGCGACATCAATGTGGCTCTGGACGCGACGGTCGGCGTCGTGGAGTCCTCGAAGCTTGCCGTCGTCGACGCCGAGGCACTCCTGCAGCACGCCCACGTCGCGCTCACCTTCGCCAAGCACGGCCACGAACGCTCGTCGCTGTACAGCCCGGCGATGGACTCCGACCGCCACGATCAGATGCGACTGCTCGGGGAACTCGAAACCGCCATCCGCGAACGGCAACTGCGTGTGTTCTTCCAGCCGTGCATGGATCTGAAGACGGGCCGGATCTCGGGAGTCGAAGCACTGCTGCGGTGGCAGCATCCACGCGAGGGCCTCATTTCGCCCTGGTCGTTCCTCCCCGACGCGGAACGCTCGGGTCTGCTCCCCTCGATCACCGCCTACGTCCTCGACGATGCACTGGAATGCTGCAGCACCCTCCGCCGAAATCGGTCGGACTTCCGCGTGTCCGTCAACCTCTCGGTCCGCAACCTGCTGGACGCCACCTTGGTGGAGAACGTGGCCACCGCCCTGCAATCCCACCGTGTCCCTGCATCGGCGGTGCAGTTCGAGGTCACCGAGACCACGGCCATGACCGACCCCCGTCGTTCCGTCGATTCGCTCGTCGCGCTCCGGGATCTGGGCGTCTCGCTCGCCATCGACGATTACGGCACCGGCTACAGCTCGTTGGCCTACCTGAGATCCTTGCCGGTCCAGACCCTGAAGATCGACAAGTCGTTCGTCACGGCCATGAACAGTCAACCGACCAATGCGTCGATCGTGCGGTCGACCATCGATCTCGGCCGGAGCCTGGGCATGACCGTCGTCGCGGAGGGCGTCGAGGACGCCAAGACTCTCGACCGCCTGCGCGCACTCGGGTGTGACGGTGCACAAGGGTTCCACATCGGTCATCCGGTTCCCGAGGAAGAACTGGAGGCCTCGATCGAGCGAATCGAGTGCCTCGTCGGGGCCGGCCGGCCGAGCCCCGAATCACACCCGTCACGGCCCTCGTCATCGGCTTCTCATGGTGCGAAAGCCGTCGGATCGGCAGCGAATCGAAACTGAACATCGATGAGCCACAGGTCCCGGACTGGGTGGCAGAATTCGCCGCGATTGCCGAACGTTCGCCCGACGCGATGTACCTGCGGGGCGCGGACGGTCATGTGGCGTACGCCAATTCGGCCGCCCAGGGGCTCGTCGGGGCCGGGGCGGCCGGCATCGAGTTCAGGGAATCGCTGCGCGTCGCAGGAGATGTCGACCCGGTCCTGCGGGCACTCGGTGCAGGTGGCGTCTGGACCGGAGACAGTGTCCTGCGGCACGTGCGTTCGGGCGCCGACATCCCTGTCTGGGTATCGGCGTTCGTCGTCACGGGACGACATGCTCGCACGCCTGTCGTGGCCGTCGTCGCACGCGACCTTCGCGGACGGTTCGACGTCGAGTGCCGCCTGCGGGAAGCCGTCGCGGACGCCGCTGCCCACGCGCGTGAGCAGCGGACGGTCGCCGACCTGAGTCGAACTGCGTTGACTGCCGGTCGGTCTCGTATTCTCGCCGAGGCGACCGAGGCTGCTGCGGCGCTCGCCGGGATGGACTGTGCCGTCGTCTTCGAGCCGAGCGCTCCGGATCGCTCCGAACTGTTGGCCGTGTCCTACTCCGGTCCCAGTGCCCCGCCGTCCGCAATTCCGTTGTCGCGCTTGTCGCATGCTGGACTTGCGTTGCGCTCCGACGCTCCGGTCACGTGCGCGGACCGGGACACCGAAACGAGATTCCCGACGGATTTCATGGTGGCACGAGGCGTGCGCAGCGGCGCCGCCGTGGTCATCGAAGGATCGGATGAGCCGTGGGGAGTGCTCGCGGTGTACAGCGCGGAGTCAGGGGAATTCAGCGACGGAGAGCTGGCCTACCTGCAGACGGTCGCAGGTGTGGTGTCCGCGGCGATGCGCAGGCAGGACCTGGAGACGGAACTGCGTCGTCGGATAGCGCACGATCCGTTGACCGGTCTGGCCAACAGGGTGCTGGTGCGTCAGCGCATCGCAGACGTGAGGGTCCACGGGAACCCTTGTCCGATAGCGGTTCTGGTGGTCGATCTGGACAACTTCAAGATGATCAACGACACCCTCGGTCACGCGGTGGGTGACCGGGCGCTCCAGTTCGTGGCGACTCTCCTGGCAGATGCCGTCGACCAGGGCGACATCGTGTCGCGGTTCGGCGGCGACGAGTTCGTCGTCCTGCACCTTGGACCCGATCCTGTGGGTGTGGCGATGCGCATTCTCGAGGGACTCGCAGTGTCGTTCGGAATCGACGGCTTCGACATCACCGTCGCGGCCAGCATCGGCATCGCGGTGGACGAGAACTACACCGCCGATGCCGACGACCTGTTCCGGCGCGCCGACTCGGCGATGTACACCGCGAAGAAATCACGAACGACGGGGTACGCGGTGCACGGACACTCGGACCCGCGGCACGGCTCAGCGCCCCGGAGTCACATCCAGCACGACCTCGAATTCGAGCAGTGACGCCCCCGAGGCGACCGGCTTCGCGCGTTCACCGGAATGAGCGGCCCTGGCAGGTCCCGACGCCCACTGCTGGAAGGCCTCTTCGGTCTCCCACTGCGTGACGACGAAGTAGCGGTCCTCGCCTTTGGTGGGGCGGAGAAGTTGGAAACCGAGGAAGCCGGGTGAACCCTCGACGGCACCTGCTCGTGCAGCGAAGCGCTTCTCCAGCTCGGGGCCAGCGCCCTCGGGAACCTCGATTGCGTTGATCTTGACGACAGCCATGACGCCAGATTACCTGCGCGGCTACCATCGTCCTCGATGCTGCACGACGAGGGTGGAGACGGCCCGCCGATCCTGCTGCTGCACGGGCTCATGGGCAGCTCCGGGACGTGGCGGCGCGCCCTTCCCTGGCTGCGCACCCTCGGCCACGTCCATACGTACGACGCTCCGGGCCACCGGCGTCCGCCGCCCTCGACATTGACCACCGAAGCCTTCGTCGAGGATCTGGCGGCGCATGCCGAGACGCTGGGCGGGGCGGCGGTGATCGGCCACTCGATGGGCTCCCTGCACGGATGGTGCCTGGCCGCTGCCCGTCCGGAACTGGTGACGGCCCTCGTCGTCGAGGACATCGCGCCGGACTTCCGTGGCAGGACGGCCGACGCCTGGGCCGCGATGATCAGGAACTGGCCGCAGCCGTTTCCGACGGAGGCCGCCGTCCTCGACTACTTCGGGGAGGTGGCGGGCCGATACTTCCTGGATTCGTTCACCCGACGGGAGGACGGGTGGTACCTGCACGGTGAGGTTTCGACGTTCGAGGCCATCTCGTCGGAATGGGGAAGGCGGGACTTCTGGGCGGAATGGGAAGCCGTCGACGTGCCGTCGTTGCTTCTCGAAGGTGAGTTCGGGATCACACCCGACGGGCAGATGGCGGAGATGCACGCGCGGAACCCGAAGTCCGAGTACGTATTCATGCCCGGCGCGGCCCATCTGATCCACGACGAGTCCCCGCAGATCTACCAGGAGGCGGTGACGAGCTTCCTGACCGCACTACGATGACGCGAATGTCGTCGGCGAAGCTCAACGGAATCGAAATCGACTACGAGGTCACGGGCTCCGGCCCCCTCGTGGTCCTGGTGATGGGAACCGGCAGCCCGGGACGAGTGTGGAAGGCGCATCAGGTGCCCGCGCTGGTGACGGCCGGTTTTCGGGTCGTCACGTTCGACAACCGGGGTGTTTCGCCGTCGTTCGAGGCCGGCCGGTCCATGATGCTCGACGACCTCGTCGCCGACACGGCCGCGCTGATCGAGCATCTCGGTGGCATGCGAGCACGCGTCGTCGGTACGTCGATGGGGGCGCGCGTCACGCAGGAACTCGCGCTCGCCCGACCCGACCTCGTCTCCCACGCCGTGATGATGGCGACGTACGGGCGGTCGTCGACGATGCAGAAGGCGTGGTCGCAGGCCGAACGCGATCTGTACGACGCCGGGATCACGCTCCCCGCGTCCTACCGTGCGGCGATGACGGCGATGAACAACTTCTCGCCCGCAACGCTGCGGAACGAGCAAGCGATCGCGGATTGGCTTGCCGTGCTGGAATTCTCGGGTGGGCAGCCGACTGCGGGCCGACGCGCACAGATCGGTCTGGAGATGCGCGCGGGCACCGAGCGGCTGACGGCGTATCGCAAGATCACCGCGAAGTCGCTGGTCATCGGATTCGCCGACGACCGATTGATCCCGGCGCACCTCAGCCGTGAAGTCGCACAGGCAATTCCGGGAGCGCGCTACGAGGAGATCCCGGACACCGGGCATTTCGGCTACCTCGAACGGCCCGACGTCGTCAACAAGGTCCTGGCGGACTTCCTGCGCTGATCAGCCCTCGCCCGCCAGACAGAACAGACCGGACTCGGTCTGCTCGACCAGACCGTCGAGCAGCAGCGAATCCAGCGCCCTGTCGCGCTGACCGGGATCGGTGAGCCACACGATGTCCAACTGCGCCCGTTCCACCGGGCCGGGACTCTCCCGCAGCACGGACATCAGCTTTCCGCGCACCTGTCGATCGGTGCCGGCGAACTTCTGCACCTTCTTGACCGGACCTGTGTACGCCGGTCTCCCCGCGTCGATCCACGAGCACTTCGGCAGCGGACACAACAGGCAGGCCGGGTTCTTCGCCGTGCAGATCAACGCGCCGAGTTCCATCAACGCCGCCGAGTACCGCGCCGCGCGAGCCTTCGGGCGGGGGAGCAGGGCGTCCACGTCCGCGAGATCACGCGTCGTCGACGGATTCCCCGGCTCCGCCTCGCCGTGCACAGCACGGGCGACGACACGACGAACATTGGTGTCGACGACCGGAACTCGCCGACCGTAGGCGAAGCAGGCCACCGCACGCGCGGTGTACGCGCCGATGCCGGGCAACCCCAGGAGAGTGTCGACGTCGTCGGGCACCACGTCACCGTGCTCGGATGCCAGGACCGACGCGCATTCGTGCAACCGCAGAGCCCGACGCGGATAGCCGAGCTTGCCCCAGGCCCGCAGAACCTCGGCCTGCGACGACGCCGCCATCTTCGACGGAACGGGCCACTTCCGAACCCACTCCTCCCAGATCGGAGCCACGCGAGAGACCGGTGTCTGCTGAAGCATGATCTCGCTCATCAGTATCTGCCAGGCAGTCACTCCGGGCCGACGCCACGGCAGATCCCGCTCCTCGGCATCGAACCAGCTCAGCAACGCTGCCGTATCGATGGGCACGTGTCCTCAACAGCCTTTCGTCCGCGCGACGGTCCGGTGGCCGTCCGGGACCGGCGAGGGAACCTGACTCGCCGGTAATCGTCGACCCATGCACAATGACTTACATGCCTGCCTCCAACCCAGCATCAGCATGGAAGTCTCTCAAAGAGGGTAACCAGCGTTTCGTCGCCGGCGCCCCCCTGCATCCCAGTCAGGGTATCGAGGACCGCACCAGACTCGCCGACGGCCAGAGCCCCCGCGCAATTCTGTTCGGTTGCGCGGACTCTCGCGTCGCCGCCGAGATCATCTTCGATCAGGGCCTCGGGGACATGTTCGTCGTGCGCACCGCCGGCCACACCGTCGACTCGTCCGTGCTCGGCTCGATCGAATACGGCGTAGCCGTGCTCGGTGCGCACCTCATCGTCGTCCTCGGACACGACAAGTGCGGCGCCGTCAGGGCCACCACGGACGCACTCGATTCCGGCGACATCCCCGGCGGCTACATCCGCGACGTCGTCGAACGCGTCACCCCGTCGGTCCTGTCGGCCAGGCGCGACGGCTACACCGACGTCGACGATTTCATGGCCCGCCACGTCGAGGAAACGGGCAACCTGCTCATGCAGCGCTCCCGAATCATCGCGGAGAAAGTCGAATCGGGTGATGCCGCCATCGTCGGATTGACCTACAAGTTGTCCGAGGGAAGTGCGCGATTGCGAGAGGTCATCGGCGACATCGGCGAGAAGCCCTGACGTAAATACCCAGGTCCGACGCGACACGCCGTATGTGCTTGCGGGATGGCTGAGCTACCGCCAATTACGGTAGTTCTGTGTTGCAACCAACCGGGCCGCTGCCTCCCGAAATCTATTGGCGTCGTCGCGCACTCGCCATCGGTGCTGCCGTCGTCGTGCTCGGTTTGATCGTGTGGTTCATCAGCTCGCTCGGTGGCGGTGAGGACGATCAGCAGACCCAACCGGCGGGTGTCGTGTCGAGCGCAAGCCCCTCGACCACGGCCCCGTCGTCGACGAGTTCTCAGCAGCAGGCGTCCGCATCGGACGGAGGCTCGGGTGGGTCCGGCGGTTCGGGAGGATCCGGTGGCTCCGGCGGCGGCGCTCCCGCGTCGTCGGGAGCCTCGGGAACCTCCGCTGCTCCCGCTGCGGATCTCCCGGTGGCCTCCAACCAGTGCGCGGATCAGAGTCTCGCGATCAAGGCGACGCCGGACAAGGCGACGTACCGAGTCGGCGAAGAGCCAGGATTCACCGTCGTCATCACCAACATCAGCTCGACGGAATGCCAACGTGACGTCGGTGCCGGTCTGCAGCAGGCTCTGGTGTTCACCCTCGACGATCAGCGAATCTGGTCCAACACCGACTGCTTCCCGGACGCCCAGTCGGACCTGCGGTCCTTCAAGCCGGGTGAGCAGGCAGGGTTCACGGTCAAGTGGTCGGGAACCAACTCGGTTCCCGGTTGCGGTGAAGAACGCGTCCCCGTCGGCGCCGGTTCCTACAAGGTGATCGCCCAGCTCGGTGAACTGCGCAGCTCGCCGGAACCGTTCAACATCACCACCTAGACGTCAGTCGAACGGCCCCGCGATGGACGATTCGGCCAGGCGCGACAGGCCTTCTCGGATGTGCCGGGCCCAGAGGCCGCCGATGCCCTCGACCGATTGCAGGTCGGCGGCGGTGGCCGCGAGAAGCCCCTGCAGAGTGCCGAAGGATGCGACCAGACGGTGGATCTGGCTGAACTGCAGACGCGGTACCCGCGTCAGTACCCGGTAGCCGCGCGGGCTCATCGGAGTGTCGAGGGCCTCGATCGTCGCGGGATAGCCGAACGCACGCGCCAACGTCGTCAGGTCGAGAAGGTCGACGTCGGTCAGCTTGTCCAGAGCGCCGAGCGCACGCTCGACCGCTGCCGTGCCCGCAGGTTCCGTGCCTGCCAGGTAGTCCCGGACGACGAGTTGACGGTCGATGTCGTTGTCGCCGAGCAGCTCCTCCAGCTGCAGCGCCAATTGCCTTCCGTCCGTGCCGAGTTCGAGAACGTTCTGTTCGATCTCCACCGACACGCGTCGCACCATCTCGAGCCGCTGCGCGACGGTCAACGCGTCCCGCAGGGTCACGAAATCCTCGATCTCGACGACCGACAGTTGCCGGGTGTTGTCGTCGAGACGCGCTTTGTAGCGTTCGAGAGTCGCGACGGCCTGGTTGGCGCGCGATTGAATCGTCGCGGAACCTTCGACGACATGCCGGATACCGGCGACGTAGACGCTGACGATGCTCATCGACTGGCTGACGGAGACGACCGGGTAGCCGGTCTGCATCGCGGTCCGTTCCGCTGCGCGGTGCCGCGTACCGGATTCCACGGTGGGGATCTTGTGGTCGGGCACCAGCTGAACGTTGGACCGCACGATCCGCTTGCCGTCGGTCGACAACACGACGGCGCCGTCCATCTTCGACAGTTCTCGCAGTCTCGTCGGCGCGAACTCGACGTCCAGCTCGAATCCGCCGTCGCAGATGGCTTCCACTTCGTCGTCGTAGCCGAGCACGATCAACCCGCCGGTACGGCCTCGCAGGATGCGCTCGAGCCCGTCACGGAGAGCAGTGCCGGGGGCAAGGCGGGCAATGGTCTCGCGGAGAACAGGGGACGTCGGCTCGCCGCGTGTCGAGTCGGTCATGCTCATCCCCTCGTCGATGTCGGCGTTCACGGATGCAGGGGTGGTGCGTGTCCTGCAGGAAAGAGGTTACGTGAGCGGGAGTGGAGCCTGCGGAATGACCCGATTATGCGGGAGTGGAGCCTGCGGAATGACCCGATTATGCGGGAGTGGAGCCTGCGGAATGACCCGATTATGCGGGAGTGGAGCCTGCGGAATGACCCGAATATGCGTGCTTGCTAGCGAGAGCGGGGACGGACGGAGGTCAGGGCGTCGGCGAGGTTGGTGACTGTTCTGACTTTCATTCCGGCGGGCATCGGGTCGTCGTGTGGAGGGGTGATGGCGTGGGTGAAGCCGAGGCGTGCCGCTTCGGCGAGTCTTCTGCCGAGGCCGGACACGCGGCGGATCTCGCCTGCGAGGCCGACTTCGCCCAGGATGACGAGGCCGGGATCGAGTGGCACGTTGTTGACGCCGGATGCGACGGCGGCGGCGAGGGCAAGGTCCACGGCGGGTTCGGTGGTTTTCATACCTCCGACCGTGGCGGCGTAGACCTCGCACTTGGCGATCTTGAGGCCGCAGTGTTTCTCGAGGACCGCGAGGATCATTGCGACGCGGGCGGAGTCGAGGCCGCTGACGGCCCGTCTCGGTGACGGCATGTGTGTCTCGACGACGAGTGCCTGCAGTTCGGCGAGCAGGGGGCGCTTGCCGTCCATGGTGACGGTGACCGCCGTGCCTGCGACGGATTCCGTCCGGTGGTGCAGGAACAGCCCGGATGGGTCGGAGATGCCGACGATGCCCGTCTCGCGCAGTTCGAAACAGCCGACCTCGTCGGATGCGCCGAATCTGTTCTTGACGCCTCGGATCATCCGCAGGGTGGAGTGTTGGTCGCCTTCGAAGTGGAGGACGACGTCGACGAGGTGTTCGAGGGACCTCGGTCCGGCCACCGCGCCGTCCTTCGTGACGTGACCGATGAGCAGTACCGCGACTCCGGTCGTCTTGGCGAGCGAGGTCAGTGCACTGGTGATGGCGCGTACCTGGGTGACGCCGCCGATGACTCCGTCGACGTCGGCGGCGAGCATCGTCTGCACCGAGTCGACGATGAGCAGGCTGGGCTTGACCTGCTCCACGTGCCCGAACACCGTGGCAAGGTCCGATTCGGCGGCGAGGAACACACGCTCGTGGACAGCCCCGGTACGGTCGGCACGCAGACGTACCTGCCCGGCGGACTCCTCACCCGTGACGTACAGAGCGCGTCTGTCCTCACCCGTCCGTGCCCACCGATGGACGACCTCGAGGAGCAGCGTCGATTTTCCGACGCCCGGCTCGCCCGCGAGAAGTACGACGGATCCGGGGACCAGGCCGCCACCGAGAACCCGGTCGAACTCGCTGATGCCGGTGGAATTGGCCTGGGACGTCGTGCTGCTGATCTGGGTGATCGCGGCAGCGGGCGACGTCGGGATCATCGGCGCGAGCGTCGACCGTGTGTTCCCGGCCCCGAGGCCGGACGCGCCTGTTCGGGTGGCGACGGGTGCGAGGACCGTGGCCTCGTCCATCGAACCCCAGCTACCGCACTCCGGGCAGCGCCCCACCCATTTGGCGACGGTGTGATGGCAGGCCGAACAGCGGTAGTTGGACTTCAGTTTGGCCACGGGAGAAGACTAGAGGTGACCACCGACATCGAATGCGTCGAAGATCAGTTGTTCCCGTCCGCGCCTTCTTCGACCTCGGTCTCGACGACGCTCTGCTCGGCTTCCGCAGCTTCGCCGTGCAGCTCCGCCTCGACGGGGGACTTCTCGGAGATGTTGCGCTCGAGGACCTGACCGGCGTCGACGGGAACGAGAAGCTCCACGTCGCCCGCGTCTTCGAAGGTGAAGGTGATCGGAACGGTCAAGCCCGGACGAACTTCCTCGCCGATGCCGTTGAGCTCGACGACGATGAACTGGAGCGGAATGTCGGGGTTGGTGGCCTCGTTGTCCACGGGCGTACCGGCGCCGAGTGCAGTGAGCGGTGCGATCTCGGTTCCACCCGGCTCTTCGCCGACGGTGATCGACGACGCCGCTGTCGTGGAGATGCGCGTCAGAGTGTCTGCGTTTGCAGGGCTGTTGTTGACGGCGATGAATCCGAGCTCCACCTTGCCGCCTGCCTCGATCGAGTACTCCTCGGTCTGTGGGTAGACGACGTGAACGTTGCGCAGCGAGATGTCACCGATGTCGGCGGAGTTTCCGTTGACGGCGGACACTTGCGTCGCCGTCTGCGAGATCTGGCCTGCGCCGCACGCGGACAGTGCGAGTACACCGCCGGCTGCGAGAGCGACAACGGCTGCCAGTCGCTTTCCGGGGCGTACCGCAGGCTCCAGGCTGGTACTGGTCTTCGGGTTCGCGGTCGCAGCAATGAACGCAGTCACTTCGTCGTCCTCCAGGTGTGGCCGGTGTCGATGGCGCGGGCGAGGCGGCTGCGTCGTTCAGCCGATTCGTCGGTCCACTAGGCAGAGTAGTAGTCAGCCCGCGGCGATGGATCGCTGGGGCGCGAACACGCTGTCCGATTGCCGACTTCTCGGCGTGTCGGCGGGGTGTCGATTGCATGCTCGGAGGGGTGAGAAAGCGCTGCTCCGTGTCGTCTGCGCCACACGGAGGAGGGATGCGAATCGGGGGTCGAGACCGGAGCCCGCGGGGCGACTCAAGAGGTCGGCACTGCACGTCCAGGCGCCCATGTCAACCCCTGCCGCGTCGGCTCCGTGCCCCTGACCTGCGCCGTTGATCCGGGCGCGTGGTAAACTGGGAAAATCGAAAGGGGCACGGGACACATGATTTTCAAGGTCGGAGACACCGTCGTTTACCCCCATCACGGAGCGGCGCTGATCGAAGCGATAGAAACCCGCACCATCAAGGGTGAACCGAAAGAGTACCTAGTTCTCAAAGTAGCTCAGGGCGATCTCACCGTTCGAGTTCCTGCAGACAACGCCGAATATGTCGGCGTTCGCGACGTAGTAGGACAAGAAGGACTGGACAAGGTGTTCCAGGTTCTTCGTGCGCCGCACACCGAAGAGCCCACCAACTGGTCCCGTCGATACAAGGCGAACCTCGAGAAGCTTGCTTCGGGCGACGTCAACAAGGTTGCCGAGGTAGTTCGCGACCTCTGGCGGCGTGAGCAGGACCGTGGATTGTCCGCAGGCGAGAAGCGCATGCTGGCCAAGGCCCGTCAGATCCTCGTCGGAGAATTGGCTCTGGCCGAGGGAACCGACCAGGCCAAGGCGGACACCATGCTGGACGAAGTACTCGCCGCAGCATCCTGATCACCAGCGACACCACGGTGACAGGATCCACCTCGGGTTCCGTCGTCGCACTCGTTCCGGCGGCGGGGCAGGGCCTGCGTCTTCAGCAGGGTTTGCCCAAAGCCTTCGTGACAGTCGGTGGCACCACACTTCTTCGACGCTCGGTCGACGGCCTGATCGCATCAGGATCCGTCGACCGAATCGTCGTGATGGTGCCGGAGGAACTCGTCGAGCACACACGTGACCTGTTCGCCGACGTCACCGTCGTTGCCGGTGCAGCAGAACGCACCGACACCGTCGCCGTCGGACTGAAAGCAGCCGAGGGCGCGGACATCGTTCTCGTCCACGACGCGGCCCGCGCACTGACCCCTGCGTCGCTGATCGCGCGCGTCGTGGCGGAAGTTCGAGCCGGCCGGGGCGCCGTCGTACCCGCACTGCCGGTAGCCGACACCATCAAGACCGTCGACCTCATGGGCGCGGTTCTGGGCACCCCCGAACGCAGCGGGTTGCGCGCGATACAGACGCCGCAGGGATTCCGCGCCGACCTTCTGCACCGCGCCTACGCGGAAGTTTCGAGCATCGCCACCGACGACGCAGGCCTGGTGGAACGTCTGGGCGAAACCGTCCACACCATCGTCGGCGACGCACTTGCCTTCAAGATCACCACTCCGCACGACCTTCTTCTTGCGGAAGCCATCGTCGGGCGGGAGAACTCATGAGAGTCGGGATCGGTACCGACGTCCACCCCATCGCGAAAGGCCGACCGTGCTGGCTGGCGGGCCTCGAATTCGCCGATGTCGACGGTCTGGACGGGCACTCCGACGGTGACGTCGCATCGCACGCGCTGTGCGATGCACTGCTGTCCGCGGCTGGACTCGGTGACCTGGGTTCGGTGTTCGGCACCGGCCGCCCGGAATGGGACGGCGTCAGCGGGGCTGCGATGCTGACCGAGGTCCGACGATTGTTGACGGAGAACGGGTTCTCCATCGGTAACGCTGCCGTACAGATCATCGGCAACAGGCCCAAGATCGGCCCGCGGCGCGCGGAGGCACAGGAAGTGTTGTCCGCGGTGCTGGGGGCGCCCGTGTCGGTATCGGCGACCACCACCGACGGTTTGGGATTGACCGGCCGCGGCGAGGGAATCGCCGCCGTCGCGACCGCACTTGTCATGAGCGAGTAAATGCACCGGTAGGATTGCTGGTCGTGACCCTTCACCTATACGACACCGAGACGAGGGCCCTGCGGGAATTCTCCCCCTTGGTCCCTGGCCATGCTTCGGTGTACCTGTGTGGGGCAACGGTTCAGGGTGAACCGCACATCGGCCACGTTCGTAGCGGCGTCGCGTTCGACGTCCTGCGTCGCTGGCTGTCGGCGCACGACTACGACGTCGCTTTCATTCGCAACGTCACCGACATCGACGACAAGATTCTGAACAAGGCACGCGACGCGGGGCGCCCGTG
Source organism: Rhodococcus sp. 14-2470-1a (assembly GCF_002259425.1). Classification (NCBI taxonomy): domain Bacteria; kingdom Bacillati; phylum Actinomycetota; class Actinomycetes; order Mycobacteriales; family Nocardiaceae; genus Rhodococcus; species Rhodococcus sp. 14-2470-1a. Next base: position 377,620 of record NZ_NPFZ01000028.1, read on the forward strand.
GTGGGAGTGGGCCGCGACGTTCGAGCGGTCCTTCACGTGGGCGTACGACAAACTGGGTGTGCTTCCGCCGTCGGCGGAACCGCGCGCGACCGGGCACATCACGCAGATGGTGGAACTGATCGAGCGACTGATCGCATCCGGTCACGCTTACGCTGCCGACGGTGACGTCTACTTCGACGTTGTCAGCTTCCCCGACTACGGCGCGCTGTCCGGCCACAAGCTCGACGACGTCCACCAGGGCGAAAGCGTCGGCGCAGGCAAGCGGGATCCTCGCGATTTCACGCTGTGGAAGGCCGCCAAACCCGGTGAGCCGTCGTGGCCGACGCCGTGGGGCCGCGGTCGCCCCGGTTGGCACCTCGAATGCTCCGCGATGTGCGAGGCGTACCTCGGATCCGATTTCGACATCCATTGCGGCGGTCTGGATCTGGTGTTCCCACACCACGAGAACGAGCGTGCCCAGAGCAAAGCCGCCGGTGACGGCTTCAGTCGGTACTGGCTGCACAACGGGTGGGTGACGATGGGCGGCGAGAAGATGTCCAAATCGCTCGGCAACGTGCTGTCGGTACCCAACGTGCTCAAAAGTGTTCGGCCGCAAGAGCTTCGGTACTACCTCGGCAGCGCGCACTACCGCTCGATGCTCGAGTACTCGGACAACGCATTGCAGACAGCGGCGGTCACGTACCGAGGCATCGAAGGATTCGTCAAACGGACCGTCGAACGCGCGGGCGATGTTCCACTCGGGACGTGGACCGAGGACTTCGCCGCGGCATTGAACGACGACCTCGGCGTACCCAAGGCTTTGGCTGCCGTCCATGCGACGGTCAAGGCAGGCAACAGCGCCCTCGAAAGCGGCGACCTCCTGGGCGCCGTCGAGCAGGCCTCGAAAGTGCGGGCCATGTTGTCGATTCTCGGTGTGGACCCACTCGACCCACACTGGTCGTCGGGGGCAAGCGACAACGACGCCGTCGTCGGTGCGCTCGGTGTGCTCGTCGACGCAGAGTTGCAGCGTCGCGCGCAGGCGAAGATCGACAAGGACTGGCCGACGGCGGACGCGATACGCGACCGCCTCGCCAAGGCCGGCATAGATGTGACAGATACCCCGAGCGGGCCGGAATGGACCGTCGGGGACACGAGCAGTAACGACGAAGCAGGGCAGTGATGGCAGGCAATTCCAGTAGGCGCGGCGCAGTACGCAAGTCAGGCACCAAGAAGGGGCAGGTCGCCGGATCCGGCGGCAACCGTCGCCGGGGCCTCGAAGGGCGTGGCGCGACCCCTCCGGCCGAGGCCAGGACCAAACATCCGGCGTCGCGCAGGGCGAAGCTGGCGGACAAAGCCGCCCAGAACAGCGGCGGCAGGAACGGCGGCACTCGCCAGGGTGGTGGACGCGTCGCCAGTCGCAAGAACGACGACGGTCCCGAGGTCGTTCTCGGTCGCAACCCCGTCGTCGAATGCCTCCGCGCCGGCGTCCCCGCCACAGCACTGTGGGTGGCCGTCGGAACGGACAGCGACGAACGACTGAAGGAAAGCGTTCAGCGTGCAGCCGACGCCGGCATCTCCATCCTCGAGGTGCCGCGGTCGGACCTGGACAAGCTGAGCGCCAACGGTCTGCATCAGGGTCTGGCCCTGCAGGTGCCGCCGTACCGCTACGCACACCCCGACGACCTCATCGGCAACGCTCGCGCTCAGCAGGAGCCCGCACTGCTGGTTGCCCTCGACAACATCACCGACCCGCGAAACCTCGGTGCCGTCGTCCGGTCCGTCGCCGCGTTCGGAGGCCACGGCGTCGTCATTCCGCAGCGCCGAAGTGCAAGCGTGTCCGCCGTCGCGTGGCGCACCAGCGCCGGTGCCGCCGCTCGCCTGCCCGTCGCCCGCGCAACCAACCTGACGCGAACGCTCAAGGACTGGCAGACCAAGGGCGTCACCATTGTCGGCCTCGACGCCGAGGGTGACACCACGCTCGACAACTTCGACGCCAGTGGCCCCGTCGCCATCGTCGTCGGCTCCGAGGGCAAGGGCCTGTCCCGTCTCGTTCGCGAGACGTGCGATTCCATCCTGTCCATTCCGATGGCCGGACCGGTGGAGTCCTTGAACGCCTCCGTCGCGGCCGGAGTCGTGCTGGCCGACATCGCACGGCAGCGCAGGCTCTGACCACACGGCTCCGAATCAGCTGGTAGGTTAGGCACACCTTAGAGAGGGTGTGTCGAATGATGTCGAAGAAGTCACGGCTGTACGCCGGTGTCGCGACGGCCGGACTGTTGCTCGGATCGGTCGCATGTTCGTCGGAGTCCGCTCCCGATACGGCGAGCGACACCAGATCCGTCGTCCACAAGCTGGGTACCACCGAGGTACCCGTGGACCCGGAGCGCATCGTCACGGTCGGGTACTCCGATCAGGACACCCTGCTCGCGTTCGGTGAGGTCCCGGTCGGCGTCACCGACTGGTACGGCGACTATCCGGACGCGACGTGGCCGTGGGCGCAGGATGCCCTCGGCGACGCCCACCCCGAGGTGTTGAACCGGGGCCAGTTCACCGGTGCGGCCAACATCGATTTCGAGGGCATAGCGAAGCTCGAACCGGACCTGATCATGGCGCAGTACATCGACGTGAGCACCGACGCGTACGCCAGGCTTTCGGAGATCGCACCTACGGTGACGGGTTCGCCCGACTATCCGGATTTCGGTATGCCGTGGCAGGAAAGCGTGCGTCTCGTCGGCGACACGCTGGGCGAGGCCGACAGAGCTGCAGAGCTCGTCCAGCGCGTCGACGCCGAACTCGGCGAGCAGCGCGAGGCCCACCCCGAATTCGAAGGAAAGACAGTAGCGGTGGTCGAATCGGGTGAGCCCGGTTCGTTCTGGGTGCGGTCACCCAACGATCAGCGGTCCCGCCTGCTCACTTCGCTCGGATTCGTCATCCCGCAGCAGATCACGGACCTTGCAGGGGATCTCGATGCATTCGAGATCAGCACGGAACAACTCGGGATGCTCGACCTCGACGTTCTGGTGTGGAACACCGGGGGCACCGAAGGCACGAGCGACCGAATCAGAGCGACACCCACGTATCAGGTGCTGAACGTGGCCAAGGACGGACGGGACGTTTTCGTCGACGACCCCATCGTCTCCGGCGCCCTCACATGGGGCAGCGTCCTGAGTCTGCCGTTCGCGATCGACGCGCTCGTCCCCGAGTTGGCGGCTGCTGCGTCGAAGTGACGCGCAGGCCGAGGCATCTATCGAGGACCGAAGCGCACCGAGTCGCCCGGCCGTAGCTGCCCCAGCCGCGATAGGTCGGCGTCGCGCACCACGCCGATCACCGGGTAACCGCCGGTGACGGGGTGGTCGGCCAGGAAGACGACGGGTTTGCCGTCCGGAGGCACCTGTAGAGCTCCGATCACCATTCCCTCGCTGGGCAGTTCAGAGGAGTCGGTGCGCACCAGTGCGGTGGCGCCTTCGAGACGTACGCCGACACGATCGGCGTCGGCGGTGACGGTCCATTCCTGCTCGAACAGTGCCGACGGATTGTCGAACCAGTCCGCACGTGGACCCGGCACGATCCCGATCGGCCCGGATGATGTGACTTGCGGCGCCAGTTCTGTTGCGGGCCAATCGGATACGTCGTCGCCGATCGCGAGGATGGTGCCTGCCTCGAGCGGCGGGGGTCCCAGGCCGGACATCGTGTCCGTCGACCGGCTGCCCAGAACCTTCGGGACGTCGACGCCGCCGCGCACGGCCAGATAGGTTCGAAGGCCCGACGTCGGTGTGCCCAGGCTCAATTCGTCGCCGTCGTTCAGAATCAGCGTGCACTCCATGCCGTCGGCGATGCCGCCGACCGTCACCGGGCACTCCGCACCGACGACGGCGACGACCACCTGTCCACGCGCCCGAACGCGGAGGCCACCGAAGGTCGCTTCGAGGGTTGCGGCGTCGACGGTGTTTCCGACGAGTCGATTCGCGGCGTCGTGTGCAGCCCGGTCCGCGGCGCCCGACCAACCGACGCCGATCCCGGAATGCCCGGGACGACCGCGGTCCTGGACGGTGCACAGGGGGCCCGGGGTGAGAACCTCGAGGGATTTCATCGTTGTTCGAACCGAACTGTGACGCCCGGCCGGAGCAGTGCAGGTGGATCACGTTCCACGTCCCACAGCACGGCACCGGTCCGGCCGATGAGCTGCCAACCACCCGGTGAACTGCGTGGATACACTCCGGAGAATTGACCGGCGAGCCCGACGGACCCGGCGGGCACCGTCGTACGCGGTGTTGTTCTCCGTGGCACGGTCAAGCGGTCGTCCTGACCGACGAGATAACCGAATCCCGGTGCGAAGCCGCCGAATGCGACCGTCCATGTCTGCTCGGTGTGCGCCCGGACGACCTCGGCGACCGTCAGGCCGGTGGCCTCGGCGACGTCGCTCAGGTCCTCACCGTCGTAGGTGACAGCTACGACGACGGTGTCGGTGTCGTCCTCGACTTCCTGCGCGGACGGTTCGGTGCTGCGAACCCAGGCGAGTACGGCGTCTCGATTTCCGTTGTGCCGAACCAGAACTGTCCGTGTGGCCGGGACGAGGTCGACCACCGAGTCGATCCGCGATGCGGCCAACGACCGGTAGTTCGCCATGGCGTCGGCGAGATCTGCGTATTCGACGAGCACTGCCCGGTCTCCGGCGTCGCGGACGAACATCAGACGAACGCGGTGATGTCGATGTCGTTGTCGGACAGTATGTTCTGTACGGCCACGGCCATCTCGACGGCGCCGGGAGAGTCCCCGTGGACGCACACCGATTCCGCGTCGATCCGTACGGTCGACCCGTCGATCGCTTCGATCGTGCCCTCCTGCACCAGGCGCAGAACTCGCCTCGCCACCTCGGTGGGATCGGACAGGACCGCATCGGCTTCCCGCCGGGACACCAGTTCTCCCGCCGGTGTGTAGGCGCGGTCCGCGAACGCTTCGCTCACCGTACGAAGGCCGGCCTGGCTCGCTTCCTCGAGGAACACCGAGCCGGGAAGCCCCAGAACCGGAAGCGCGGGATCGTAGGTGCGGACGGCATCGACGACGGCGCGCGCTTGCTCGCGATGGCCGACGATCGCGTTGTACAGCGCACCGTGCGGCTTGACGTACGAGACAGCGGAACCCGCGGCACGAGCGAGACCGTTCAGGGCGCCGATCTGATACAGCACGTCCGCAGTCAGGTCGGCCGGTTCCATGTCGACGAAACGCCTGCCGAAGCCCGCGAGATCGCGATACCCGACCTGAGCGCCGATACGAACTGCATTGTCGACAGCAGCCCGGCACGTCGCCAGAATCGTCGTCGGATCACCCGCGTGAAACCCGCACGCGACATTCGCGCTCGTGACGAGGGTCAGCATGGCGTCGTCGTCGCCGAGCTTCCACGTGCCGAAGCTTTCGCCGAGGTCGGAATTCAAATCGATGGAAGGCATCGTCGACGATTCTATGCGGCCCGAGGTGACCGAACGGCACATTCGCTCCGAGGTGCGCGGGCGACCCCAGTGCACACAAGTCGGGTCCGGAGGGCCGGATGTGACCCCAGGAGGCGATTCGTGTGCACTCAGGACCGGTGAAACCGGATCAGACGAGCACACGCCCCGAGTTGGACTTCCTCCGCGAGCCGACGGCCCGGCAGACGAGGTAGATGACGAACGAGATGGTGGTGACGAACGTCGAGACGGGAACGCCGGGAGCGAGCGACAGCAGGATTCCGCCCACTGCTGCGGTCTCGGCGAACACGATCGACAGGATCGTCGCCTTCAGCGGGCTCGCGGTGACGCGGGCAGCGGCGGCGGCGGGCGTGATCAGCAGCGACAGCACCAGGAGTGCTCCGACGATCTGGACGCCCAGAGCACAGGCAACACCGACGAGCACCGCGAACACGACCGACAGTGCGCGCACCGGGACGCCACGGGCCAGGGCGACCTCCGGGTCGGTGCTGGCGAACAGCAACGGGCGGTAGACGACGGCCAACACGATCAGCACGACGACGGCGCAGATCAGCAGCAACTGCAGGCCGCTCTGCCCGACGCCGACGATCTGGCCGATGAGGAGCGAGAAGCTCGTTCCGGTTCGTCCTGGGTAGAGCCAGATGAAGAGGACCGACAATCCGAGACCGAAGGACATGATGACGCCGATGACGGAGTCGCGGTCGCGTGCCTTGGATCCCAGCAGCGCGAACATCACGGCGGCGACGACGGATCCCACGATGGCACCGAGCCCGACGGTGATGCCCACCAGCAGTGCCGCCGATGCGCCCGTCAAGGACAGTTCGCTCGAGCCGTGGACGGCGAATGCCCATTGCCTGCTGACGATGAGTGGTCCCAGTGCTCCGGCGAGGAGTCCGAGGATGGCGGCGGCGATGAGCGCTTGCTGGACGAAGTCGTATTCGAGCAGGTTGGCGGTGGAACTGAAATCGAGCATCTTGGAGAAGGCGTCGACGACTTTCTCGTTCATGAGACGTCCTCGGTCGGGGGGTGGTGCGCACCTGCGGTGCCGAGTGCGTCGATGGAGTCGCCGGTTCCGACGACGACGAGGCGTCCGCGGACTCGGAGGACCTCGACCTCGGTCCCGTAGAGCTCGGAGAGAACTTCGGTGGTCATGACCGTCGACGGCGATCCGATGCGGAACTTGCCGTCGACGATGTAGACGATTCGATCGACGAGGGGGAGGATCGGGTTGATCTCATGGGTGACGAACAGGACGGCGGTGTCGTGCTCGCGGCGTCGGCGATCTATCAGTTCGGACACGAGGCGTTGGTTGGCGAGGTCGAGGCTGAGCAGTGGCTCGTCGCACAGCAGCACCGACGGATCGCCGACGAGTGCCTGCGCGATGCGGAGCCGTTGCTGCTCGCCACCGGACATCGTTCCGACGGGTGCTCCGGCGAACGCGTTCGCGTCGACCTGGTCGATGGCGGCCTGGACGATGCGCTTGCGCTCACGCATTCCGCGGAAACCGAGGCCCCACTTGTGCCCGTCCCAGCCGAGCCCGACGAGGTCTCGCCCACGAAGGGGGAGACCGTCGTCGATGCTGCGCTGCTGCGGAACGTAGCCGACTCCGGACTGGCCCCGCCGGACGGGTGAGCCGCCGATGGTCGCCGTGCCCGACGTCAGCTGGTTCTGGCCTAGCAACACCTTGAGCAGGGAGGTTTTCCCCGACCCGTTGGGGCCGAGGATCGCCACGAATTCTCCTGGCTCGACCTCGAGGTCGAGGTTCTGCCACAACGTGCGGTCACCGAACGACAGCCCGGCGTCGCGCAGTTCTACAGCAGACATGGGTTACAGCTTTCCAGCACCTGGGTGGTCAGGCCCACTCAGGATGCACTGAGTGCGGCTTGCAGATCCTCGGCGGCTTTGGTCTGCCACTGGATGTACGTCTGGCCTTCCGGCAGGGTCTCGGTGACCTCGACGACAGGAATGTTCGCGGCCTCGGCCGTGGAACGGATGTCCTGGGTGACTGCGTCCTGGGTCTGGATGTTGTAGATCAGAACGTCGACGCTGTTCGAGGTGAAGAGGTCACGTGTCGCGGCGATGGACGCGGGGGACGGGTCGTTGCCCTCCTCGATGGCGTCCTTGAAGTCCTCCGGTGTGCGATCGTCGAGGCTCGACTCCTCGATCAGGTAGTGCGCGATCGGTTCGGTCTGTGCGACAGGTGCATTGGGGTGATCGGCCGCGATCTTCGCGGTCACGTCGGTGATGGCGTGGACCTGCTCGTGGAACGACTCGGCGTTCGCGGTGTACTGCGCCGCGTTGTCCGGATCCAGCTGTCCGAGCTTCTCGGCGATGGATTCTGCTGTGGCAGCGGCGACTTCGGCGTTGTACCAGACGTGCTCGTTGACCTCGCCGTGGCTGTGGCCGTGCTCGTCCTCGGTGGCAGCCTCTCCGGCGGCGGGCTCGTCCTCGTGGGTGCCCTCGCCTTCGTGACCGTGTTCTTCTCCGAGGAGGTCGAAGGCGTTGACGCTCGGGACGTTCTTGCCCTCGGAGGACAGGATGTCGTCGATGAATTCGTCGTATCCGCCGCCGTTGTAGACGACCAGGGAGGCCTCGGCGACCTTGGCTGCGTCACCGGGGGACGCCTCGTAGGAGTGGGGATCGGCCGACGGGTCCGCGATGATGGAGTCGACGGTGGCGAGGTCGCCTGCGACGGCTTCGGCGACGCTGCCCCACACGTTGGTCGACGCCACGATGGTGACGGGGCCGTCGACGGCGGTCGCGGGGGCGGAGTCGGTGGAAGCGGTGGACTGCGTGTCGGAGCTGCAGGCGCTGAGCGCGAGGGCCGCTGCACAGGACAGGCCGACGAGGGTGGTGGCGGTGCGACGCATGGGGGCACTCCTTCGGAGTGAAGAATCAGATGCAATTGGAAACGGTTACCGTTGTATTCTAGCTTCGCGCACGTCAGCGATCGAATCGGGCAAACACGGCCCGATTTTCGCTGCGACCCGGTATGCGACTAACGTCCGAGTATGTCCAGGTCGAGGGAGCCGCGTCGCCCGGCCACATTGGCGTCCATCGCCGCCGAACTGAAGGTGTCACGCACCACGGTGTCGAACGCCTACAACCGCCCCGATCAACTGTCACCTGAGCTGCGGGAACGCGTGCTGATGGCAGCCAAACGTCGCGGATACGCCGGGCCCGATCCCGTGGCACGGTCGTTGCGTACCCGGAAAGCCGGGGCTGTCGGTCTGGTTCTGACCGAGGCGCTGAGCTACTCGTTCCGCGACCCGGCCGCCATGGCGTTCCTCGCCGGCCTCGCGGAATCGTGCGAAGCCGCCGGTCAAGGCCTGCTGCTGATTCCCGCAGGTCCGGACCGAGACGACACCGCCGCCGCGGCTGTCGTCCAACAGGCAGGGGTCGACGCCTTCGTCGTCTACTCCGTCGCCGACGACGACCCCTATCTCCTGGCCGTCCGCGAACGGCACCTGCCCATCGTCATCTGCGACCAACCACGAGGCGTCCCCGAAGCCGCACTGGTCGCCATCGACGACCGCGCCGCGATGAAACTCATCGCCGACCAGGTCATCGCCCTCGGGCACAAGCACATCGCGGTGCTGTGCATGCGCCTCGGACGGGACCGACGCGACGGCGTCGTACCCCCGGTCCGGCTGGCCAACAGTCACTTCCACGTCCAGCGTGAGCGTATCGCCGGAGTCCAGGACGCGATGCGGGAAGCCGGACTCGACCCGGACGCTCTGACCGTCGTCGAACGTTTCGAGCACACACGACGGTCCGGCCACTCGGCGGCAGCCCAAGCGCTGCAAGCGAATCGAGACACCACCGCGCTGCTGTGCACCACCGACGTCCTTGCACTGGGAGCGCTGAACTTCGCGAAGGTCACCGGCATCGACGTCCCCGGCGAACTCACCGTCACCGGATTCGACGGCGTCGAGGACGCCATCCGAGAGAACGTGACGACGGTTCGTCAGGACGCCGAGGAGAAGGGTCGACGCGCAGGCACATTGCTGACGTCGACCGCGCGCTCCGGCGTCGTGACCGCCGAATTCCTGCCGACCGAATTGGTCAAGGGACGTACTGCGGGTGCTCCCCCCACCGCGTGAGCGGCGGGGGTGTTCAGCTGAGCAACGCCGCGCACCTGAGCAGTCCGAGGTGGCTGTAGGCCTGCGGGTGGTTACCCAGTGACCGCTCCGCGACCGGATCGTATTCCTCGCTGAGCAGTCCGGTGGGTCCTGCCGCGCTGACCAGCTGCGCGAACAGGGCTTCCGCTTCGGCGCGCTGCCCGACGAGCAGGTAAGCCTCGACGAGCCAGGCTGCACAGAGGTGGAACCCGCCTTCGCCGCCGGGCAAACCGTCGTCGTGGTGGTACCGGTAGACGGTCGATCCACTGCGCAGTTCGGCTTCGGTAGCGGTGACGGTTGCGGCGAACCGCGGGTCCGAGGGATCGATCAGGCCGGACAGGCCGATGTGCAGCGTGGCGGCGTCGAGGTCCGTGCCGTCGTACGCCGCGGTGTAGGACTGGACCTCGTCGTTCCACCCCTGCTCGAGAACCTCGGCGCGAATCGTCGAACGCAGTGTCTCCCACGTTGGTTCGGCAGTGCGGCCGAAGCTCGCGGCGAGGGTCAGCGCCCGGTCCACCGTCAACCAGCCCATGACTTTCGAGTAGACGTGGTGGCGAGGATTGCCGCGGATCTCCCAGATACCGTGATCGGGTTCGGTCCACCGCCGCATCACGGCCTCCACCATGGACCGGACCAGCGACCAATCGTCCTCGGACAGGGCCTCTTTTCCTTCCAGCCCTCTCGCCTGACGCGCGTGCGCGAGCGACGAGATGAGGTCGACGATCGGCCCGAAGACGTCGAGCTGAACCTGCTGGTTCGCGGCGTTTCCGACGCGCACCGGCCGCGAGCCGGCGTACCCGGGTAGTTCGTCGATGACGGCTTCCGGTGGGAGTCCCAGACCCCAGATGGTGTACAGCGGATGCAGACGTTCCGGTCCCGGAACCGATTGCAGCACACCGTGAATCCAAGACAGGTAGCTTTCCGCCTCGGCGGTGGAACCGACGTTGACCAGCGCCGAGGCGGTGAGGGCGGCGTCGCGTAGCCAGCAGTAGCGGTAGTCCCAGTTCCTGACGCCGCCGATTTCCTCGGGCAGTGACGTGGTGGCGGCCGCCATGATGGAACCCGACTCCGCGTGAACGAGGCCGCGCAGTGTCAGGGCGGATCGCTTCATCAGATCTCGTTTGAGCGGCGGAAGAGCCAGTCCGTCGACCCACTCCTTCCAGTACGCCTCGGCCTGCCGACGTCGCTCGACCTCGGGTACTTCCGACGGTCCGAGATCCTCTGTTCCCAAACGCAATTCGAGAACGACCGGGCCGCTTGACGGATCCACCTCGGCATGAGCGGTTTGCTGGGTGCCGTCGGACACGACGTTCCACCGCACTCCGGGGCTTCGCAAGACCATCGGGTCGGCCGTGCCGTGAATGCGGAGGCCGTCGGCTTCGGGTTCGAGTTGCACTCGGACCTTGCCGAACTCGGGGCGAGGCGCAAACGTCACGACCGCCGCGGCTTTTCCGGTGATCACGCGTGTCACACACGTCTGACCGGTGGGCACGTCGTGCGGAAGGTAGTCGGTGACCTGGAGGCTCGACCACTTGGTCTGCACGGTCATCGTGCCGTCGACGTACTGCTGGCTCAGCGGTAGAGCCGTACGCGTCGGGCCGACGCTGAAATGGCCCGCTTCGTCGCCGCCGAGAAGGTGCGCGAAGACGGCAGCGGCATCGGGCTCCGGATGGCACAGCCAGGTGAGGTCCGCGTCGGGAGTCACCAGGGCGACGGCGTTGGGGCTGGCCAGCATCGTCAGCCGTTCGATACGAGGCGCGTCGGCTCCCGAGAGCCACTGGCGTCGTTCCTCGAGCAAGAACGCCAAGGCCAGCGCAACCTGCTGCGTGGAGTCGATCCGGAACTCGGCCGAACTGTCGCCTGCACCGACCTTGACGCCGATGTCCGGACCGTGGAGGCGAGCGAAGGCCTTCTCGTCGGTGACGTCGTCGCCGAAGAAGACCGCTGCGGTCGCGCCTTCCTGGTGCCGGAGGATGTCCAGGGCGACGCCCTTGTCGGTGACGATGACAGCGAGTTCGATCACCGACTTGCCTTCGGTGACCTGCACTCCGTCACGGCGGGCGACGCCCTCGCGCACGGCGTTCAACGCCCGTTCCGCGTCGACGGGCTCGGCGTTGCGTACGTGCAGCGCAGCGCTCGCCGGCTTGACCTCCACTCCGACGCCGGGGAATCGGCCGGCGATCGACTCCATCTCGGCGGAGATGTCACCGAGCAGCTTCTTGGCCTTGTCGTCGATCGCGTGGATGAAACCGATGTCGAACTCACTGCCGTGGCTTCCGACGAGCTGAACTTCGGCGGGCAACCGGGACAGTGTCGCCAGGTCACGTAGTGCGCGGCCGGAGATGACCGCCGCGGTGGTACCGGCGAGCGTCGCGAGCCCGCGCATGGCGCTGACGGCCTCCGCGTGGGGAAACGCCTTCAGCGGATCGGACACGATGGGAGCCATCGTGCCGTCGTAGTCCGAGGTGACGAGGAGGCGAGGGGTCCGGGCGACGCCGATGAGAGCGCGTCGGAGTTCCAGTGGCAGTTCCAGAGCAGTCACTCGAATGAATCTATGCGATAGCCGCGGAACCGGCTCACCGGTCCCCTCACGTCACATCGACGCTTCGGCGTTTCCGAGGAGCAGGTCGACGGTCAATTCCAGCCTCATCGCAACATCGTTCGCCGACGATCGTCGCGTCAACCACGCCACCAGATTGGACAACCAGACGTCGCTGACGACACGAGCGATGTTGAGCTGCAACTGTGTCGGATCACCGTCGCTCATCGCCTCGGCGAACATTCGGTCCATCAATCGACCCACATGATCGACCTCGGCGGCCGCGGAGGCGTCGGCCGACATGAATGCTCGGGTCATCGCTTCGGTGAGCAACGGATCACGCTGCATCGCACGTGTGATCTGACTCAGGACCAGATGCATGCGTTCCCGCGGCGTCCGGCCGGACGGGAACGTGCGTTTCGCGGCGATCTTCTCGAACTCGCGGGCAAGCGCGGACACGAGCAGGTGCACTTTCGACGGGAAATAGCGGTACAACGTTCCGACAGCCACGTCGGCACGTTCGGCGACCGCACGCATCTGCACCGCGTCGTACCCGCCCCTCGATGCCAGCGCGAGAGTCGAGTCCAGGATTCGTCGGCGACGTTCACGCTGCGCCTCGGAACCGAGGGCCTCGTCCACCAGGGCGCCCACGGATCGCGGTGACTCGTCACGGCCCTGGCCGGTGCGTCGAGCAGTGGGCATCGTGTCACTCACCCCGTGCAGTCGCGGACATCGCGGCGGCGGACTCGGTGACGATCTCGAGCATGGCCTGCTCCGCGGCGGCCGCGTCCCCGGCCTGGATCGACGACGCGACGACGCCGTGGAGACGAATCGCTTCCGGATCGGCCTGGTGCGGCATCAACGCGTGCCGTGTCCGACCGGCGAGTACCTCGACGACGATCTCCGACATCGAGCGCAACATCGGATTGCCCGACGCCGCGAGCAACGTGCGGTGAAAATCGGAGTCGTGAGCGAGATAGGCGTCGGAATTCGCGGCGCGAGAGGTGGCCGACATGCCGATCACCGCCGCGGTCAACTGGCCGCACTGCTGCGGGGTCGCACGATCAGCGGCCAGGCGAGCAGCCAAAGGCTCTATGCCGGAACGAAGTTCACTGAGAACGATCAGCTGCTTCGCGCGATCGGGGCCTGCCAGTTGCCACCGGATCACCAGCGGATCGAGCGCGTTCCACGCCGTCGACTCCTGCACGGTGATGCCTACCTTGCGTCTGACGGTCAGGAGCCCGAGCGACTCGAGCACGCGGACAACCTCGCGCACCACGGTCCGCGAGACCTCGAAGCGGGCAGCCACGTCGTCGGCGGAAATCCGGGTACCCGGGACGATCGTTCCGTCGACGATGTCGCGTCCCAGTTTCTCCAGGACGGTGACGTGCAACTGCAAGGATTCGGCTACCACTTCTCGATCGTGCCACGTGTGCGCCGGGTTCTCTTCCCGCTACTGTGACGGGCGGGAGGGATGTCCAATGACTGCAGACAGAGTCGACGTGCGTTTTCCGTCCGGGGGTATCGAGTGCGCCGCCTGGTTCTACCAGGGGGCTGCCGGTGCACCGGTGGTGGTCATGGGGCACGGCCTCGGCGGCGTCAAGGAGATGAGACTCGACGCCTTCGCGGAGAAGTTCGCGGCCCAGGGATATTCGTGCCTGGTGTTCGACTACCGGCACTTCGGCGGCAGCGACGGCGAGCCGCGTCAGCTCCTCGACATCGACGAACAGTTGGAAGACTGGGCAGCCGCCATCGCGTTCGCCCGCACCCGGGCCGAGAAGATCGTGCTCTGGGGCACGTCGTTCGGCGGCGGGCACGTGATCGTCGCGGCGGCGCGGGACGGTCACGTCGATGCGGTGATCTCCCAGTGCCCCTTCACCGACGGCATTGCATCGGCGCTTGCGACGAATCCACTGGTCGCGGTGCGTGTTACTGCTCGCGCTCTGCGCGACAAGCTCGGTTCTGCGCTCGGCCGAGCACCCCGAACGATCCCGCTCGCCGACAAGCCGGGCGCGACGGCGCTGATGTCGTCCGAGGATGCGCTCGACGGTTACCTGGCGCTCCTTCCCAGCGGGGCGTCGTTCCGCAACGAGGTTCTCGCCAGGGTCGGGCTGGACATCCCACTGCGACGACCGGGGCGTCATGCGTCGAACGTCACGTGTCCGATCCTGTTCACGGTGTGCGAGACGGACACCGTCGCCCCGGCGAAAGCAACTCTCCGGCACGCTGCACGCGCGCCGCGCGGCGAGGTAATGAGCTATCCCGACGGGCACTTCGCCATCTACGTCGGCGACGCCTTCGAGCGCGTCGTCGCGGATCAGATCGTGTTCCTGCAGCGAGTGGTGCCCGTCTAGCTATTTGTAGTACAAATCGGCTGAGGTCTTGTCATTCGTCGTACTTTTGGGCATAGTGAGCCGAGTCACCTCCCGGGGGAGGTGCCGACCACCTCACCGAAAAGGTAAATGCCCATGCTCACGACACTTGCTCAGGCCGCCGACGGCGCCACCGCGTCGGACGCTCGACTCATCCTGTCCGCGATCGTCGGCGTCGCGGTCATCATCGGTCTCATCACCTGGCTCAAACTCCACCCGTTCGTCTCCCTGACCATCGGAGCCGTCGGAGTCGGAATCGCCGCCGAACTCGGTGCAGCCGAATCGGTCGCAGCGTTCGTCGAGGGCTTCGGATCGACGATGGGCAGCGTCGGCATCCTCATCGGCTTCGGCGCGATGTTCGGAAAACTGCTCGCCGATTCCGGCGGAGCGGACCGCGTGGTCGACACACTCGTCGGGAAATCCTCGCCCGCGCTCCTTCCGTGGACGATGGCGCTCGTCGGCGCCGTGATCGGGCTTCCTATGTTCTTCGAGATCGGCCTCGTCCTGCTGATGCCGGTGATCATCCTGGTGGCCCGGCGGTCCGGTCAGCCTCTGATTCGAATCGCCATCCCGACGCTGGCTGGACTGTCCGCGATGCACGGTCTCGTGCCGCCGCACCCGGGCCCGCTCGTCGCCGTCTCCGCTCTGGACGCCAACCTCGGACTCACGCTCGGTCTCGGAGTGATCGTCGCGATCCCGACGGTAGTCGTCGCCGGACCGCTGTTCGGCAAGCTCGCGTCCAAGTGGGTCGACGTGCCGGTTCCCGCCCTGTTCGAAACATCCGAGAACGAGGAATCGCGCCGACGCCCGACATTCGCGGCGACCCTTGCTGCGATCCTGCTGCCCGTGGTCCTCATGCTCGGCAAGGCTGCGGCCGATGTCATTGCCGCAGAATCGAGTTCACCACTGAAGGGTCTGCTCGACTTCCTCGGCACACCCGTGGTCGCGCTGGGAATCGCCGTCCTCGCCGGAATCTTCCTCCTCGGCCGCGGAGGTGGAATGGACCGGCCCGCGATCGCGAAATCCCTCGAGAGCTCACTGCCCCCGATCGCCGGAATCCTCCTGATCGTCGGCGCCGGAGGCGGTTTCAAGCAAGTACTCATCGACACCGGAATCGCCGACGTCATCGCCGACGCCATCAAATCCAGCAGCCTCCCCGTTCTCTTCCTCGCCTGGTTGGTCGCGGTACTGATTCGCGTCGCGACCGGTTCGGCAACCGTGGCCACGGTGACCGCGTCGGGAATCCTGGCTCCTGTTGCAGCAGAACTGTCCTCGACCCACGTCTCCCTGATGGTCCTGGCCATCGGCGCAGGCTCACTCTTCCTGTCGCACGTCAACGACGCCGGATTCTGGTTGGTCAAGGAATACCTGGGTACCTCCGTCGTGCAGAATCTGAAGACATGGAGTGTGATGGAGTGCGTGATCTCGGTGACAGGCCTGGCCGGTGTCCTGGCGTTGAGTGTGGTGATCTGACATGACAACGCACCCGGTACTGGTGATCATGGGCGTATCCGGATCCGGAAAGTCCACCGTCGCAGGCATTCTCGCCGGAGCACTCAAATGGGACCTGCAGGAGGGCGACGACCTGCACCCCGACGCCAACGTCGCGAAAATGGCCTCGGGCCACCCACTCACCGACGAAGACCGATGGCCGTGGCTCGAGACCATCGCGGACTGGATCCGAGCGCACGCAGAAGCAGGTGAGCCAGGAATCGTCACGTGCTCGGCACTCAAACGCAGCTACCGCGACATCCTCCGCCGAGGCTCGGAGGGCAACGTCGTCTTCGTCCACCTCGCAGGCTCCCGCGAACGCATCAGCGGCAGACTCAACGCCCGCATGAACCACTTCATGCCCAGCGGCCTCCTCGACACCCAGATGTCCACCCTCGAACCCATCGACCCAGACGAACCCGCCATCGTCATCGACGTCGGCCCACCACCCGCCGACATCGCCGCCTCGATCATCGCCGAACTCGAGACCTATCTTCGGACCGAATGAACCGTTCGGTCACTCCAAGTGACCGAACGGCACATTCGCTCACTTCAAGTGACCGAACGTCACGTTCGGTCCGGCGGGGGGGGGTATGAAGCAGCGGTGCTGGTTTTTAAGCATACGAATGAACGACTTTCTTGCCAAAAATATGGTGAATGCGAGAAAGTGAACTAGTTCACGACTACATCATCCGCGCGGACAGGTCACGAGCCTTGTCGCACGAGCGTCCGAAGAGGAGACACCGATGGTGAGAGGTGCGCCGTCCAGGCCGGTGGAGTTGCCGGTACCGACCGCAGATGTGTGGGAGTGGCAGTTGCACGGTCGGTGTCGTGGGTACGACTCGTCGGTGTTCTACCACCCGGAGGGGGAGCGTGGACGCGCTCGCGCGCAACGCGAGCGCAAGGCGAAGGACATCTGCTCGACGTGTCCGGTGCTCCTCCGATGCCGCACGCACGCGCTGTCGGTGAACGAACCGTACGGAGTGTGGGGCGGAATGTCCGCGCACGATCGCGCCGACTACTACCGCGCCGAAGCTCGCTTCGCCTAGCGGGTCGTTCCTGCAGGCTCCACTCCTGGTCTGACGGGTCGTTCCTGCAGGCTCCACTCCTGGTGGCCTAGTCTCACCGACGTGGATCGAACTCCGTTGCCGCCTCGGGTGAAGGGATGGGACGTCGCCGTCTCGGTGACTGCTCTCGTGTTCACGGTGATGCTCGGCGGGGTGGCATTGCTGGTCGGGGTGTTTTCGCTGGCGTTTCTCGATCACTGCCCTCCGGAGACGTGCAGTGCCGACGGGGCGGTCACCGCCGTCGGAGCAACACTGGGGGCGGCGGGGCTCGTCGGCGTCGCGGGCCTGGTGACGACTCTCGTTCGCCTGGCTCGCGGACGCTCTGCGTGGCCGTTCGCCGTCGGCACCCTCGTCGTGTGCATGCTCACCTGTATGGCGGGCGTCGTCGGATACGCAGCGGCCGTCGGAGCTTGAGGGGCGAGGCTTTCTGTCGGTGGGCAGGTGCAGGATGTCGAGTCATGAACAAGGTCCTGCGGGCGACGCTGGCTAGTGCGGTCGTCATCACCACCGTCATCGGTATTGCGTCGTTCGTTCTCAGTTTCGCTGCGCTGTGGGACCTGGCGACCATGGCGGGTGTTCCACGGAGCCTGTCCTGGCTGTGGCCCGTCATCGTGGACGGCACGATTCTGCAGGCCACCATTTCGGTGATCGCTCTCGCCCAGTTCGAGGATCAACGCAGTGGTCGACGCTTCTTCTGGGCGGTGTTGGTCACGGCCGCTCTCGTCAGCATCGGGGCAAACGCCATGCACGCCTTCATTTCCGGTGCAGGCACATTGCATCCGGCGCTGTCGGCGACCATCGCCACCGTTGCGCCGGTCAGCTTGCTCGCCGCCACCCACGGCCTGGGCATTCTGGTCAGGGTGCCGTCGGGCACCGTGGTGACGGTCGACCAGATTCCCGACGCCCCCACACCCGACGCCCCCACGCCCGACGCCCCCGCGCCCGAGGCCGTCGAAACCGGTGCCGGCATCGAAGACCCTCGCGAGATCACCCGGCCGACCGGACCTATCGTCGAGACCGTTCCGGACATGCCGTCCGTTCGGCCCACGCAACGAGTACAGCCGGAGACCACAGACGTCGATCCGCTCGTCGACGTGGACCGATGGGTTCTCGACGACGACCGCGTCGAGGATCTCTACCCGGTCGATGCGCCCTGAGCAGGCACGAGGCAGTGAGCTCCGATGGACCGGCGCAGTCCGTGGCACCATCGAGAGGATGACCGACGTGAGGCCGCTACAGCCAGGCCCCGGGCAGGAGTCGGTGTGGGACTACCCTCGCCCTCCGCGTCTGGAGCATTCGAACCGATTGATCACCGTCAGGTTCGGGGGAATCCTCGTCGCCGAGACCAGGGAGGCGTGGCGAGTCCTCGAAACGAGCCATCCCCCGACGTGGTACATCCCGCGCGACGACGTCGCCGCAGATGCCCTGAGGCCGTCGGCGGCACGGTCCACCCACTGCGAATGGAAGGGCGCGGCGACGTACTGGGATGTCGTCTGTGGTGACGCGGTCAGCGAAGGCGCGGCGTGGAGCTACGAGACTCCGACCGAGCAATTTCTGCCCATCACAGGGCATCTCGCGTTCTCGCCCAGTCGCTTGGAGTGCGAGGTCGACGGTGAACGCGCCACCCCGCAGGAAGGTGGGTTCTACGAAGGCTGGATCACCAGCGATGTCGTCGGCCCGTTCAAGGGGATTCCGGGCAGCTGGGGCTGGTGAACTACTGCCGCCGGAACCGCTCGTGGTGAACGGCGTCGGACAGGGGACGGCGATGGCGCCAGCCGAAGCGCTCGAGGTCGGGGACCTCCTGGAATTCGGTGACCGGTCCCACGCACAGCCACGCTATGGGCCGCACCGGGGACGGTATGTCGAGTAGTTCGGTGAGGAACTGCTCCTGGTAGAACGAGACCCAGCCGACTCCAATTCTTTCCGACACCGCTGCGAGCCAGAGGTTCTGGATGGCGAGTACCGCGGAGAACAATCCGGTGTCGTCGACGGTTGCGCGCCCGAGGATGTGTGTGCCGCCGCGCTCCGGGTCGTAGGTGACGACGACCCCTGTGCGGCTCGATTCGATTCCCTCGATGCGGATCGGGTCGAACGTCGCGCGCCTGTCCGCAGGCAGCGATTCGGCGAACGCCACTCGTTCGGCGGCAACGTGCCTCTCGAACGCGGCAAGGGTGTCCGGTGACTGCACGACCACGAAGTCCCACGGCTGAGTGTTGCCCACGCTGGGCGCATGGTGGGCGGCATCGAGAATTCGGTGCAGCATGGCGTCGTCGATGCACGTTCCGTCGAACTCGGCGCGGACGTCACGCCTCGACCGGATGGCCGTGTGAACGGACATGTGTTCCCCGGCGCCGTTGCCGAAAGTCATGATGTTTGCACCTCTCCGCCGATTCTCTGTTCGAGTGCAGCGACCACCGCGGGTATGTCGGCGGCCGGCACGGGACGGCCCAGATGGAAGCCCTGAGCGTGGTCGCAGCGAAGTTCCTTCAACGCCAGGAGCGTCTGCTCGTCCTCGACCCCCTCGGCTACGACGGTGAGCCCGAGTGTCCGGGCGAGGTCGATCGTGGAACGAACGATGACCTGGTGTGCGACGACCGATGTCATGTCGGCGACGAAGACCTTGTCGATTTTCAGTTGCTGCACGGGCAGGGTCTGCAGGTACGCGAGCGAGCTGTACCCGGTGCCGTAATCGTCGATGACGAGCGTGACGCCGAGATCACGCAGCTGGTTCAGGGTTTCGATCGCCCCTGGCGGGTCCGTCATCGACGACGTCTCGGTGATCTCGATCGCGAGTGTCGACGGGTCGAGGTGCGAGGTGTCCAGTACTCGCGCAACCTGCTCGACGAGTGTGGTGTCCAACAGGTTTCGGGTCGAGATGTTGACCGACACGGTCAGGTCGATGCCGTCTTCGCTCCATGCGTGCCGTTGGGTGGCGACCTCGGTGAGCACGTAGTCGAGTAGCGGTCTGATCAGGCCGGTGCGCTCCGCCACGGGAAGGAATG
Source organism: Rhodococcus sp. 14-2470-1a (assembly GCF_002259425.1). Taxonomy (NCBI): domain Bacteria; kingdom Bacillati; phylum Actinomycetota; class Actinomycetes; order Mycobacteriales; family Nocardiaceae; genus Rhodococcus; species Rhodococcus sp. 14-2470-1a. Next base: position 397,656 of record NZ_NPFZ01000028.1, read on the forward strand.
CCGCGGGTTCGACGAGACCGCGTTCCGGATGGTTCCATCGCAGGAGGGCTTCGACACCGATCGCCCTCATCGTCGTCAGGTCGACCTGCACTTGATAGTAGATAGCGAGATGTCGTTGCTCGATGGCGTTTCCCAGCTCGCTGAGCAGTGACAGCTGGGCGCTGTTGTCGCGGTCCATCGAACTGTCGTACACGGCAATACGTGGCTGCACTGTTTTTGCGTATTGTGTTGCGCGATAGGCCTGTTTGGCCAATCCTTCGGTGGTGGCCGAGACGTCGGATCGAGTCCTGTTCGCCGACAGGGCAATGCCGATGCTGACTTCCACGAGCAGCGTGGCCGGGCCGACGGTAACGGGCTGATTCAGTGACGCATGCAGGCGCCCGGCGACACTGACGGCGTCCGATCGTTCGGCGTGCAGGACCACGGCGAACTCGTCGGCCCCGACTCGACCGATCACGCCGACTCGACCGATCGAAGCGCCGAGCCGAATCGCAACCGCGCGCAGCACGTCGTCACCGATACCGTGGCCGAAGGTGTCGTTGATCTCGTGGAACCGGTCGACGTCGATGATCAGGAACGCCAGTGGTGTGTCGCGGCGACTGTCGTGGGACATCCATTTCTCGACGCCGATGCGATTGGACAAGCCGGTGAGTTGGTCCGTCTCGGCGACGCTGCGCAGTGCACGCGTCTGTCGTGCCAGAAGCAGGAGCAGCTCGGACACGCGGATGAACACGAGGACGACGAGAACGGTGGCGCATGCCACGACGCCCCAGCCCCATTCCGCCACCGGTTCGCCGCGGATCAAGAGGATGGCCATGGCTGCGGGCGCGGTGAGAGTAGCGGCAGTGACGACCACGACGGTGGGGAAGCTGAACGAGGCAGCCGCTGTGTCCGCCGGGCCTCGTCGCGGTTTCGGCGACGCGAGAGTGCACACCGACGGGTGTAGAGCGGCCGTTCCGACCAGGAGGTAGAAGGCCAGATACCCGGCGTCGGTCACGCCCGTACCTATTCCGACGAACGAAGTGGAGGTCGCTTCGGCGGCGAGATCGGCTGCCAGCACGACGAGTACGGCGACGGTGAGCAGACGATAGGAGGCGCTCCGCCACTGCGGTGCGCCGACGAAGTGAACGAGCAGACCGAGCAGGTACACATCCATCGCCGGATAGGCGACGGCCAGCACTCCTTCGGCGGTGGACACGTCGACCGAATCGGGACGTACGACGAACACCCACAGCAACAGACCGAACGCGATCATCACGATGGCACTGTTGGCCACGTGACCGAGTTGGCCTCGACGCCAGCCCCGGTGGACCAGAAGGTAGAGCCCCGATGCGAGAACGGGGTATCCGGCGAGATAGATGATGTCGACGACGGTGATGGCGGGGGGCGAGTCCGCCGTCGCCAGAGCGAACGCCGTCGCGTCACCCAGGGCCCAGAGTCCGCTCCCGATCGCGATCAGAATCCACCCGGACATCGATGCGGGCCGGTTCACTGCAACGCCGACGACGACTGCGGCGACGGACGCGACGGAGACGGCCACGAAGAGCGTGTTCGAGGGAGTGCCCGCCGGCATCGACAGGTACACGGCGCAGGCGACGATGCCGAACGCGGGGAACAGCCACCATTTCACCAGGGTGCGTCCTTCCCTGCGTCCTGTACCTGCGCTCGGCCGACGTGATTCACTCTAGGCGACCGGGCGCTCGTCGGTTGGCAAGACCGGCAGGCGCGAGCGGGCCGTTTTGCTAGGTAAGGCTTAGCTGGGTTAGCTTTGCTTGCGTGTTCAACAAAGCTATCGTTCGCGCCACCTCCGCTGTGGCAGTACTCGCCCTCGCCGCCGGTTGCTCGACCACTTCCGGGGACGAACCGCAATCCACCGAATCCTGGAACTACACAACCGCATTCGGCAACACCGTGACGGCGGATTCACCGCCGGACACAATCGTCGTCGACGCGTACAGTGCTGCCGCGCTATGGGACTACGGCATCCGCCCGGACGGTGTGTTCGGATTCGGACTGGCCGACGGATCCGCGCTCGGCACTGCCGAAGCCGATCGGATGACCGTCATCGGCACCGACTCGGTGTTCGACACCGAAGCAGCTGCAGCGCTGGATCCCGACGTGATCATCGGGTACTCGAAGAAGACTGCGCCGCAGTCCTGGACGTGGTGGGACGCCGCACAGGCCGAGCAGATCGCCGCTGTGGCACCGTTTCTCGGAGTCGACGTCAGTCTGTCGATCGACGAGTCGCTCGACCAGTACCGATCCATCGCCGAGGCTCTCGGCGCCGACGTCGACAGCCCCGAGATCGCGGCGGACCGTGAGGACTTCGAGGCAGCGAAGCAACGGGTGAAGGACGCAGTGTCGGCCGAGCCGGGGCTGACGGTCATGCCCCTGAACGTCGACACCGACGGTATCTACATCGGCACCGAGAACCTCGTCGTACTGAAACTGCTGCGCGAGCTCGGTCTGACCCTCGCCGGCCCGGAAGCCGACGGCCCGTGGTCGACGGTGAGCTGGGAGAACGTGCCGCAGTACCCGGCCGACATCGTCCTCGAATACCCGGCGAGCAAACCGATCCTCGCCGACTCGGTGATCTACCGGTCTCTGCCCGCAGTAGCGGCCGGCCAGGTCCTCGACTGGGACGACAAGCGCCCCAACACCTACGCCGAGTACGCCGACTGGCTCCGGCAGCTGGCGGAGTCCATCGAGAGCGCGAACAAGCTCACCTGAACCTGCGGACGCATAATCCATGGCGTCGGCGACGAGTTCGGATTACCGTCACGGTTCGTGATCACGTTCCGACGCGTCGTCGACGCGGACTTCCCGCTGATCGGGCAGTGGCTGTCGCATCCCCACGTTGCGCGGTGGTGGAATCAGGACTCCTCCGTCGCCGCGGTGGAACGAGACTTCGGTCCCGTGGCGCGCGGCGAGGAGCCTGCGCAGGATCTGCTGGCCTTCGAGGACGGCGCGCCGTTCGCGCTGGTTCAACGCTGCAGATGGGTCGACTACCCCGAAGACCTCGCGGCGATCGCCGCGTACATCGACATGCCGCCCGAGGCCACCACGATCGACTACCTCATCGGTGAGGTGTCCGAGATCCATCGAGGCCGAGGAACGCGACTGATCGCGGCGTTCGCGGAGGACACCTTCCGGGCCTATCCCTCGTCGAACAGCATCATCGTTCCGGTCGTCGCGGGCAACCGTCAGTCGTGGCGAGCGTTGGAGAAGGCCGGGTTTCGCCGTATCGGCGAAGCGCAGCTGGACGCGGACAATCCGATCGACCCACCACTGCACTACGTGCAGCGCCTGGACCGCGTCTGACGGACGACGACGCCGGGAGCACAATCTCCTCATGGAGATTGCTGTCCTGCTCGTCGTGCTCGCGATCGGTGTCCTCGCGGTCGCGGCACTCGCCGAACGACTCGACGTCCCGGCGCCCCTGCTGCTGATTCTCGTGGGGGCTGCGGCGTCGTACGTTCCCGGAGTCCCCGAGATCCACCTCGAACCGGAGGTGGTGCTTCTCGGACTGCTGCCGCCGCTGCTGTACGCCACGGCAATTCAATCGTCGTTGGTCGACTTCAATGCCAACCGACGGTCGATCCTGCTGCTGTCGATCGTTCTGGTGATCGCGACGACCTTCGGCATCGGTGCCGTCGTACATGCACTCCTCCCCGGCATCTCGTGGCCGGCGGCGTTGGCGATCGGTGCCGTCGTCGCGCCTCCGGACGCCGTCGCAGCCACTGCGATCGGCCGCCGCATCGGACTGCCTCGTCGCGTCGTCACCATTCTCGAAGGGGAGTCCCTGCTCAACGACGCCACCGCGTTGGTCGCGCTGAGCACGGCGATCTTCGCCCTCGGACATTCGGTCCACGTCGGTCGGGTCGGACTGGACTTCCTCGTGGCCGCAGGCGGGGGCGTGGCCATCGGTCTGGTGACCTTCGTGATCGTCGCGAAACTGCGTCGGCGATTGACCAATCCTGTTCTCGACACCGCCATTTCGTTCATCGTCCCGTTCGCCGCGTACCTTCTCGCCGAGGAGGTGCACGCGTCGGGTGTGCTCGCCGTCGTCGTCGCCGGGCTTCTGCTGGGGCACAAGGCGCCCATTCTGCAGTCCGCGCAGTCTCGAATCGCCGAGCGAATCAACTGGCGAACCATCGCCTACATCCTCGAGAACGCCGTCTTCCTGTTGATCGGTCTGCAAGCGTCGTGGCTGCTCCGCGACGTCGGGACCAGTGCTCTGCCCGCGACGACGATCATTGCCGTCTGCGCCGCGACACTCGTCGGCGTCATCGCGATCCGCATGGTGTGGGTGTTCGTCGCGCGTTTCGCGCTGATTCATCCCGGCGCCGACGCGTCGACCGGTGTGGTCCCGTCGTGGCGCTACACGCTTCTGATCGGGTGGGCCGGCATGCGCGGAGTGGTGACGCTGGCCGCCGCGTTCGTGATCCCGTTGGGGACCGAGTACCGCGAAATCCTGCTGTTGATCGCATTCACCGTGGTGGCAGGAACCCTGTTCGTGCAGGGCCTCACGTTGCCGGTCCTCGCTCGTCTGTTGAAGGTGCCGTCGCCGGACCCGATGGACGACGCGTTGGCGCGGGCGACCCTGCTGCAGCAGGCGTCGAAGGCCGGGGAGAAGGCACTGGACGATCTCGAGTACGACGACCCGCACGGAGTGGAAGCCCTGGTCCGCCAACGCGTCGAGCAGCGGAATTTCTCGGCGTGGGAACGGCTGGGTACCACCGCCGGACAGGAGACCCCGAGCGAGCTGTACGCGCGGGTTCGCCTGACGATGATCGAGGCCGAGCGCGCGCGGATCCTGGAGATCAGAAGCACCGGCACCGTCCCGTCCGAGGTGGTCGGCGAGGTTCTCGCCATGCTCGACGTCGAGGAGTCGATGATCGACATCGCGGGTGAGGACCGCAGTGAGATCAAGGTGTCCAATGCGCGGCGCGTCCACCCCGGGTCCGGGTGCGAGGAACTGGACCGATACCCGGTGGCGGAGAACCTGTCCGACGGTACGTGCCATGAATGCATCCGCGAGGGGACGGAATGGGTCGCCCTGCGGCAGTGCCTCGAATGCGGCAACGTCGCCTGCTGCGACTCGTCGCCCAAACGACACGCAACACTGGAGTCCGCACGGGTTCGATCGGCTGCCAGGAACCGGTGTAAGCCCAGGTTCCCTGGTCAGAGCAACGATTCTTCTTCATTCCGTGGTCGCTCAA